>NZ_PQTC01000001.1:0-504604 GCF_003850715.1 Enterobacter sp. 301B
GCCCGCACTCCACGCTGAATTATCAGACACCGTCTGAATTTGCAGCGGGCTGGAGAAAGGGTCATTCTGAGAATGAAGATTCCGACGTTACTAACTGAGTGTTGTATCTAATCGTGGGGGCAGGTCAAGCCACCTGAGCGATTTTTAAACGAGGCTTATCGTCAATGGCAGACTATTTTTAAAATTCCGTAGACTGCTTTCAATAATAAGTTTCAAAATATTAAAGATAATTTCAATTAGTGTGATCCTGATCCGATAAATTTCCCTTAAATCGCTTAATAAGGTTAATTTATATACATAAATTGATTATTAACAAAACACGATAATAAGGCTGGAAATAGTTGCCATGCGTTTTTGTTTTTAGAGGGAGATAAAAGGGCTTGGCAGATAATCTCAAGGAATGGGGCGCGTTATTGACTTTTAAAACAGTGGTTTGTGGATTTGTCCGGAAGCCAGCAACTACTTTTTAAAAGAAACATCCAGAAATAAACTATTGCACTATGTGCTATATAGTGCGGGAATATTGGGGTTGAATTAATTACCTGCGTTGTCAGTTTATGTCAATTTCCACAACGGATCTGACTTTGTGTGAATACTCTATACAGAAATAGAAATACACACGAATGTTATAAATAATATTCTTTACTGTGATCACATATTAAAATAATGTTAATTTTTACCGGGCATAATTCGTGCCCGGTAAAAATAAAAATGCTATTTGCGGGTGGCATACCAGCAAAGTAATGATCCTGCGCAAACCATTAATGCCCCTTGCCAGAATGAGAATGAAAGCGGAGAGCTCAGCATAATAGCCGCCAGCGCGGCAGAGAGTACCGGGGTGAAGTAGGAGACGGCCGCAAGCACCGTGACGTTACCGTGGAGGATCCCAATGTTCCAGGCGGCGTAGCCAAAGCCAAGGGCAACACCACACATCAACAGTTTCACGACTACCGGCACGCTGAATACCATTTCGGGCTGATCGCTGACGGCATATTTGACCCACAGGCTCAGGGCGGTCAGCAGGACGAAAAGAGTAATGCCATTTTGCCCTCTGGCATACCTGCTGGTGACGGTGCAGTAGGCGGCCCAGATAAAGGCACCGGCAAATGCCAGCCCGTAGCTCAGCGGGCTGGAAACGATGTTTAGCATGATGTCGTGAACGTGTAGCCCGTTTTCGCCGCCTAAGACCCAGCCCACGCCCAACAGGGAGATCGCTAAGCCGGGGATCACCCACAGGGTGGATTTTTGACCGTTGAACAAAATGGCGAACACAATCGTCAGGCTTGGCCAGAGATAATTGACCATGCCCACCTCAATTGCCTGCGAGCGCGTCGCGGCAAAGCCAAGCGACAGGGCAAGGCACATTTCATAGCTGACAAACAGGACGCTGCCCGCAATGAGATAGCCTTTCGAAAACCGTTTAATATCAGGGAAACCTACCGTCGCCAGACACAATAATCCGCTGACGGTGTAGATCATCGCTGCGCCCCCCACCGGGCCAAGTCCCTCACTGACGCTGCGGATGAGACCCACCATGGTGCTCCACAGCAGTATGGCCACCAGGCCAATCAGCGTTGCTCTTTTTCTGTCCATTACCCTGCCAGTCTCATAAAAATCAAAGGGTAAACTTATAGCATCTAACCCATTCACCAGGCGAATTTTCTGTTTCGCGGTTAACCCGAAAGGAGTAATAAATCATACCGGCGGTGACTATTAAGGGGGCGAAGTTCGGCGACCTTGATTTGACGCAAATAAAACAGGGGCTTTGCTGTTAGTTTGCGGCGCGAAGTCTTATCAGATAACGAGGACAGCAATGGACGTCAGCCGCAGACAATTTTTTAAAATCTGCGCGGGCGGTATGGCCGGAACAACAGCCGCAATGCTGGGATTCGCTCCCAAAATGGCGCTGGCTCAGGCACGCAACTATAAACTGCTGCGCGCGAAAGAGATCCGTAACACCTGCACATACTGCTCCGTGGGTTGTGGGCTATTAATGTATAGCCTGGGTGATGGCGCGAAGAACGCCAAAGAAGCGATTTATCATATTGAAGGGGACCCGGACCATCCGGTGAGCCGCGGGGCGCTTTGCCCGAAAGGGGCGGGGCTGCTGGACTACGTCCACAGTGAAAACCGTCTGCGCTATCCGGAATATCGTGCGCCGGGCTCTGATAAATGGCAGCGCATCTCCTGGGACGAGGCCTTCTCACGTATTGCAAAACTGATGAAAGCGGATCGCGACGCCAACTTTATTGAAAAGAACGAGCAGGGCGTTACGGTAAACCGCTGGACCTCCACCGGGATGCTGTGTGCATCTGCGGCAAGTAATGAGACCGGCATGCTGACGCAAAAATTTGTGCGCTCCCTCGGCATGCTGGCGGTTGATAACCAGGCGCGCGTCTGACACGGACCAACGGTAGCAAGTCTTGCTCCAACATTTGGTCGCGGTGCGATGACCAACCACTGGGTTGATATCAAAAACGCAAACGTCGTGGTGGTGATGGGCGGTAACGCCGCTGAAGCCCATCCGGTGGGATTCCGCTGGGCGATGGAAGCGAAAAACAACAACGATGCGACGCTGATTGTCGTCGATCCACGCTTTACGCGTACGGCATCGGTGGCTGATATTTATGCGCCGATCCGCTCCGGTACGGATATTACGTTCCTTTCCGGCGTGCTGTTGTACCTGATCGAAAACAATAAGATTAACGCGGAATACGTTAAGCATTACACCAATGCCGGCCTGCTGGTGCGGGAAGATTTCGCCTTCGAAGATGGCCTGTTCAGCGGCTATGACGCAGAGAAACGTCAGTACGATAAATCGTCCTGGAACTATCAGTTCGACGAAAACGGCTACGCGAAACGCGATGAGACCCTGACCGATCCGCGCTGCGTGTGGAACTTGCTGAAACAGCATGTTTCCCGTTATACGCCAGACGTGGTGGAAAACATCTGCGGTACGCCGAAAGCAGACTTCCTGAAAGTATGTGAAGTGCTGGCCTCCACCAGTGCCGCCGACAGAACAACCACCTTCCTGTACGCGCTGGGCTGGACGCAGCATACCGTGGGCGCGCAGAACATCCGTACCATGGCGATGATCCAGCTGCTGCTCGGCAACATGGGGATGGCCGGTGGTGGTGTGAACGCCCTGCGCGGACACTCCAACATTCAGGGCTTAACCGATCTCGGCCTGCTGTCGACCAGCCTGCCGGGTTACCTGACCCTGCCGTCGGAGAAGCAGACCGACTGGCAAAGCTGGCTTGACGCCAATACGCCAAAAGCGACGCGTCCGGACCAGGTGAACTACTGGAGTAACTATCCGAAGTTTGCCGTCAGTCTGATGAAATCGTTCTACGGCGATGCGGCGCAGAAAGAGAATGACTGGGGCTTTGAGTGGTTGCCGAAATGGGATCAGGCTTACGATGTCATCAAGTATTTCAACATGATGGATAAGGGCGACGTCACGGGGTATATCTGCCAGGGCTTTAACCCGGTGGCGTCATTCCCGGATAAAAACAAAGTCGTTCGCAGCCTGAGCAAGCTGAAGTACATGGTGGTTATCGATCCGCTGGTCACCGAAACGTCTACGTTCTGGCAGAACCACGGCGAGTCTAACGATGTTGATCCGGCATCCATTCAGACTGAAGTGTTCCGCCTGCCATCGACCTGCTTTGCGGAAGAGGACGGTTCTATTGCCAACTCTGGCCGCTGGCTACAGTGGCACTGGAAAGGTCAGGATGCGCCGGGTGAAGCGCGTAATGACGGCGAAATTCTGGCCGGTATTTACCATCGTCTGCGCGAGATGTACCGCACCGAAGGCGGCAAAGGCGCTGAGCCGCTGCTGAAGATGAGCTGGAACTACAAGCAGCCGGATCATCCTGAGTCCGAAGAGGTGGCAAAAGAGAACAACGGCGTGGCGCTGGCCGACCTGTACGATGCCAACGGCAATCTGGTGGCGAAGAAAGGCCAGTTGCTCAATAGCTTCGCGCTGTTGCGTGACGACGGCAGCACGGCCTCGTCCTGCTGGATCTACACCGGCAGCTGGACGGAGCAGGGTAACCAGATGGCCAACCGTGATAACGCCGATCCGTCAGGCCTGGGTAACACCCTGGGCTGGGCATGGGCGTGGCCGTTAAACCGCCGCGTACTGTACAACCGTGCCTCCGCAGACGTGAACGGTAAGCCGTGGGATCCGAAACGCATGCTGATCGAGTGGAACGGCACGAAGTGGACGGGGAACGATATCCCGGACTTCAACACCGCCGCGCCGGGCAGCAACACCGGGCCGTTTATCATGCAGCCGGAAGGGCTGGGACGTCTGTTTGCCATCGACAAGCTGGCGGAAGGGCCGTTCCCGGAACATTACGAGCCGATGGAAACGCCGCTCGGCACTAACCCGCTGCACCCGAACGTAGTTTCCAGCCCGGTAGTGCGTATCTATGAAGATGACGTGCTGCGTTTAGGTAAAAAGGACAAGTTCCCGTATGTCGGAACTACCTACCGCCTGACCGAGCATTTCCATACCTGGACCAAACATGCGCGGCTTAACGCCATCGCGCAGCCGGAACAGTTTGTGGAGATAAGCGAAACGCTGGCGAAGGCGAAAGGCATTGCCAATGGCGATCGCGTGACGGTGAGCAGCAAGCGCGGCTTTATTCGCGCGGTAGCGGTGGTCACCCGTCGTCTGCAAAGTCTGAACGTACACGGCCAGCAGGTAGAAACCGTCGGCATCCCGCTGCACTGGGGCTTTGAAGGGGTGGCGCAGAAAGGTTACATCGCCAATACCCTGACGCCAAACGTCGGCGATTCCAACTCGCAAACGCCGGAGTATAAAGCGTTTCTGGTCAACATCGAGAAAGCGTAAGGAGCGATTAAATGGCGATGGAAACACAAGACATTATTAAACGCTCCGCGACCAATCCGATAACGCCCGCGCCTCGCGCGCGGGACTACAAGGCAGAAGTCGCCAAGCTGATCGATGTCTCCTCCTGTGTGGGCTGTAAGGCCTGCCAGGTGGCCTGCTCGGAGTGGAACGATATCCGCGACGAGGTGGGGCACTGCGTTGGCGTTTACGATAACCCGGCTGATCTGAGCGCCAAGTCCTGGACGGTGATGCGCTTTAGCGAAACCGACCAGAACGGCAAGCTGGAGTGGCTAATCCGTAAAGACGGTTGTATGCACTGTGAAGATCCGGGCTGCCTGAAGGCATGCCCGTCTGCCGGTGCAATTATTCAGTACGCCAACGGGATCGTCGACTTCCAGCAGGATAACTGTATCGGCTGCGGCTACTGCATCGCAGGCTGTCCGTTTAATATCCCGCGCCTCAATAAAGAAGATAACCGGGTCTATAAATGCACGCTGTGTGTCGATCGCGTCAGCGTCGGACAGGAGCCTGCCTGCGTGAAGACCTGTCCTACCGGGGCTATCCACTTCGGCACCAAAAAAGAGATGCTGGAAGTGGCACAGCAGCGGGTGGATAAGCTCAAAGCGCGCGGCTATGACAAGGCCGGGATTTATAACCCGCAGGGCGTGGGCGGTACGCACGTCATGTATGTTCTGCACCACAATGACCAGCCGGAGCTGTATCACAATCTGCCGAAGGATCCGGCGATCGATACCTCAATCAACCTCTGGAAAGGGGCGCTTAAGCCGCTCTCAGCGGCGGGCTTTATCGCCACCTTTGCCGGGCTGATTTATCACTACATCGGTATCGGGCCGAATAAAGAGGTGGATGACGACGAGGAGGAGCATCATGAGTAAGTCGAAAATGATAGTGCGCACAAAATTTGTCGATCGCGCCTGTCACTGGACGGTGGTCATCTGCTTCTTCCTGGTGGCGGTATCCGGCATTTCGTTCTTCTTCCCGACGCTACAGTGGCTAACGGAAACCTTCGGGACACCACAGATGGGGCGCATTCTGCATCCGTTCTTCGGCGTACTGATTTTCGTGGTGCTGATGTTTATGTTTGTGCGTTTCGTTCATCACAACATCCCTGACAAGCAGGATATTCCGTGGCTAAAAGGGATTGTTGAGGTTCTGAAAGGCAACGAGCATAAAGTCGCGAAGGTGGGCAAATATAACGCCGGGCAGAAGATGATGTTCTGGACCATCATGAGCATGATTTTTGTGCTGCTGGTGACCGGGGTGATCATCTGGCGTCCGTATTTTGCGCACTATTTCCCGATTCAGGTGGTGCGTTATGCGCTGCTGATCCACGCGACCTCGGCCATTATTCTGATCCACGCCATTCTGATCCATATGTATATGGCATTCTGGGTGAAAGGATCGATTAAAGGCATGATTGAAGGGAAGGTGAGCCGCCGCTGGGCGCAGAAGCACCATCCGCGCTGGTACCGCGACATTGAGCGTCTTGAAGCGCAAAAAGAGAGTTCGGAAGGGTTGAAGTAAACCTCGCGCCGTCGGCATTGTCCGGCGGCGCTGCGCTTGTGCGGCTTTTAGCTACGTATTGGTAATTAACGCATCAATTCCTGCAAGAACACTGCTTCTTGCACTGCGCAGATTACATACATAATCCTTATTATTAAGTTTTTTTGTCTCCACGTGTGTGATGTTGGCTGTATTAAGAAAATATGTCTGGAATTCAAGGTTCACCAGTGGCGTTGCAGCGTTTGAATATCCTCTTAAATGATTGTGATAGCTTAACGGGACAATAAGTCTCGTTGATAAGTCGTCATAATAATCGTGCTGAATAATCATAAAAAAGGGTTGATATTCACACGTTCTGTTTGATGGATTGCGGTAAACGTCAAACTGAAAACACATCAAAGCCCTCCGAAATAAGGGTCATCCGATAATAGCCCGGCTTTGGCCGTTAATTCATTCATTGCTTTAATAAATCCTTGATCCTGTTGACGCTGCCGCTTGAGCTCTCCTGCTGTAGAGAGTGGGCGAGGTCTATTCCCCGTATGGCGCTCTGTCGTAGCACATCTTTCTGTGCGGTTCGGTTTCATGTTTTCTCCTTTGTTGGTGCGGTCATTATCAACCGCAGCCAACAAAAAACAATACTGTTTCACCTGGTAATCTACATTATGCGAGCCGTCTTCCAGTAATATCAAAACCGCTCTGCAATATACCGGAAGGGATATTTTGTTGGCTTCACTTTGCCGATCTTTCGTTTCGGTAAATCCACCTTGTCAACGTGAATTTCTTTATAGGGAATCTGTGAAAGCAGATGCGAAATAATATTCAACCGAACCCGTTTTTTATCTTCTGAGCGCGCCACAAACCACGGCGCCCAGGCGGTGTCGGTTGCTTTAAACATCGCATCACGGGCGAGGGTATATTCATCCCACAGATTGAAAGATTTTATGTCCATTGGAGACAGCTTCCAGATCTTGCGACCATCATTAATGCGATCGCGCAGGCGGCGTTCCTGCTCTTTTGGCGTTACTTCAAGCCAGTATTTCAACAATATGATACCGGCATCGACCATCGCTTTTTCCATCACCGGCGTTCCATCAAGAAATTTGTCGGCCTGCTCTTCGGTACAGAAACCCATTACTCTTTCCACGCCTGCGCGGTTGTACCAGCTCCGGTCAAAAATAACGATTTCACCGGCAGAGGGCAGATGGGGAACGTAACGCTGAAAATAGAGCTGACTTTTCTCTTTATCGGTGGGGGCCGGTAACGCAACAACGCGAAACACCCGGGGGCTGACGCGTTCGGTGATGGCTTTGATGGCGCCGCCTTTACCCGCGCCGTCTCGCCCTTCAAAAACAATACAGACCTTTAACCCTTTGGCGACCACCCATTGCTGGAGCTTAACCAGTTCAACATGGAGGCGGCGAAGCTCTTGCTCGTACGCTTTGGTTTTGAGCGGCGCGTTTTTAACGACATCATCAACAACACGGGTTTTCTTCTTACTGACCATGGCGGGTCTCCCTATGGGTCCGGTCGCGGGATCGAGGCCGTACTAAGCGTGAAATCGGCCTGAATGAATGGATTAATGTGTCAGAAAGCTGATTTGAACTGGTTCACCATACAAGTTTAATCAATAATGCACGCTGCGTATTTTTTAACAGTGGTCGCGGTATGAAAAAAACAATTTTTTCGTTAGCACTGGCTACCTTTGGCCTGGGGATGGCTGAATTTGGCATTATGGGCGTGCTGACAGAACTGGCTCATGATACGGGCATTTCGATTCCCTCCGCCGGAAATATGATTTCGTTTTACGCTTTTGGCGTAGTGATCGGCGCGCCGATTGTGGCGCTGTTCTCCAGTAAATTTTCGCTGAAAACAACGCTGCTGTTTCTGGTGGCGATGTGCGTCGTCGGTAACGCGCTCTTTACCTTCTCTGACACCTACATAGGGCTGGCGGCGGGGCGCTTAATCTCTGGTTTCCCGCATGGCGCGATTTTCGGTGTGGGGGCGATAATCCTGTCAAAAATTGCGCCACCGGGTAAGGTGACGGTTGCTGTAGCAGGGATGATTGCCGGGATGACCGTTGCCAATTTGCTTGGCGTCCCGCTCGGGACGTGGCTGGGACATGAATTTAACTGGCGTTACACCTTCTTTTTGATTGCCGTCTTTGATGCGCTGGTGATCCTCTCTGTTCTGCTGTGGGTGCCAGACATTCACGACACGACAACCACCCGGCTGACAGAACAATTCCACTTCCTGAAAAAACCGGAACCGTGGCTGATTTTTGCCGCTACGATGTTTGGCAATGCCGGGGTGTTTGCCTGGTTTAGCTTCGTGAAGCCGTTTATGGTCAACGTGTCAGGCTTTTCCGAGGGCGTCATGACCGCGATCATGATGCTGATGGGGCTGGGCATGGTGCTGGGTAATGTCTTCAGCGGCAAGCTGTCGTCGCGCTTTAGCCCGCTGCGCATTGCTGCCACCACCGACATGGTGATTGTGGCTTCGCTGTTGTTACTGTTCGCGTTAGGCGAGCTTAAAACAGCTTCACTGGTAATGGGATTCGTCTGCTGCGCCGGGCTGTTTGCGCTCTCTGCGCCGCTGCAAATACTGCTGCTGCAAAATGCGAAAGGCGGCGAGATGCTGGGCGCCGCAGGCGGGCAAATGGCGTTTAACCTCGGCAGCGCAATAGGCGCGTATTTCGGTGGAATGATGATTACGCTCGGCTTTAGCTGGAGCTATGTCACGCTTCCGGCAGCGATCTTATCCTTCTCAGCAATGACCTCTCTGTTGATGTACGGTTTTTTATGTGCCAAAAAGCGTCAGGCCAACGCAGGAGCGCTGGCCTGATTTCACGCTTTGCCCGCTGGTCGCGGGCACAGGAGGGGACTACACGAATTTCGCCAGCGGGTCAGCGGCGGCAAATGCGACTGCTTTGTCTGCTGCTGGCGGGTAAATCAGTTCGTTGGTGATGGCGACTTTGATCTTTTTGCCTTCCTCGCGCACGGATTTAACACGCTGTTCCCAGCCCTCGGTGTACACCGCGCCCCAGCCACCCAGATCCAGACAGGTGACGTAATTCACCTGACGGTAAGGGTACGGCTCCAGATTTAACAGGCTGGCAGCTGCGTTATGTCCGGCGAATTTCCCCAGCTGGATCGCGTGCTGGCAGGTCATCAGTGCCGTGTTGCCCGCATCGTCCGTTTTGGCGTGCGCCATATCACCCGTCGCGTAAACCTCCGGATGCGCAGGGACCTGCAACGTGTCGGTGACGATAAGGCGTCCCTGAGTGTCGCGTTCCCCGTCAATTTGCAGGCTGAGGGGGTTAGTTCTACACCTGCCGTCCACACTACAGTCGCGCTGGCAATGCGCTCTCCGTTTTTCAGCGTCACGCCGCTGGCATCAATAGCTTCAATTTCACTGTTTAAACGCCATTCAACGTCCAGCGCGTTGCTTGCTTCTTCAATGGTGTTACGCAGCGCCTCGCTGTAACGCCCGCCAATGGTTTCACCCCTTTCAACTACGATTACTTTAGTCTTTGTATTTACGCCGAAGCGGGTGCGAAGACGAGCAGGGAGTTCCGTTGCCAGCTCAATGCCGGTAAAACCGCCGCCACACACGACCACGGTATTGCGTTCTGGGGTGGAGGGGCGCGAAACCAGCGAATCAAGATGTTGCTCGAACAGCCTGGCGGAGTCGAGTTGGTCGATATCAAATGCGTATTCAGTCAGACCGGCAATCGGCGGACGTTTAGTCTGGCTACCGGTTGCGAGGATCAGACGTTCCCAGTTGACTTCGGCAATGGCGCCGTTTGAATCGCGATACAAAACGGTTTTAGATGAGGTATCAATACGTTGTGCTTCGCCCGAAATAAAGGCAATACCCAGCTCAGCAAACAGTTCGGTCAGTGGCGCGACCATCGTCGACACGTTCTCTTCATAAAAACGTGGACGAACGCGCAGTTCCGGCACCGGGGCCAGCACGGCAATGCTGAGGCTATTATTACCTTCCAGAGCAGAAAGACGCGCGGCGCTGACCGCAGCCCACATACCGGAAAACCCACTACCCACAATTAAAATCTGCTTTTTCATACTCGATCCTTTTGTTCGTCAGGCTGTGTGTCTGACATAACTGCCACTATACTTGTCGGAGTTAACTGCGACAACTTCTTTCTGAGTTAAAATTCGTTATAATGCAGCGAACAATGACCCGGAGTGAGCCATGGCGTTTTACAGTTCTGGTGTGGAATATGGCATTCATAGCCTGATGTGTATGGTGGATGCAAAAGGCAATGAGCGTGAGATGAGCGTCCGGGAGATGGCGGCCTTGCAGGGCGTACCGTACGACTATCTTGGGAAGATTTTCACTCGTTTGTCACGCGCGGGGCTGGTTATCAGCACCGAAGGCAAGGGGGGAGGATTCCGGCTGGCGCGTCCGGCAGAGCTGATCAGCGTGCTGGACGTGGCGCACGCCATCGACGGCGATAAGAATATGTTCGAATGTCGGGAAGTGCGTCAGCGCCTGGCGGTATTTGATGAAACGCCACCGGCCTGGGTCTGTGACGGACCATGCGGGGTGCGATCGGTTATGGACAGCGCGCAGCAGCGGATGGAAGAGGAGTTAGGACGCCATACCATCCTGGATCTGGCGCGGAAGATGTATCGAAAAGCGCCGGACACGTTCCAGATCGAGGTTCAGGAGTGGATTTCCGATCGCCGTTCGTCTACGTGACAGGCCGGGCAGGGCAAACCCGCTACCCGGCCACCGCGTTTAAGAACGTAAATCAATCACCATACGGCCACGGATCTGGCCCTGTTCCATCTCTTTAAAGATGGCGTTGATATCTTCCAGTGGGCGCATCGTGACTTTCGGAACCACCTTACCTTCAGCCGCAAACTGGAAGGCTTCGAGCAGATCCTGACGAGTACCCACCAGAGAGCCCACCACCTGAATCCCATCCAGGACCAGACGTGGAATATCCAGGCTCATCGCTTCCGGCGGCAGGCCAACAGCCACCACGCGGCCTCCGGCGCGAACCGCGTCAACGGCAGAGTTGAAGGCCGCTTTCGCTACCGCCGTCACCACTGCCGCATGTGCGCCGCCGGTTTTCTCCTGAATCACTTTTGCCGCATCTTCACTGCGGGAGTTCACGGTTAAGTCTGCGCCCATGCTGGCAGCGAGCTTCAACTGCTCGTCATTCACGTCAATGGCGATAACTTTCGCATTAAAGACATTTTTGGCGTATTGCAGTGCGAGGTTGCCCAGACCGCCCAGGCCATAGATCGCAATCCACTGGCCGGGTTTGATCTCAGAGACTTTTACCGCTTTGTAGGTGGTGACACCGGCGCAGGTGATGCTGCTGGCCGCCGCAGAGTCCAGACCCTCCGGGACTTTAACCGCGTAATCCGCGGTCACGATGCACTCTTCCGCCATGCCGCCGTCGACGGAGTAACCCGCGTTTTTTACGTCACGGCACAGAGTTTCGTTGCCGGTATTACAATATTCACAGTGGCCACAGCCTTCGAAGAACCACGCCACGCTTGCACGATCGCCAACTTTCAGTGACGTGACGCCCGGACCAATCTCTTTGACAATACCAATCCCTTCATGGCCGAGGATCACCCCGGTTTTGTCGCCAAAATCGCCATTTTTAACATGGAGATCGGTATGGCAAACGCCACAGCACTCCATCTTCAGCAGCGCTTCACCATGTTTGAGCGCGCGTAAGGTTTTCTCTGTAACGTTAACCTGATGATCCTGAGTGACAACAGCAGCCTTCATGTGTTTCTCCTTTTACTAATGAGTATCTGCATAGCAGGTGTAATACCCATTAAGGATTAATACTTTGGCGCTGTAATGCAAGGCAACCGCAACATAATGTCATCAATTAATTCAGTTTCAGATTAAGAATACGGTGATCCTCTAATAATCAGTAGGGGAAAACGCTAACGTAAAAAACCCGGCGTAACGACCGCCGGGTACAGATTTATAGTTGGGCTTCTATCTCCTCAATCTCTCTTCGCCATTGCGCCTGCAACTGCGGTTTTTGGTGTTTTGGCTTGCGCGCCAAATCCTCTTCCAGCAGCATTTCCAGGGCAACCAGGCGTTCGAGCAGATCGTCAGACGCTGAAGGTGGTGCCTTCGATGCAGTCTTCGACGCCTCAGGCACCACCGGACCGGTGCCCGCACGCAGGCGCTCAAACACCGCCTCCGCATCGTGCCATTCGCTAAGCCTGCCGTCCTCAATCAGCCAGTAGCGGTTACAACTCTGGCTAATTAACTGACGATCGTGGCTCACCAGCAGCACTCCGCCTTCAAACTGTTGCAGTGTTTCCGCCAGCGCCTCTTTGCCTTCCATGTCCAGGTGGTTGGTTGGCTCATCCAGCATCAGAAGGCTATAGCGAGCAAGCGTCAGGCCGATGAACAGCAGGCGCGAACGTTCCCCACCGCTCAGCGTACTGACTTTTTGTCCGTGTCGCGCCCACGGGAACCCGGCACTGATGAGGGCCATTTTACGGGTCTGCGGATCTGGCGCGAAAGGCTCCAGCGCGTCAAAGATTGTTGCCTCCTCCGAAAGCTGATTCAGCGTCTGATCGTAATAGCCTGGCGACACGCGAGGATGAAGTTTCAGGCCAGTCTCTGAAGGTACACCTGAGAAATGCCGCCAGATAAGCTTCATCAGTGATGATTTGCCGCAGCCATTACGCCCGACGATAGCCACGCGATCGCCACTTCTAAGCCGCGCAATGTCGACGTGAAACAGCTCAGACAGGCCAGGCTCAGGCGCTACGCTTAGGTTTTCCATCTCCAGTAGCCGGTCTGCCCGCAGGGCGTCACCGCGCAGGGTTAATGTCCACGGACTGCCTGCGGTGAGCTCTGTCTGACTCTCCTTAAGCCGTTCGACCTGCTTTTCCATCTGTTTGGCTTTGCGGGCCAGATCTTCGTTATCGTAGACCTTGCCCCAGGTGGCCAGCCGTCTGGCACTGGCGGTTACGCGGTCAATCTCCTTTTGCTCCGCCTTATGCCGCAGCGCATCACTTTCGTCTTTGGCTACCAGCGCCTGACGCGCGGCGGTGCAGGGAAGGGCGAAGTAGTGCAACATCTTATCGCGCAGGATCCAGCTGCCGTTGGTGACGGCATCCAATAGTTGCCTGTCGTGTGAGACCAGCACAAAGCTGCCGGACCAGTTCTGTAAAAACTGTTCCAGCCAGAGCAGGGTCGGCAAATCGAGGTGGTTACTCGGTTCGTCCAGCAGTAACAGATCTGGATCGCCGATCAGCGCCCGCGCCAGCAGGAGACGCGTGTGCTGCCCGCCGCTCAGCGTTGCCGACGTTAAGGCCATGTCCTGCGGTGTAAAGCCCATACCCGCCAGCAGCGTTTCAGCTTTCCAGTGCAGACTCTCGCGTTCAGTCGCGGGCAGTTACGCCAGCACGGCATCCAGCATGGTCAGGGGATAAATGGCTTCTGGCAGGTGTTGCTCAACGCGCGCCATCAGACAGTATCCGGCCAATGCGACGGTTCCGGCAGCAGGGGAGTCTGTGCCGTCCAACACCTTCAGCAACGTACTTTTGCCGCAGCCGTTGTCGCCCAGCAGGCCAATACGGTCGCCTTTTTTCAGCGTAAAGGAGAGGGAGTCGAATAGCGTGCCAAACGCCGTATCAACACGTAAAGATTGTGCAGTGAGTAAAGTGCTCATTGTTGCTTACCCAAGAGTTACAGGCATGTTTATGCCTCGTCAAACATCGCTGACGATAACTCAGTAAGCCCGAGAGAAGGGATTTCAGGGGTTGGTGTCTTCGCTCAAGCGGAAGTTATCGCAGCACGATACCGATAACGCTTGAGCTGGTGCGATCACCAAATGTATGTGAAACATTGAAAATTTCACAGTACAGCATAATTGGCCTCCTTATAAGTTAAGTGATTATTAGTAACCATCACTATACAACATTTTCATAGTATGAACATACTACTGCGGCAAAAAGCGATATCTTCGGTTGCGGATACAGAACTAAGCGCGTGATGTGATAAAAGGAAGGGCAGCGTCGCTGCCCAGAATCATCTTTTTCGTATAAGCAAATACAGGGATAGCGTGATTACAGACGCAATGAATATGGCCATGCCGAAGAAAACATACAAAACAAAATCCATTATCCTTTCGTCGCCATATATTCCAAAAAGCTCCACAAAATCGTACTGCGTTTCTGGTGGAACAATCTTGTAGAGTGTGAACATTGATAGAAACACGGCTATACACCACAACAACACAAGGAATGCCGCCTTCATTAATAGACCTGCACAACGCCATGTGCAATGATGTAGTTTCCCAATTGCTGCCCTCCAGTTCGAAGTAAGGCTGATGCCAGAATCTTAAAATCGCTCTGACTATAAAGTGTAATACAACCCTTACTTATGCCAGATGGCCCGATAGGGTGTAACCGGAATTCACCTCGCCTTACGCCTTTCACAAAAGTCTCATCATTTATCAATCCGTCATCGCGATATAATGCAAACCATTCGTTCCGATTCGAACCGGTGAAAAATGCGTTAACACTATCCTTAGTTTGAGTATACCAACCCCCTAATCCACGTAAAAGTATGTAATAGCGACCAGGTGGGAGCGGGCCGATATCAGGTATATTTGCGCTTTCTGCACGGTTCGTCGCGTCACCATTCCCTGAAAATGCAGGAAAAAAGCCAACTCCGGGCACAGACAAAGTAGCGTACGTACCTCCGTTGAGGTGGAAAAAGCACTGTAGGAGATTCATGATCTGTCATTCCAGGAATCAGCAAAGATGATATTACCGTCACAGTGTCGCCATGTGATCTTCTCGTAACGGAGGGAAATATTTTCTAAATGATTATGTTTTTCCATTGCTGGATTTTTTACGTCATGCATCACCGGGCATATTGAGACCACTTTAACGTTCTCAAGGAACATGTTGAAGTATTCGACCTCTTGACCAGCATCATTGATTTTGTACCACTTAAACTCGGCACTTTTTAGCGTTTGGCCTTTTGCTACAGCCTTGTATAAGTAAGGGCTGGAACTGTCGAACTCCTTTTCAAAAACCAGAGCGCTATGCATGCGCGTACCCGTGATTTTTCCTGTCATATTATCTGTCGGTAGATGCAGTCCATGACCGAATCCTAATACTTCAATACTGCCCCCGCGATATTGCACATCAACCGCGCCTTTGATATCTGCGCCGCCGTCATCTTTCAGCCATAGATATGCTGGGATTGCCATTTCAAAACTCCTTTTTCAATAAATGAATTTAGTGATGCAAAACGTTACTAAACTCTTAAGAAAAACTATTTGTTAGGCAAGAAGTGTTATGTAAAATTTATATATTTTAAAAGGATATAGATTTTGATTAGGTATGCATTTTTCAAATGATCGATCCTGCTGCATTTGAAAGCCAAATTATCATGAGTGACTTTCAACAAAGCATTTATAGGCAGGATTAAGGGAATTAGAGGAAAAAGGGAGAAGGGACTTCACGTTCCCTCTCCCTTGTGAAGAGAGGGAACGTTCAAAACTCCGATTTAAATCGAAGTACGACGATAGCTACGGTATTCCGGCATCCAGAAGTTATCATCAATCGCCTGCTGCAACGCATCGGCAGAGGTTTTCACCGCGACGCCTTGCTGCTGCGCCATTTTGCCTACCGCGAAGGCAATTGCGCGGGACACTTTGTGAATGTCTTTCAGTTCCGGCAGTACCAGGCCTTCACCGTTATTCACCAGCGGAGAGTGACCTGCCAGCGTTTCGCTCGCGGACATCAGCATTTCGTCGGTGATGCGGGACGCGCCGGAAGCAATAACTCCCAGACCAATACCCGGGAAGATATAGGAGTTATTGCACTGCGCGATGGGGTAGAGTTTGTCCTTCCACACCACCGGATCAAACGGACTGCCGGTTGCGACCAGTGCCTTACCTTCGGTCCATGCGATGATGTCCTGCGGCGTTGCCTCCACGCGTGAAGTCGGGTTAGATAGCGGCATCACGATAGGGCGTTCGCAGTGCTTGTGCATCTCGCGAATAATCTCCTCCGTGAAGAGGCCGGTCTGCCCGGACACGCCGATCAGAATGTCCGGCTTCACGTTGCGCACCACGTCAAGAAGCGAGAGCACTTCGTTATCCGTATCCCAGTTTTTCAGGTTTTCGCGCTTCTGCACCAGTTTGGTCTGGAACGGGAGTAAGTTTGGCATGCCGTCGGTCAGCAGGCCAAAACGGTCCACCATAAAGACGCGGGAGCGGGCCAGCTCTTCGCTTAAGCTTTCGCGCTGGGTCTGGGCAATAATTTGCTCGGCGATGCCGCAGCCCGCGGAGCCTGCACCCAGGAAGACAATTTTCTGATAGCTGAGCTGACTGCCTGCCGCACGGCTCGCAGCAATCAGCGTACCGACGGTCACTGCCGCAGTGCCCTGAATGTCATCGTTGAACGAGCAGATCTCATCACGGTAGCGGTTCAGCAGCGGCATGGCGTTTTTCTGTGCGAAGTCTTCGAACTGCAACAGCACGTCAGGCCAGCGGTGCTTCACGGCCTGGATGAAATCATCCACAAACTGATAGTACTCGTCGTCGGTAATGCGCGGGTGACGCCAGCCCATGTACAGCGGATCGTTCAACAGTTGCTGGTTATTGGTCCCCACGTCAAGTACCACCGGCAGGGTGTAGGCCGGGCTGATCCCGCCGCAGGCGGTATACAGCGAGAGCTTACCGATGGGGATCCCCATCCCGCCAATGCCCTGGTCACCGAGGCCCAGAATACGTTCGCCATCGGTCACCACGATCACCTTGATGTTGTGGTTAGGCACGTTTTGCAGAATGTCATCCATGTTGTGACGGTTCTGATAAGAGATGAACACACCGCGGGAACGACGGTAGATCTCTGAGAAGCGTTCACACGCCGCGCCGACGGTGGGGGTGTAAATGACGGGCATCATCTCTTCAAGATGGTTCTGCACGAGGCGGTAGAAGAGGGTTTCGTTGGTGTCCTGAATATTACGCAGGTAGATGTGTTTATCGATTTCGGTTTTAAAGCCCTGATACTGGATCCAGGCACGTTCTGCCTGTTCTTCAATGGTTTCAACCACTTCAGGCAGCAGGCCCAGCAGGTTAAAGCTGCTGCGCTCTTCCATGCTAAAGGCGCTGCCTTTGTTCAGAAGGGGGAACTCCAGTAAAACCGGACCGGCGTAAGGAATATAAAGGGAACGATGTTTTTTCAGTTTGTTGTCCATGTCACTCACTCTTTTTAAGAAGATCCGTCCCTGACACTGCTGTTTGTCATCTTTCTGGCCTGTGCTACGGGGTGCGGTCGGGCGGTATTATAAAGGAGCTGAATATTAATTACCGCAACACATAAACAAAAACACCATCGGGATTACCGATGGTGTTGTGAATATCGTGCCGGAACTTACTTGCCGGAAGGGCGTTTTCTGCCGGTAGCGTGGGTAACCTGCGTTTCGCTCCCCTCCTCAATAACCACTTTACGCTGGTTAGAGAGCTTGTAGTTCAGTCCCAGAATATGGCGTGCCTGACGGTTCGATTTCATGTTAACTCCTCAATCCTGTTGATAGTTTTAAGGACAAGCTTGCTTACGCAAACGAAATGTAACCCCTTAGGTTGCAGATCCAGCTTAGCAGGTTTTTACAAAGGTGCGTTTCGCCCACTAACCACATAGTTGATGGTTTGCTGGTAGATGTCACTGAGGATGTCATTGTCCGTGGCTTCCACCCACTTGGTCAGTTCCATCAAAATGTCATCTTCAGTAACAACACCGTGCTCGGCGTGAAGACCTTGTGCGATCGCGTTAACAAGTTCCGGTTGTGCTGCTGTGGTATGTGCCGGGTAATAAGTAAACATGCTGCCTCCGTGTCGTTGTCTGTTTAATGTTACGGCGTGCAAAATCGTAATTCACATTCAGATTGGCAAATATTTTTGCCGTTGTGGTTCAGATTCGTCCTGGAATTAAAAATAACATCTCACGTAGCACAGAAATAAAACTCAGGGTTTCCAGCGGCGTAAATTTGTCGTTTTTTCATAAGGCATGGGCGTCGGCCAGGAGATCAATTCCACAATGCTGCCCCAGGGGGTTTGACCATAGCAGAATGCATTGCCTTCACCTTGCTCATCCGGAAAGCTAAGCGGCTTCGGCGCGGTGAACATCTCGCCGCCGGCGGCGGTGAAAGCCGCGATGGCACTATCAAAATCATCAACATAAACAGCAAAATGCTGAAGGCCAAAGTCGCTGGCGCGAGCGGGCATTCCCTGTTCAGGGCCATGCATTTCGAAAAGTTCTATGCCGGGTCCGTGCGGCATAACAAGCATGCGAATGGCATGAATTTTAGTGCCGGGAAATAATTTTAAGGTGTGCTGCTGGGCGGGCTGATCGATATTATCGGTTTCTGCATCGACAGAATGATATAAAACCTGTGCGCCGAAAGCGCGTTCAAAAAATAGGGTGGCTTTTTCAATGTCGGGCACCGTAATACCGATATGGTCAATACCCCTTACTGACGATGTCATAGTAAACTCCTGCTATAAAAAATTTAAATATAGCAGGAGATAGTCAGCTTATTACCACTTCATTTCGCCGGTATTCACTTTGGCACTCAGTTCCAGCGAACTTTCTTCCGCAAGGTTCGGCCACTGTTTTTTCATCGCGATGATGACGTCGGTAGACGCTTTATGTGTCGTGAGGGCCTGTTCAAACTGCTGTAGATAGCGACGGGTAAAGTCGATAGCGCCGGTACCCGCTGGCGGTGTCCCAAGGTAGTGGCCCGGAATAACGCGTTCGGGCTTAAGGGCAGCCATTCTATCCAGCGTCTGCTGCCACTGTTTACGGCTTTCCGGCGTTTGGGTATCCGCCGTCCAGACGTGAATGCCCCATGAGACGCCCGTGCCGCCGAGGATGGTTTTGGCGGATGGGATCCAGACGTACGCCGCATAGCTTTCAGGCTCTTCAATGCTTACTCTCTCACCGTCAATCATAAAGGTGGTTGAGGCAAGCACTTGCGGCACGTAGAGCTGCGTCGGCGCGCCATCTTTCATCTGTGGCCCCCAGAAGGCGAGCTTCGCGTCTTTTGTGGCCCTGATATGGTCCACCACCTGTTGCGTGGCGACAACTTTGGCATTAGGGAAGGCTTTCATCAGCGGTTGCAGGCCGAAATAGAAATCCGGATCGCCGGAAGTGATCACGATTTTGTTCAGCGTTTTACCGCTGTGGCGAATTTTTTCTACCAGCGCTTCGCCATCTTTCACGCTGAACTGGGCGTCAAACAGTACCGCCTCTTTCGGACCAGATACCAGCGTGGAAGAAACGGCAAAAATGCCTTTTTCCTGCGGGTTATACGTATCAACGGTCAACGGAGCGGCAAAGACGGCCGGAGTGAAAAGGGTTGTCAGCAAAGCAAGGCGGGCGATAGTCATGGTCATGTCTCTGTTCTTCAGGAAAGTCTCTATTGTACGGATCTCTTCATTTGCCAGAATTCCTGAAACAGGAGATGCTTAGTTTCATAGATCGAGCAAATGGAGGTCAAAATGGATCGCGTTATTGCCGCCCAGGTGTACAACCGCATCTGTGAGCTGGGGAGTTTAAGCGCGGCGGCGCGGGCGCTGGGGATCTCCCGTCCAATGGTGAGCCGTTATCTGGAGCAGATGGAGAAGTGGGCCGGGGCGCGGCTGGTTAACCGCTCCACCCGCAAGCTGACGCTGACGGCGGCGGGGGAGAAGGTCCTGCAAAAGACGCGCACGCTATCGCAAATTTCTCAGGAAATTGAAGATCAGTCAGTGAAGGATTTACCCTCAGGCACGCTTCGCGTCGCCTGCGCGCATTTTACCGCGATGCAGATTATCGCTCCGGTGCTGCCCGAACTGTTGCAGCGTTACCCTCAACTGCGCATTGAGCTGGATGTTAACAACCATCCGGTGAGCCTGGTGGGCGAGCGAATTGACGTGGCGATCCGCATCACCGATAACCCCGAACCGGGTATGATCGCTCGCCGGTTGGGAGAGTGTCGGTCCGTGCTTTGCGCCTCGCCGCACTACCTTGCAAGCCGGGGCGTTCCAGAGGAGCTGGAAGACTTAGCCCGGCACAACTGCCTGCATTACAGCTTTTTTGCCGGTCAGTCGTGGCGTTTTTTAACGCCGGCAGGGGAGCCGGTCACGACGGCGGTCAGCGGCAATCTCAGCGCCAGCATCTCATCTCTGCTGATGGAGGCGGCGATAAATCACTGTGGTATTGCCATGCTGCCCGAGCGCGAGGCCGACACGGCGCTACGGCAGGGAAGCCTGGTGCCGGTGCTAAGCGCCTATACGCCAAAACCGATCGGCATTTTTGGTATTTATCAGTCGCGAGACTATCAGCCTGCGGCGCAGCGTGTGTTCCTCGACGCGCTGGCAAACCACCTTGCCACGCGATCGGACTAGTCTGTCTTCCCTGCAAAATAGATTATGCGTCCTATACTTATCCCTTTGTAAGCCAAAAGGAGAGCAAGCATGACGATTCATAAGCACGGTTCAGCACACTGGTCTGGCGACATCAAACGCGGCAAAGGGACGGTATCGACCGAAAGTGGCGTCCTTAACCAGCAACCTTACGGCTTTAACACCCGCTTCGAGGGCGAGAAAGGGACTAACCCGGAAGAGCTGATTGGCGCAGCGCACGCGGCCTGTTTCTCTATGGCCCTGTCGCTAATGCTGGGCGAAGCGGGTTATACCGCCGATTCCATCGATACCACGGCGGATGTCTCGCTGGATAAAACCGACAGCGGTTTTGCCATCAGCAAAGTCGCGCTGCAAAGCAAGGTGACGGTACCGGGTATCGATCCGCAGCAGTTCGACGGCATTATCCAGAAAGCCAAGGCCGGTTGCCCGGTCTCGCAGCTGTTGAAAGCGGAAATCACGCTGGATTACAAACTGAACTGATATCGGGCCGGGCGCATGCCCGGCTCATTTTTAACGGTTACGCCAGCAGCGCACGCTTCGGCTTGCGGAAGAGGGCTGGAGTTGTTGCGGCTGTTCACATCCCTGCGTCGCCAGCGAACAGCGGTCGCGGAAATAGCACCCAACGGGCAGGTGGCGATTACCGGGAAGATCGGTTTTTCGCAACGCAAGATCCTCATCCAGCGGTTCTCCGGTCCGGGGAACGGAGTCAAGCAGCAGCTGCGTATACGGATGGCGCGGCTGACCCAGCACCTGGTCCGTCGGCCCCAGTTCCACGATTTGCCCCAGATACATTACCGCCACCCGGTCGCTCATGTGCCGGACCACCGAGACGTTGTGCGAGATCAGCACGTAGGTCAGATTTCGCTGCTGTTGCAGGGCAACCAGCAAATTGAGGATCTGTGCCTGGACGGAAATATCCAGCGCGCTGGTGGGTTCATCCAGCACGATGATGTCCGGATCCGAAGAGAGCGCCCGGGCAATAGCGATGCGCTGGCGCTGTCCGCCCGAAAACGCATGCGGCAGGCGGTCAAGATATTCCGCTCGAATCCCAACCTGCTGCGCCAGCGTTTCAGCCAACTGACGACGCTCCCGTTCGCTGCGACGTTGACGTTGCTGTATCCACACCGGCTCGGTGATGGTGCGCCAGACGGGTAAACGCGGATCGAGGGACGAGAGCGGGTCCTGAAATACCATCTGCATACCACCCGCCGCATTCGCGCGCTGACAGGCACCGGTACTCGGTTTGAGAATGCCCATCAGCAGCTGCGCCAGCGTGCTCTTTCCACAGCCGGATTCCCCCACAACGCCCAGCGTTTCGCCGCGATGGATCCGGAGATCCATGCCGTTAAGGGCGTGTACCTGTTCCGTCACGCGCCCCAGCCAGTTTTTGCGCGCAGGAAAATTCACATGCACGCTATCCAGTTCCAGCAGTACCTCAGACATGGCGTCTCTCCTGTTGTGGGTACCAGCAGGCAGCCTGCTGGCCTTCTGCGCCCGTGGAAATTAAGCGCGGCGTTTCGCTGCATTTCGCCCCGGCAGCAAAACAGCGTTCGCGAAAAGCACATCCGCGCGGGAGGTGGCTGAGGTTAGGTACCGTGCCGGGAATGGCCGGGAGGATCTCGCGCGGTTCACCATTTTCCGGGGCACACCGCAGCAGGCCAATCGAATAGGGGTGCACAGGATGGTGGATCAAGGTCTGCGTGCTGCCGCTTTCGATCACGCTGCCCGCGTACATAACGTACATCCGGTCACAAAGCTGCGACACCACCGCCATATCGTGACTGATAAACAGCACCGACGTTCCGCTGGCGCGCGCTTTATGTTTCAGCAGACGCAGCACCTGAAGCTGGACGGTCACATCCAGCGCGGTAGTGGGTTCATCAGCGATGATCAGCTCCGGCTCGCAGGAGAAGGCAAGGGCGATCATTACCCGCTGGCGCATACCGCCGGAAAGCTCAAACGGATAGCGATCCATTACCTGCGCCGCATCCGGGATTTGCATCTCGCCCAGCAGGGAGATCGCCTTCTGCCGCGCGTCGCGGCGGGAAAGCGACTGATGCTGGCGGATCACCTCCACCATCTGCCTGCCAATCCGGCGCGTGGGGTTAAGCGCCGTCATCGGCTCCTGAAAAATCATCGCCACCCTGGCGCCGCGCCACTGACGAAGCTGTTTTTCCGACGCGTTCAGCACATCTTCCCCGAGCAGCGTGACACGGCCATGGTGAACATGGTAACTGCCTTCCGGCAGCAGGCGCATCGCCAGCATCGCGGTGACCGATTTTCCCGAGCCGGATTCGCCCACCACGCCGACAATTTCACCCCGGCCAATCTCCAGCGAGACGTGGTTGAGCGCGTGGACGTCACCGCGAAAAATGGGGAAGCTCAGGTGCAAATCTTCAATCGATAATACGGAATCACTCATGACTGCTTCCCTCCTGATTTGGGATCCAGCAGGTCGCGAAGACCATCGCCAAACAGATTAAAGCCAACCGCCGTGATCAGAATTGCCGCCCCCGGAAACGCGCAGTACCACCACTGGTCAAGCACGTAGTTACGCCCCACGGCCACCATTGCCCCCCATTCGGCGGTCGGCTGCTGCGCGCCTAATCCAATAAAGCCCAGCGTGGCGGCCATCAGAATGGCGCTGCCGATATCCAGCGACGCTTGTACGATCAGCGGCGGCAGGGCGTTACGCAGGATATGCCAGCGGATCAGGTGCCAGCGCGATGCGCCAAAGGTGCGGGCGGCCAGCACGTAGGTGAACTGGCGCACCACCAGCGTTTGCCCGCGTGCCAGCCGCACGTAAAACGGAATGCGTACAATCGCAATCGCCAGCATCGCGTTAAACAGGCTTGGGCCGAGCGCGGCGGCCAGGGCCATCGTCAGCACCAGCGAGGGGATGGAGAGCATAATGTCCATGATGCGCATAATGATGGCGTCGCCGCGCCCGCCAAGTACGCCGGACAAACAGCCGAGCAGCGAACCGATGCCGCCCGCAATCACCACCACCGCCAGCCCCGCTGTGATGGACTGCTGGCTGCCCACCAGCACGCGGCTGAACAGATCCCGGCCCACCTCATCGGTGCCAAACCAGTGCTGGGCTGACGGTGCCTGCAAGCGCGCGGTCAGATCCAGCGCGTTCGGATCGTGCGGGACTATCCACGGCGAGACCACCATCATCAGCAGCATCACGATCATAATGACCCCGCCGATCAGCGTGAGCGGGCTTTTGCGTAACATCCAGAACAGCTTTGCCCAGTTGATGCGCTGTTTAGCGGTGCTGACAGGGACGGGCGTTTCCTGAGTTAACATCATTCGGCACCTCCGCGCCCGATTCGCGGGTCGATCCACAGATACAGCAGATCCACCACCAGATTAACGAAGACATAGGCCAGCGATACCACGACCGCGAAGCCCATGACGGCGGGGAAGTCCAGCGCCTGAATGGAGGTCACCACCCAGGCCCCCATTCCCGGCCAGGCAAACACGGTTTCGGTAAGGACGGCCCCGTACAGCAGATCGCCCAGCGCCAGCCCGAGCACGGTAATGGAGGGGATCATGGCATTGGGTAAGGCGTAGCGCAGGACGATGTACCAGCCCGGCAACCCGCTCGCGCGGGCGGTACGAATATAATCCTCGCTCAGTTGCTCCAGCATCGCGGAACGTACCTGACGCGCCACAATACCCAGATGCACAAAGGCCAGGGTCAGGGAGGGTAAAATCAGGTGCTGCAGGGCGTTGAAAAACACCTCGCCGTTGCCTTCCAGCAGAGCGTCCAGCAGATAAAAACCGGTAACGTGGGCGGGCGGATCGAGCCAGTCGTCCAGCCTGCCGCCGCCGGGCAGAATTTGCAGTTGCCCGTAGAACAGAACGATAACTCCCAGTCCCAGCCAGAAGGCAGGCGTCGAGATGCCCGTCATCGCCATCAGTCGCACCAGGTGATCCAGCCAGCGGTTACGGTACACCGCCGATAAAATGCCCAGCGGCACGCCAATCACCAGCGCAAGCAGCAGGGAGCAAAAGGCAAGCTCCAGCGTGGCGGGGAAAAAAGCTTTCAAATCTTCCGCAACGGGGCGACCGGTGCGAATAGACGTGCCCAGATCGCCATGTGCCAGCGCCTCAACGTAGCGGCCAAACTGAATATAGAGTGGTTGATCCAGCCCCAGTTGCTGGCGGATGCCCTGCACGATTTCATCGCTGGCGCGATCACCGGCCAGCAGGCGGGCCGGATCGCCGGGGATCAGGTGTGAAATAATAAAAGTAATAATACAGACACCGGCCACCACCAGGATTAACCCCCAGCAGCGCTGGCGCACAATGCTCCAGAACGTCATACACTTCCCCCCGGCGTGGGCCGTTACTTACTCATGGTGGCGATGTTAAAGACCTGCTCAAGCATCGGATTAAAGGTGAAGCCTTTGACCTCTTTGTTCATCGCCAGCTGGTAGTTCTTCTGGAACAGATAAACGTAAGCCGCCTCGTCAATCACCACTTTCTGCGCCTGCTGATAATCTTTGGTGCGTTCCGCCTGATCGGTGGTTTTCAGTGCCGCCTGCAACAGCGCATCGACCTCTTTGTTCACATAGAATGAGCGGTTACCCGGCAGCCCTTTTTTGTCCGATTCGAACCAGTAGTTCATGAACATGTACGGGTCAGCGAAGTCCGGGCTCCAGTTACCAATCGCAATGTCATAATCACCTTTGCCGACGCGGTCGCGCATGGTGGCGTTCGCCAGTTTCTCGAGCTTGACGTTAATCCCCAGCTTGCCCAGGCTCGCCTGCGTGGAGAGGGCGATAGGCTCCCAGTTCGGGTCGTTATCGGAGTAGAGGAACGTCAGGCTGGCAGGTTTATCTTTGACTTTCTCCAGCGCCGCTTTGGCTTTGGCCTCGTCAAAGCTGTACTGCATGGCGTTCGCATCGAAGCCCCACATGCCCTCCGGGATCGGGCCGCGCATCTGCTTGCCGTTCCCGCTGAGAATGCCTTCCACCATCCCCTGGTAATCGGTCGCCCAGGAGACCGCGCGGCGCAAATCCACCTGATTCATCGGAGGCTTACTGTTGTTCAGATAGAGGTAGGTCACCCGCAGGGACGGGTATTCCGCCACGGCCACTTTGCCTTCCTGCTTCAGAGCAGCAAGCTGATCCACCGGCAGGGCGTCGGCGATATCCAGATCGCCACGGGAAAGTTGCAGGCGACGCGAGGCGCTTTCACCGATAATCTTCACCGAGACGCGCTTAAAGTGCGGCTTTTCACCTGGCCAGTGTGGGTTGGGCTCCATCACCAGCTGTTGACCTTTCCGCCAGCTTTTCAGCATAAACGGTCCGGAACCCGCGGTGTTTTGCGCCAGGAAACCGCGTGCGTCGTCGGCGGCATTGGCCTTCAGCACCGCCGGGTTGACAATCGACGCGCCGTCATTTGCCAGCGTGTAGAGGAACGGGGCAAACGGCTGGCTGAGGGTGAATTTCACCGTATGCTCATCCACCGCGTCCACTTTCAAATCTTTCGGGAACGCTTCGGAAGGTCCCTGGTTGATTTTAAGCAGACGTTCAAACGACAGCTTGACCGCTTCGGCGGTCACCGGCGTGCCGTCGGAGAATTTTGCATTATCTGCCAGGGTGAACGTCCACACTTTCTGGTCGTCTGACGCCTTCCAGCCCGTCGACAGATCGCCTTCCACCTCCGTGGTGCCAGGCTTGTATTTCACCAGACGCTGGTACGAGGGGTAGGTCACCGTCCAGTCGTTGTTATCGATAGTGACCGCCGGATCCAGCGTTTGCGGATCGGCAGCTTTCCCTATCACCAGCATATCTTTTGGCACCGCCGCCAGAGCGGGAAGGGTGCTCAGGGCGAGCGTAGCGGCAATCAGGGTAGTAAGCAGCGTTGTTTTCATGGCCGGGCTCCAGAATTACAGTGAGTGTGTGATCGGATAACAGGCGAACTGGTCATCTAACAGCGGATAGCTGGCGGCGTTCGGCAGCTCGAAATGCCACCACTCGCTGCTGATGCCCACAAAACCGCCGCCGTACATAACGGCGTTCAGGAGCAGACGATTTCGCTGCGCCTCGGGCGGAACGGAAGGGTGCCAGGCGTGAGAACGGTCGTGCATTTCGTCAAACCCGGCGCCCATATCCAGCACGTTGTCGTGTTCATCCATCAGCGTGACGTCAATGGCAGTGCCCCGGCTGTGGTTCGAGCCAATCGCGACATCCACCACGTATTCCGGATTGGGGCAGGCATCCCAGAGTTGCGCCTGTGCCTGCTGTGGGCGGTAGGCGTCGTAGACCACCAGCTTCAGACCGGCCAGCGCGGCGATACTGATCGATTTCGCCAGCGCGGTGGCGGCATCCGTGTGCAGCAGGCACGCGGCGTGCTGATAGATCGGGCGGCCGGTAATGTTATCGGCGGTCGCGTATTTCAGATCGATATGCAACGTGGGAAAAGTTTTCGCCACATCAATCAGTTGACTCTCTTCAGGCATAGCTCCGCTCCTTTAGCGTTCAAATTGACCAAATTCTTGTTGTAGTTGTCGGTTGATTGCCAGACGTTCCGGCAGCGCTTCCCCCAGCGCCTCCACGACGCCCGACAGCAGCAGGTTGAACAGACAGCTCACCGGCGCCAGCGAGTCCCAGAAATGGCCGGTATCGGTCTTCACCTGGAGTAAATCAATCGGGTAATCCCGCGCCCACGGGCACCAGATATCGGTGATCAGCGCCATCGCCAGGCCTTTTTCGCTCGCCACGCGGCAGTACTGGCGGGCAATGGCGGAGTAGGCGCGGGTATCGGTCAGCACGATATACGGGTTAGCAAAGCCGGAGTTAAGCGACTCCACCCAGCTACCGGAGAGCCCTTCGGAATAGCTTACCCGCGGGCGCAGATACTCCAGATGGCTGAAGAACGCATTGGCGATCCCGCGCGTGGACTGGATCCCCAGCACGAAGACGGCGTCGGCATGGGAAAGTTGCTGGACCACCTGCCTGAACGTTTCGCTTTGCGCCAGCTGGTAGACATGGGCAATGGCGTCCACCTCCAGTGACAGGGAGTGCTGAAGGCGATCCGACAGCGGCTGTTGCTGTTTCCAGGAGTCCAGACGCTCGTTAATGCCCCAGGGCTGATGGGGATCGCGCAGGCATTTTTTGGCGTCATCAAGGTTGCGATAGCCCAGCTTGCGCAGAAAGCGTCCGACGGTGATCCCGCTGGTGGCCGTGGCCAGCGCCACGCTCTCAGCCGTTTCAAAAGGGATCTGCCCGACGTGCGCCAGCATCCAGCTTGCCACCCGCTTTTCGCTCGGGGTGAGCTGGCTAAAGGTCGCTTCGATACGGCTCAACACCTCAGGTTTGGTCGTCATACCGCCTCGCTGTTAACTGGCTGTCAAAGGCCGGGTTTCTGTTATCAGATTAACAATGCAGGACGCGTGCCATGTTCACATTGCGGCGAAAACGCGCTGTGCAGCAAAGTTAATGCAATATTTGTTTAACAGATGCTCAACATTTGTGCAGCGTAGTTCACTTTTGGTGCAGTGTCCGGCCTGAGCGATATCTATTTGGTGAATACGACAGCCTCTTCACATTTTTTGGTAAGATGAAAGCTCTGTGGATAAGAGAGGGAGCCTTACATGGCGAATTTGCCCTGGCGGGTCAGCGTGCGCCTGATGGCTCTCGCAAAAAAAATAGCGATGGTCATCGGGATCATTGTGCTCGTTCTGCTGGCGGTGCGGGTTTATCTTTCGCAGCAGGGGCCGGCCCTGCATCACTGGCATACCTGGCGGGCTGACGAAATGTCCGTGCAGGAGATAGATAACGCGACCTTCGCAGCCTATGTCGCGCGGGAAAGCGCCATCTTCACCGCTCTTGATGCTGAGGTGACGGCGAAAGTCACCCCCGCAGAGCGCACGCCGCTGAACCGCTATTACCGTCAGAGCCTGGTGTGGCCAGGACACTTTACTCCGGATGCAAACCGGTCGTTTGTGCTGATGCCTGCCGGAAAGCCGCGCGGGGCGGTAGTGTTGTTGCACGGTCTGACGGATTCGCCCTACAGCGTCAGGCGTCTGGCTGTGAATTATCAAAAGCACGGCTTTGTGGCCGTAGTGCCTCGTTTGCCCGGACATGGCACGGCGCCGGGCGCGTTGACAGACGTTGACTGGGAGGCGTGGCTGGCAGCTACGCGCCTTGCGGTTCGTGAAGCAACACGCCTGACGGGGAACGATCTCCCCCTGCACCTGGTGGGCTATTCCAACGGCGGTGCGCTGGCGATGAAATACGCCCTCGACGCCCTTGATGCGCCTGAACTGCGTAAACCTCAGCAGATCGTTTTGCTCTCACCGATGATTGGCGTCACGGCGTTTGCGCGCTTTGCCGGATTCGCCGGGCTACCGGCTATGTTACCGGCGTTTGCCAAAGCCGCGTGGCTCAACATTTCGCCGGAATATAATCCTTATAAATACAATTCGTTCCCGGTGAATGCGGCACGTCAGTCCTGGCTGCTTACCCGGGCGCTGCATGAGCAGATAAACCGCGATGTTCATGATCACAAACTAACGCAGCTTCCGCCGGTACTGGCGTTTCAGTCGGTCATGGATTCAACGGTCAGTACCCGCGCCGTAGTCAGCGGGCTGTTTGACCAGCTTCCGGCAAATGGCAGCGAACTGGTGGTATTTGACATCAATCAGGCCGGGAGTTTCCGTCCACTGTTCAGGCCATCATCCTGGACGGCGGTGGCTGACCTGCTTCCCGAGGCGAAAAGGCGTTACAGTGTCACAATCGTGACCAATGCCAGCCCTGACAGGTTTGATATGGTGGCAAAGACAACGCCTGCGGGCAGCACCCGGGAAACGGTGACGCCGCTGTCGGTCTCGTATCCGCAGGAGGTTTATTCCCTGTCGCATATTGCCATTCCGTTCCCGCCTGAAGACGATCTGTATGGCCGCCATCCTGAGGTGAAAAACCGCTATGGAATCAGTCTCGGGACGATAGCCCTGTGGGGAGAAACCTCAGTTCTGAGCGTCGGTAAAGATGCGTTAATGCGCGTAACGTCGAATCCTTTCTACGACTATATGCAGACGCGGATCGACAGCCGTCTCGGGGAGAATCTACCCCGAAGTGGAATAGACTAGGCCATCCCAGGGAACTATGTTAAACAGTACCGTTCAGGCGTATACCCCATACCGGACCCCGTTTCTGTGCTGACAACTCTCATTTATCGAAGCCAGCTGAGCTTAACCTGCACCTCCGCAGCGTTAAACTCGCTGGTTGAAAAGGCCAGGATCCGTAATACGGAGCAGGGCATCTCAGGCATTCTTCTCTCCAGTGGACGTGACGTTCTGCAAATTCTCGAAGGCACGGAACAGAACGTCGTCGCGCTTTTTAACACCATCCGTGCGGACAACCGGCATACCGGCGTGGTGGAGCTGATGCGCGATTACGGCCCGCGCAGACGTTTCGAAGACGTGGGAATGCTGCTGTTTGACCTGGATGTTCAGACCCCGAAAGCGGTTCTGGCGTCGGTTCTGCATTACAGCAAGCTGGAAAGCTATCTGACTTCTGAGGATCGGGTCTTCAAATTTATTCAGACCTTTATCACCGGCAAAACCGCTATCCCACCCGCTTCGGACTATGAGCCTGATAAATGGACGCTTTCGCGAGAGCGCGCGCCGTTTGGTAAAGGGTTAGGTCTGCTGGCGGGACAGCCCTGCCAGTTTGCGCTGCAACCCATTGTCGAGCCGTCCGAAGGCAAAATCAGTTCTCTCGAAGCGCTTATACGCGGAAACGACGGCGGCAGCCCGGAGCATTTTTTCCGTAGTCTCGATCGTGAAAAGATATACGAAGTCGATCTGCATACCAAAGCCTGGACCTTTGCGCTGGCGCAAAAGCTGGGCATCGGCAGCCACAAACTGGCGGTGAACCTGCTGCCAATGTCGCTGGTTAACGTGCCGGGTGCGGTAGAGTTCCTGGTAACGCAGATCAAAAAGCACGGTCTACAGCCAGAGCAGGTGGTCATTGAAGTCACTGAGAACGAGATGATATCCGGCTTTAACCAGTTTAACAGCGCCATTAAACAGCTGCGAGCGGAAGGGGTTGGGCTGGCAATAGATGATTTTGGTTCCGGCTATGCCGGTCTGTCGCTGCTCACCCGGTTCCAGCCGGATAAGCTCAAAATCGACAGGGAGATCGTCAGCGATATTCACCAGAGCGGACCCAAGCAGGCGATTGTGAAGTCGATAATCAGCTGCTGCACCGATCTGGAGATTACGCTGGTCGCAGAAGGCATTGAGAAGGTAGAAGAGTGGTGCTGGCTTGAATCCGCCGGTATTCGCCGCTTCCAGGGCTTTTTGTTCGCCCGCCCGCAGCTCAATGGCGTGGGTGATATCCACTGGCCCCAACGGGTAGGTTAAGCAAATTTTCCCTCGCCATATTTCCCCGACACCCTGCCTGTGCTTAAATAGCTAAACCGGTTTAACATGATTTAGCTAAGAAGGTGATATGGAGACGATCTGGGTACTTGGCGATGCAGTGGTGGATCTGTTGCCCGACGGAGAGGGCAAACTGCTGCAATGTCCGGGCGGCGCACCGGCCAACGTCGCGGTTGGGATTGCGCGTCTGGGCGGCAGAAGCGCCTTTATAGGCCGGGTGGGCGACGACCCCTTCGGGCGCTTTATGCAAAAAACGCTTGCGGATGAGCAGGTTAATACAGAATGGCTGAGACGGGATCCGCGGCATCGCACCTCCACGGTGGTGGTGGATCTCGATGACGACGGGGAACGTTCCTTTACCTTTATGGTTCGCCCGAGCGCTGATTTATTCCTCGACTCTGCCGATCTCCCGCCATTCCGCGCCGGGGAGTGGCTGCACGTCTGCTCTATCGCGCTTAGCGCCGAACCCAGCCGTTCCGCGACGTTTCAGGCGATGGCCGCTATCAGACTGGCGGGGGGATTCGTCAGCTTTGACCCCAATATCCGCGCCGATCTCTGGCACGATGAAGTCGAGCTGCGTCAGTGTCTTGAGCGGGCATTAGCCTGTGCAGATGTGGTGAAAATCTCGGTGGAAGAGCTGGCGTTCTTGACCGGAAATGCGCAGGTCCATGAGGGGCTGGCGGCGCTAATGCGCACCTGTCCGGCCAGGCTGGTGCTGGTGACGCAGGGAAAAGAGGGTGTGACCGCCTGGCAGGGAGGCGCGTTGACGCACTATCCTGCATCACCCGTGGAATGCATTGATACCACCGGTGCGGGGGATGCTTTCGTCGCCGGGCTGCTGTTCGGTCTGGCACGTCATGGCCAGGCCCGTCTCTCAGAGGTCATCACGTTAGCGCAGCGCTGCGGAGCGCTGGCGACAACCGCAAAAGGGGCAATGACCGCGCTGCCTTATCATCACGAACTGTAATTCACATCGCCAGGCCTCCGGTCGGGGGCCTGAATTGTCGCCTCGATCACACTTACTAAAACGGTTTAGCAAAAAACGTTGCCGATTCAAAATTTAACGGTTTAGTATCACTAACCTAAACCGGTTTAGCAATTTAGCACTTTTACCGATAGTTATTAGGGATGCGACAAAATGTATAAAAAACGCAGACTTGCCGTGATGATAGGCATGCTGGCCGGCAGTACCTCTGTTTTCGCCCAGACGGATATGACCCGTATCGAAGCGCGCCTGGCAGCGCTGGAGCAGCGTTTGCAGGAGGCGGAAACCCGTGCGCAGGTTGCTGAAAAACGCGCCACGGCAGCGGAACAGAAAACGCAGCAACTGGTGGCTGCGCAGCAGGAAGCGCAAACCTCCACACAGGCGGTGGCGCAACGTACCACTGCGCTGGAAGAGAAAGCCGATCGGACAGGCGGTTTTGAGTTTCACGGTTACGCCCGTTCCGGGCTGCTGATGAACGACGCTGCCTCCAGCAGCAAAAGCGGTCCTTATCTGACACCCGCCGGGGAAACGGGTGGGGCCATCGGGCGTCTGGGGAACGAAGCGGATACCTACGTTGAGCTGAATGTTGAGCACAAACAGACGCTGGAAAATGGCGCGACGACGCGCTTTAAGGCGATGCTGGCCGACGGTCAGAAAACCTATAACGACTGGTCGGCAGACAGCAGCGACCTGAACATTCGTCAGGCCTTTGCCGAGCTGGGCAATTTGCCGGACGTTACCGGCGCGCTGAAAGGCAGCACCTTCTGGGCGGGTAAGCGTTTTGACCGCGACAACTTCGACATTCACTGGCTGGATTCCGACGTGGTATTTCTCGCCGGGACCGGCGGCGGCGTCTACGACGTGAAGTGGAACGATACGCTGCGCAGTAACTTCTCCCTTTATGGCCGTAATTTCGGCAGCGAAGAGGAGATCGACAACAACGTTCAGAACTACATCTTAAGCATGAACCACTTTGCCGGGCCGGTGCAGATTATGGTCAGCGGCTTACGGGCAAAAGATAATGACGACCGTAAGGACAGCAACGGCGATCTGATTAAAACCGATGCGGCGAATAACGGGGTGCATGCGTTGGTGGGTCTGCATAACGAGAGCTTCTACGGCCTGCGGGAAGGTTCCGCCAAAACGGCGCTGCTTTACGGCCACGGTCTGGGGGCCGAGGTGAAAAGCATTGGTGCAGACGGCGCATTGCTGTCAGAAGCCGATACCTGGCGTTTTGCAAGTTACGGTGTCACGCCGCTGGGCGGTGGCTGGCACATTGCGCCCGCCGTGCTGGCGCAAAGCAGTAAGGACCGCTACGTGAAGGGCGACAGCTATGAGTGGGTCACGCTCAATACGCGTCTGATCAAAGAGGTGACCCAGAATTTCGCCCTCGCGTTCGAAGGCAGCTATCAGTACATGGATTTAAGCCCGGAAGGCTACAAGGATCGCAATGCGGTTAACGGTAGCTTCTACAAGCTGACCTTCGCCCCGACGTTAAAGGCGGGCAAAATTGGCGATTTCTTCAGCCGTCCGGAGCTGCGCCTGTTCGCCACCTGGATGGACTGGAGCAGCAAGCTGGATAACTACGCCAGCGATGACGCCTTTGGCAGCAGCGGCTTCAACGCGGGCGGGGAATGGAACTTTGGGGTGCAGATGGAAACCTGGTTTTAACCCTTCACGCTCCCGCATCGCGGGGGCGTTTCGAACACCATAAAAAGAGGTCAGGAAGAGGTATCTATGGATTTTAATCATATTGCGCGCGAGCTTATTCCGCTGCTCGGTGGCAAAGAGAACATTGCCAGCGCGGCACATTGCGCCACGCGCCTTCGTCTGGTGCTGGTCGATGATGCGCTTGCCGACCAGCAGGCTATCGGCAAGGTTGAAGGTGTAAAAGGCTGTTTTCGAAACGCCGGGCAGATGCAGGTGATCTTCGGCACCGGGGTGGTGAATAAGGTTTACGCCGCGTTTATTCAGGCGGCAGGGATTAGCGAGTCCAGTAAATCGGAAGCGGCGGATATTGCAGCCCGCAAGCTGAACCCGTTCCAGCGCATCGCGCGTCTGCTCTCCAACATCTTCGTGCCGATTATTCCGGCGATCGTGGCCTCGGGTCTGCTGATGGGCCTGCTCGGGATGGTTAAAACCTACGGCTGGGTTAATCCGGATAACGCGCTCTATATCATGCTGGATATGTGCAGCTCGGCGGCGTTTATTATTCTGCCGATCCTGATTGGCTTCACCGCCGCGCGGGAGTTTGGCGGCAACCCGTATCTGGGCGCAACGCTCGGCGGCATCCTGACTCATCCGGCGCTGACCAACGCCTGGGGCGTAGCGTCCGGCTTCCACACCATGAACTTCTTCGGTCTTGAAATCGCCATGATTGGCTATCAGGGAACCGTCTTCCCGGTACTGCTGGCGGTGTGGTTTATGAGCATTGTGGAAAAACAGCTTCGCCGGGCGATCCCGGATGCGTTAGATCTGATCCTGACGCCGTTCCTGACCGTCATTATCTCCGGCTTTATCGCGCTGTTGATTATTGGCCCGGCGGGACGCGCGCTGGGCGACGGGATCTCCTTTATTCTTAGCACCCTGATTGCCCACGCGGGCTGGCTGGCCGGGCTGTTGTTTGGTGGGCTCTATTCGGTGATTGTCATTACCGGCATTCACCACAGCTTCCACGCTATTGAGGCCGGACTGCTGGGTAACCCGTCGATTGGCGTGAACTTCCTGCTGCCGATCTGGGCGATGGCGAACGTGGCGCAGGGCGGGGCTTGTCTGGCGGTGTGGTTCAAAACCCGTGATGCCAAAATCAAAGCCATTACCTTACCGTCGGCGTTTTCCGCGATGCTGGGCATCACCGAAGCGGCAATTTTTGGCATCAACCTGCGTTTCGTGAAGCCGTTTATCGCGGCCCTGATCGGTGGCGCAGCGGGCGGGGCCTGGGTAGTGTCGGTGCATGTCTACATGACCGCCGTTGGGCTGACGGCGCTTCCCGGTATGGCGATCGTTCAGGCCAGCTCGCTGCTCAACTATATTATCGGCATGGTGATTGCCTTTGGCGTGGCGTTCACCGTCTCTCTGCTGCTGAAATATAAGACGGACTCTGAATAATGACCTTACCTTCCCGCTGGCCTGCCGTGTTGCAGGCCGTTATGCAAGGCCAGCCGCGTGCGCAAGCGGACAGCCACTATCCGCAGTGGCATCCGGCGCCGGTGACGGGGCTGATGAACGATCCGAACGGCTTTATCTGGTTTGCCGGACGTTACCATCTGTTTTATCAATGGAACCCGCTGGGCTGCGATCATCGCTACAAGTGCTGGGGACACTGGAGCTCAGCAGATCTGGTGCACTGGCAGCACGAGCCAATGGCGCTGATGCCTGACGAAGAGTATGACCGCAATGGCTGTTACTCCGGCAGCGCCGTGGATAACAACGGCGTGCTGACCCTGTGCTATACCGGCAACGTTAAGTTTGACGATGGCGGCCGCACCGCCTGGCAGTGTCTGGCGGTGCAAAATGACGGCGGCACGTTTGCCAAACTGGGACCGGTGTTGCCCCTGCCGGACGGGTATACCGGGCACGTCCGCGACCCCAAAGTTTGGCGCCATGACGGGCAGTGGTACATGGTGCTCGGGGCGCAGGATCAGCATAAGCGCGGCAAGGTGCTGCTGTTTACGTCAGCCGATTTGCACACCTGGGCGTCCTGCGGCGAAATTGCCGGTCACGGCGTCAATGGACTCACGGACGCGGGCTATATGTGGGAGTGCCCGGATCTGTTTGCGCTTGATGGCACACACGTCTTGATCTGCTGCCCACAGGGGCTGGCGCGCGAACCGCATCGCTATCTCAACACCTATCCGGCCGTCTGGATGAGTGGGGCATTTGATTATCAAACGCCTGCATTTGCGCACGACGAATTGCATGAGCTTGATGCCGGTTTCGAATTTTACGCGCCGCAAACCACGGTGGCAGAAGACGGCCGCCGCATCCTCATCGGCTGGATGGGCGTGCCGGACGGCGAAGAGATGCTCCAGCCTACACGGGTGCACGGCTGGATCCACCAGATGACCTGTCCGCGCGAGCTGCGCTACCGCGACGGTAAGCTCTGGCAAACGCCGGTCCGTGAGCTGGAAACGCTGCGCGAGGATGAACATCACTGGCAGGGACGCGCCAGCGATGCCCCGGTGCTGGAGGGAACGCGTCTTGAGTTCGAACTGAGCGCCTCGTGCGTTAATGTGGATTTTGCCGGCGCGTTGCGGCTGATTGTGGATGATGCGGGGAGCCGTCTGGAACGCGCCAGCCTGGAAACCGGAGAGACGTTGACCCGCTACTGGCAGGGCTCTGTTCATCATTTACGCGTGCTGTGTGACCGTTCCAGCGTCGAAATTTTCATCAATCACGGTGAAGGCGTCATGAGCAGCCGCTATTTTCCTGACCATCCGGCCCAGGTTCGCTTCGAAGGTGCGTCCGACATCACATTACGCTACTGGTCGCTGCGCAGCTGCATGATAGAATAGGGGTTTTGGCAGCCGGATCTAAGTCGTTGTGAGAAAAACAAAACGCGTCACCATTAAAGATATCGCGGAGCTGGCGGGGGTATCAAAAGCCACCGCCAGTCTGGTTCTGAACGGCCGCAGCAAAGAGCTTCGGGTGGCGGAGGAGACACGCGAGCGTGTGCTGGCGATTGCCAAAGAACATCATTATCAGCCCAGTATTCACGCCCGTTCGCTGCGGGACAACCGCAGCCACACCATTGGTCTGGTGGTGCCGGAAATCACCAACTACGGGTTTGCCGTTTTTTCTCATGAGCTAGAGACCCTCTGCCGCGAGGCGGGTGTTCAGCTGCTGATCTCCTGTAGCGATGAAAATCCGGGCCAGGAGACGGTGGTGGTCAATAACATGGTGGCCCGCCAGGTGGACGGGCTGATTGTCGCCTCCAGCATGCTCAACGACGCGGATTATCAAAAGCTGAGCGAGCAGTTGCCCGTTGTGCTCTTTGACCGTCATATGAACGACAGTTCTCTGCCGCTGGTCCTCACCGATTCAATTACCCCAACCGCCACGCTGGTGGCCGACATTGCGCGCCAGCATCCGGATGAGTTCTACTTCCTCGGCGGCCAGCCGCGGCTTTCCCCGACGCGTGACCGTCTGGAAGGGTTTAAGCAGGGGCTGCGTGACGCTGGCGTCGAGTTACGTCCGGAGTGGATTATTCATGGTAATTACCATCCGAGCTCCGGCTACGAAATGTTTGCCGAACTTTGCGCGCGCCTGGGCCGCCCGCCAAAAGCCCTTTTTACCGCCGCCTGCGGTCTGCTGGAAGGGGTGTTGCGCTATATGGGGCAACATAATCTGCTGCAAAGCGATATGCGTCTGGCCAGCTTTGACGATCACTATCTCTATGATTCTCTGACCATTCCTGTCGATACCGTTCGTCAGGATAACCGTCAGCTCGCCTGGCACTGCTTTGATCTGATTGGCAAACTGATTGAAGGGGAAACGCCGGAGCCGATCCAGCGTAAACTGGATGCCACACTGCAACGGCGGTACAAGGTCGTGGAGTGACAGGGTAACGACTGACGGATATATCAATAACTTTAATTAATTAAAGATCGGATTCAGCCGATAACCAAAGGGAAATTAAATCCCTGAGGTGTGTTATGTCGTTGAAAAAATCATCCCTGATTATCCTGTTTTCTCTGCTTTTCTTCTTTGTGGTCAGCACCATCACCAGCGTTGGGCTCATCATTAAAAGTAATACTTCGCTGGATAATGTGAACAAAGAAATTCAGGTGGTCCTGTCCATTATTGATCCCATTAACCATAGCCGAACCCTGCGCGTCAGGGTTATGGAGTATGTAAAAATGGTGGAAGCGGGGGACGCCACCGACTCGTCTGCGAAACTGGCCTCGGTTAAAGAGGCGCTGACCAAAGCCGATAGTGCATTTTCGGCGTTTATGGCCTCGCCGCGTTTGCAGGACGAAGCCCCGCTGGTCACTGCCTACCAGCAGGCGTGGCAAAACTACCGTAACCAGGGACTGGCACCGCTGATTGCCGCTGCCGCCGCTCACGATGTGTCGCGGTTCAACGCTCTTATTCCCGTGGTGTCTCAACTCGATCGCCAATATGAAATTGTGCTCGATCAGGTTCTCTCCGTTCACCAGAAGTACGCCAAAACACTGAACGAGGATGCGAGCCATAATTTTGTGTCGGGTCTGGTTATTATCGCCTGCATTGCGGTGCTGTTCGTGGTGGTGATCCTCGTCGTCAGCCTGCTGATGAAACGCGTGGTCTTTGCGCCAGTGAACCTGGCGCGCGAGCACTGTCGACAGATTGCGGCCGGGAAGCTGGACGTACCGGTACCGATCAAGCGTGATTCCGGGAATGAAATCGATCACCTGATGTCCTCGATGGAGCAGATGCGCCAGGCGCTGCTCTCCACCATTTCTCAGGTGCGCGATGCCAGCCACACCGTAACGCATGCGGCGCAGGAAATTGCCTCCGGCAATATCGACCTGGCCTCCCGTACAGAGCAACAGGCTTCTGCCCTGACCCAGACGGCCGCCAGCATGGAAGAGCTGAGCGCGACGGTGGCGAATAATACCGATAACGTTTTCCAGGCCGGTAAGCTGGTGCAGGATGCCGTGAAAAATGCCCATACCGGTGAAGCGGTAACCCGTGAAGTCATCGAAACGATGAATACTATCGCGTCCAACTCGAAGCGTATTGAGGACATCACCAGTGTCATCAACAGTATTGCTTTCCAGACTAATATTCTGGCGCTGAACGCGGCCGTTGAAGCGGCGCGTGCCGGTACGCAGGGGCGAGGATTTGCCGTGGTGGCAAGTGAAGTGCGCACCCTGGCCCAGAAAAGCGCGGTGGCGGCGAAGGATATCGAAAGCCTTATCGCCCAGTCTGTTTCCAGCGTGAAAAACGGTGCGGAACTGGTGAATCGTTCGGGAGAGGTGATTGATTCTATTATCAGCTCTGTGAATAAAGTGCATACGCTGATGGAACAGATTTCGGTTGCCTCAGAAGAGCAGAGCCGTGGAATTGGTCAGGTTGGGCAGGCCGTAACGGAGATGGACGGTGTGACCCAGCAGAACGCGGCGCTGGTGCAGCAATCCGCCGCAGCCGCGGCCTCGCTGGAGGAGCAGGCGCAGCAGCTGTCGCAGAGTATTTCGAGTTTTCGTCTGCCGGCAATTGCGTGATTAAATGAGGAAGGCTCCTGTTGGAGCCTTTTTAATGTCTGCATTCAGCCGCTGCACAATCTCCTTCAGCCATTACTGTTATCCGTACAAAGCCGCTATCACATAAATTTTATCTTTCCCCGGCAATATTTCTGTTCCTCATCCGTCTACCTCATCAGAGACCATAATCATTCAACATAAACGAGGTACACATGAGAAATTTTGATATGCACGGAAAAGGTCACGGACGTGGTTTGGGCCGCCATCGTATGTACAAGGGCATCGTGATAGGCGCAGTCCTGTTCGTGGTGCTTGGCCTGCTGGTCATGTCCCTGTGGAACGCGTTGCTCCCGGCCATCCTGGGGGTTAAAGCCATTGGCTTCTGGCAGGCGCTGGGGATCCTGCTGCTGAGCCGCATTCTTTTTGGTGGGCTGGGTTTTCGTCCAGGCATGTTCGGTGCACACCGCCGTATGCACGCACAATGGATGAATATGACCCCCGAACAACGGGAGGCCTTCATTCAGCAGCGTCGGGCAGGATTTGGTCGTCACGGTCATTGCCGGTGGCACGATGACCGGGATGAGAAGCGAGATGATAACGCTGCGAAAGCGCCGGAAGCCGAGTGAGCGATATGAAAGCCGGTGACGCGGGGGAATCATTACTGATCTCGGCACTCAATGCCTGCCGCGCACGGCTAAAAGCCTTCATTCGCGGACGGACTGCGGTTCGTGATGATGTCGATGATATTCTTCAGGAAGTGACCTGGCAGTTGATGAAAGTGGAACAACCGGTGGAGAACGTCGCCGCCTGGCTGTTTCGCGCCGCGCGAAATGAGATGATCGACCGGGCGCGAAAAAAGCATGAGGTTTCACTGCCGGGGTACCTGACGGCAGATGACGAGGACTTTCCGGAGCAGGAGATTGCAGAAACGTTATTCGGCGTACCGCAAACGCCGGAGGAGGAGTATCTCAACATGCTGCTGTGGGAAGAGTTGGGGCAAGCCCTGTCGGAACTGCCGCCACCACAGCGCGAGGTGTTTGAAAAAACGGAATTTGAGGGATACACCATGAAGGTGCTGGCGGAGGAAACGGGCGACAGCGTGCAGGCGTTATTATCCCGCAAACACAAAGCTGTGCGATTTTTGCGTAGTCGCCTCAAGGATATTTATGAAGCGTTGACAGGGCAATAAAGTTCGACCACTCTGAAAAACAATATCTTAGAGGGGTCGTTATGCTTCAACTGTTAGCAAAGAAAAAGATGCTGTTACTCTCTGCTCTGCTGTTTTCAGGGCTGGTCAGGGCAGAGGAGTCGCTTCCGGATGTGGTAAAGCACTTCAGTGAGCAGCAGGATATCAAAATCATTAAGAAAATTGATGCCCCCGGCGGCGCACCAGCGTGGCTGGGGCAGTATCAGGACATGGGCGTGACGCTCTTTCTGACCCCTGACGGAAAGCACGTGGTGTCTGGCTATCTGTATGATGAGAAGGGAACCAACCTCAGCGAGGCCTTTTTCCAGAAAGAGATCTACGCCCCGATGGGCCGCGAGATGTGGAAAAAGCTCAATGCGGCGCATCCGCTGAAAGAGGGCGCGGAGAGCGCCCCGCGCAAAGTCTTTGTTTTTGCCGACCCGTTCTGCCCGTACTGCAAGCAGTTCTGGGCTGAAGCGCAGCCGTGGGTGAAGGCCGGCAAGGTCCAGCTCAACACGCTGCTGGTTGCGTTTCTTAACCCGAACAGCGGGCGTAACGCCTCCGCGATCCTGAATGCCAAAGATCCGGTGTCGGCCTGGAAAGAGTACGAGCTGTCCGGCGGTAAAAAGCTGCCTAAACCTGAAGGGGCGGCTTCACGGGAAACCGTTGAGATCCTGCAAAATCACCAGACGCTTATGGACAGTCTCGGCGCAAATGCCACACCGGCTATTTATTACCTGAATGAGCAAAACGAACTGCAGCAGGTCGTGGGCATGCCAGACGCAAAACAGCTTGAGGCGATGTTCGGGCCGAAGCCGTAAAAAAAAGGCAGAAACAGGACGTTTCTGCCTTTTGTCAGTCAACTACCCCAGCGCCTCCGGAGGTAATTTACGGCTTCCTGCGTCTGCGGCTGGTTAAGATAGTCTTCACGGAACAGGATGGTGCCTTTTACGTCTGGCAGTGAATCGTTGAGGTCGAGCTGTTTTTTCAGCTCCGGTACGCCGCCGTTCACCGTCCAGTCCGGTTCGTTTCTGGAAGGCGCGCCCACTTTGTAGAACGCGATCCCGATATACAGGCGGGTATGGGTCGGTTTCACCACGTCAGCCCACCATTTTGTCAGCACATCGTATCGTGCCGCGTCGCGGGCGAAGGGCCAGTAGATCTGCGGCGCAATGTAATCCAGTAAACCCTGCTGTACCCATTTTCGCGTGTCAGCGTAGGATTCATCGTAGGCTGCGGCACCGCGCGTGTCCGATCCTGCCGGGTCGAAGGAGCGGTTGCGCCATACACCCGCTGGGCTGACGCCAAATTCAACCTCAGGCTTTGCCTGCTTGATCGCCCTTGATACCTGCACAATCAGCTGCTGCGTATTGTGCCGACGCCAGTCAGCTTTCGACGCAAATCCCTCGCCGTAGCGCCTGAAGGTCCAGGCATCGTTCAGGGTTGAGCCCGGCGTCTCGGTGTAAAAATAGTCATCGAACTGAACGCCGTCGACAGGGTAGCGATTCACCACTTCCATCACCACCTGGGTTATCCAGTCCCGCACCTCGGGAATGCCCGGGTCGAGAACAAAACGATCCCCCGAGGTGCGGATCCACTCCGGATGCTGGACGTAGACGCTGGAGGGATGAAGCGATGAGGTACGGTTAAGCGCGGCGATGGTCGACGGCTTCGTGTTGGTGGAGACGCGGTAAGGGTTGAACCAGGCGTGAACCTTCATCCCGCGCTTGTGCGCTTCATCCAGCATAAACTGGAGCGGATCGTAACCGGGGTCTTCCCCGATAGTCCCGGTCAGGGTATCTGACCACGGCAGTATTTCAGAGGCCCACAGCGCCGTACTGTCCGGTTTTACCTGAAAGAAGACGGTGTTGATCCCAAGCTTTTTCAGCTTATCGAGCTTGTCCGTCAGCGCCTTCTGTTGCTGGGCGATACGCTGGTCCGCGCTGCGGCCATTCACCGATGACACGGGGGGCCAGTCGAGACGGGAGACGGTCGCCAGCCAGATCCCGCGCATGGGTTCGTTAGTCTGCTGTACAGGTTTCGCCTGCGGCAGCGGGGTAACGAGTGATTTGGGTGGTTTGGAAGTGCAACTTACCAGTAAAAGCGCGCAGCCAAGCAGCGCGCCAGTCCGTTTTACGTGTCGCATCATTTGCGTGTTAGCTCCTGGGTGTCCGGCCATCCGTCCAGGGATTAAACGCCGGTTCGTCCTGTTCCTCGTTACCGTCATCGTGAAGGGAGTCGAGGTAGAGGGCTTCAACTTCCGCCCGCGCCCATGGGGTCCGGCGCAGGAACTTCAGACTCGATTTAACACTCGGGTCCTTGCGAAAACAGTTGATTTTGATTCGGTTGCCCAGTTCATTCCAGCCATATCGCGCAACCAGCGCGTTAACCTGCATTTCAAGCGTTACGCCATGCAAAGGATCGTTGGAAATATGTGCTGTCATAGGCGTCCGGTAGTCTCATTTTTTATGGGGATGTGATAAACGCTCAAAGGTTACAAGAAAGCAGGGGACGCGGCAATTTCAGCGTGAGGTTCTTCACCCGTAAAGGGTGAAGAGGATTGCCGGTTAATACAATTTTTTAAACAATTCAGGTGCCCACGGCGTCGGGTCTACCTCCATAAAGGGTGCACGCTCAAAGCGGGACTTCAGCGCCCAGGGCACCGTACAGTCGAAAATCGTTTTGCAGGTGATCCCGTTGCCACGAATGGAGGGACTGTAGTCCGGCGCCTGAGACGGATCGAGCTGGTGACCGCGGATCCCCGGCAGATGGGTGATACTGACATCGCCCTGCATACGGGTCGTCATCGCCCACAAAATGTCGTCGCTGTCGAAAATATCCACGTCTTCGTCGACGAGAATAATATTTTTAAGCTCGGAATAGGTGGCTAACGCGATGAGGGCCGCCTGACCCTGACGCCCTTCGTCAGAAGGCTGGCGTTTTTTAACCTGCAATACCCCAAGGAATTTGCCCCCGCCAGCGGTATGCGCATAGACGTTTTGCAGGAAACCGGGGATGGCTTCTTCCACCGCATTCCGGATGCTGGCCTCCGTTGGCAAACCGGCCAGCGTGGTGTGCTCTTCGCCCGGTCCTACCAGGGTTTGCAGGATCGCCTGATGACGCATCGTGACGGCCTTCACTTTAATTACCGGCAAGGAGGGGTTAGCCTCCCCGCAGTAGCCGGGAAATTCCGGCATCGCGTGCCCGGTGTGGGTATGCTGATCTTCTTCTACGCGCACGCCCGGCAGCAGTTCGCCTTCGATGATGATTTCCGCACGCGCAATCGCTTTTTCATTTACGGCCACACCCTGCACCAGCTCGACGGGAGCCTGACGTAACGCACCGGCGACACCCAGCTCGTTGTAGCCGAAGGGCGTAGTAGGGGCTTCGAAACAGGCGCCAATATAGATAGCGGGATCGAGACCCATATTGATCGTGACCGGCAAGGGTTTGCCCGCCTCTTCGGCTTTCTTACGGAACACTTCAATATGGCGGCCCGCGGCAAGGAACATGGAGAGCTCATCGCGCTCTTGAACGCAAAGACGGTGAATAGTGACATCGGTCAGCGAGGCGTCTTCCGGATCGCTTGCCAGCACCAGCCCCAGACAGAAGAACGGACCGGCATCTATCGGCGTGTTGGTCGGTGCCGGAAGCAATTTACGCAGATCGAAGTCCGGATCGTCGGCATAAAACACCTGCTCCTGACACGGCGCCTGGGCCGCCGGGACGACAACGGGAGCAATCGGGTTTTTCACCGCCTGGCCGACATGTTTTGCCAGTTCAGAGGGCTCGCAGCCCAACAGGAGCGCCGCCCGCTCGCGGCTGGCGTGCATACCGACCAGAATACGGGAGTCGGGATACCCCTTAATAGCGTTAAACATCATGGCCGGGCCGATGCGCGTCGGACGTTTTACCGTGCCGCCAGCACCAATGTGCCGGTACACACCCGCCAGCTCCGCGTCAGGATCGACCGGATGGCTGGTTTCAAGGTATTGACCTTCATGGCGTTTAAGCAGTTCGATAGCACTTCTGAGATCGTTGATGTGGTTTTCCATATTTTCCCCCTCGGATGATTGCATCCATTCTTAACCGGACGAAGAAGGCTATCAATTGCATCATTCATGCTATTTTAATATGAATTTTATTATCAATAATGAAGGCACAGTATGCAGTTTCGACTGATGCGCAAATTTATCGTGGTGGCGGAAGAGCTTCACATGCATCGTGCGGCGGAGCGCCTTAACATGGCGCAACCGGCACTAAGCCAGCAAATCAAAACGCTTGAAGATCGTCTGGGGGTAGTGCTCTTTAGCCGGGCGAATCGTCGCCTGACGCTGACGCCAGCCGGTGAGGCGTTTCTCAGTAAAGCCAGAGTGGCGATTTTTATGACCGATCAGGCGATTCTGGATGCCAGACAGACGGCCAGAGGGGAACAGGGCGTGCTGAATCTCGGATGCGTTTCAAGCGCGATATTCGACAGTAAGCTGCCCGACGCGCTGCGGCTTTTACATGAGAAATGGCCAGCCATCAGCCTTTCCATGATGACGGGAAACGTGCAAACCCTTTATACCGGCGTGCAAAGCAACCAGCTGGATGTGGCCATTATTCGTGCCCCGTTACCGCTGCTGCCTGACGATCTTCAAAGTCGTCCTTTCACAACGGAAAAAGCCGTGCTGGCCTTACCTCGTCAACACAGTCTGGCGGGCTCCGCCGCGCTGACGCTTGCGTCGGTGAAAGAGGAGAAGTGGATCGCCCTGCGCGACCCGGAGGGGATGGGGCTGGAGCAATATTTCTATGATGCCTGCCACAGCGCGGGCATACAGCCTGACGTTGTGCAAAATGCCACCGATGTCCCCACGGTGATAAGCCTCGTCTCGGCAGGGTCTGGCATCGCCATGCTGCCAGCTTCAGCGAAGGCGATATGCGTACAGAACGTCGTCTTTGTGGATATTCTTGACCGACTCCGGGAGAGCGAGCTGACGCTGGTTTGCCACCGGATTATTCGCTCTGAGGTGCTGAAAAAATTGATGAGTATCCTCGATCATACCTGACGTCCGGCGGCCTGAAGAAGCTGTTCACGTAGCCAGCGGTTAGCCGGATCCTGACTGTTTTTCGGGTGCCAGTACATACCGATGACGATCGGCGGGAGATCCAGCGGCGGCGGAAAAATATCAAGCGTTTGCGTAAAGCGTAGCAACATGCGCCTGGGTAGGGTGCAGAGTAAATCGGTACCGGCAACAATCGCAGGCGCCATCGCATAGCTTTGCGTCGACATCACCACGTTACGCTGGTGGCCAAGCCCCGCCAGATGCTGATCGACAAAGCCCGCGAACGGGTCGCCCTCGGATGAAACCACCAGGTGTGAAAGACTACAATAGCTTTCCAGATCCACCGGCCCCGTACCGCGCGGATGGCCTTTCCGCTGGGCTGTGGCATATTCATCGTCAAACAGTTTGCGTCTGACCCATGCATCGTGCGCCCCCGCGTTAACGCCGATATAAATATCCACATCGCCATTTTCCATCTGCGCTGACAGCAGCTGGGTTTCCGGGAGCGCAAAACGCAGGCGGATACCTGGTGCCGCACTGCTAATCTGATTCTGCAACTCTGCCCCCAGCATTAGCGCCGGGTTTTCGTGCAGGGCAATAACAAAGGTGCGGTTGCTGTTCTGCGCGTTGAACGTGGTGGGTTCAAGCATCGCCGCTATGCCCTGCAAAACCGTCGCGACCTGCGGCCTTAACGCTTCGGCGCGCGGCGTCGGTAACACCCCACGTCCGTGTGGGGAAGGGACAAACAGCGGCTCACCAAACAACACGCGCAGGCGTGCCAGGCGGGCAGACATTGCTGGCTGGCTGATGCCCAGCCGCGCGGCCGCATGGGTGATATTCTGGTCCCTGAGTAACGCATCCAGCGTCAGGATCAGGTCCATATCCATATCGGAGGGGGACATCTTATTTTGCGTCACGGTTGGTATAGGTCACCGGGACCCACGCGTAGCCTTCCCGCTCACCTTTCGTCACATAGCCGATCCCGGGGAAAGGCAGATGTGGCGCCGCAATCAGATCTTTGTTTTTCACAAACTCAGCGAAAGCTACGTTGCGCACCCGGGCGGCGCCGTCCTGATCCTCATCGTAAGCAATCGTCACGTTGGGCTGCGGGAACTGAACTGCGGCGACGTGGATGATGTCGCCGACAAAGGTAATTTTTTCACCTTTGCTCTCCAGCGTGTAAAACGCGGAACCTGGGGTGTGGCCCGGGTGAACCGTACCGCTGATGCCCGGCAGAAGCTGTTCGGTGCCTGAGAAAGTCTTCACTTTTCCGGCATCCAGATAAGGCTTTAATGTCTTGTGCGCGACATCGAAGTAGTTCTGGTCATAGCCAGACTTTTTCTGGTTCGCGTCGTTAAAGAAGTAATCGATATCCGGTTTGCCGACATAGACCTGCGCGTGGGTAAACACGCGCTGACCGTCTTTGACCAGACCACCGGCGTGATCGGAGTGCGCATGGGTGATTAGAACATCGGTAATATCTTCGGGTTTGATGCCCTGGGTCGCCAGGCTTTCAATCAGCCGCCCGCCTTTGCCGGGGCCAAAGAGCTGACCGGAACCGGTATCCACCAGGATTTTGTGACCGGGCAAAGCGATATAAAACGCGTTAATCGATGCTTCCACCGGATTGGCCTGGAAGTTTTTGGCCAGTAACGCATCGGTATTTTCCGCCGTCGTCCGGCGCAGTAAGGCGTGAAGATCCTGCGGCACGCTGCCGTCCGTAAAGGCGGTGATAATCGTGTCGCCAACCTGAACGCTGTAGCCGCCAGCCTGCTGTTTCACCACATGCTGCGGAACGCTGGCCACCGCGTGGATCGCTGGAAAGAATAAAACTGAACCGGTCAACAGGGTTGATATCGCAAGTTTTTTCACAGTAAACATGATGGGCTCCTTAATAGTAAGTTCATCATAGTTCAACTGCGATTTTTGAGAACAGCAGGGGAGTGAATGTGACCTATCCATGAAATGGATAGGTCTGAGAGGATGCTTTACAGCACGCCGGTACCGCCGTCAGAGCACCACACTTGCCCGGAAGCGTATGAGCAGGAATCGGAGGCAAACAGCACATACAGCGGTGCGATTTCAACCGGCTGACCCGGTCTCCCCAGGGGCGTATCTTCCCCGAACTTCTGAACTTTGGACTGCGGCTGACCGCCGCTGGACTGAAGAGGCGTCCAGTATGGACCTGGCGCGACGGCATTTACCCGAATGCCACGCGGCCCAAGCTGCTGGGCCAGAGACTTGGTAAAGGCCACGTTACAGGCTTTGGTCTGCGCATAGTCCACCAGGATCGCGCTCGGTTTAAACGCCTGAACGGAAGTGGTGTTGATGATCACGGCACCTTCCTGCAAATGGCGCAGCGCAGCTTTGGTGATCCAGAAGGGGGCATAGACGTTGGTCTTAAACGTCGCGTCAAAATCTGCCGTGGTGAGATCGTCGATAGATTCACAGTACTGCTGGCGTCCGGCGTTATTCACCAGAATATCCAGGCCGCCCAGTTCGGCAACGGCTTTTTCCACCAGCGTGTCGCAGAAGGACTCCACGCGAATGTCGCCGGGAATGGCGACCGCTTTACGGCCTTCGGCCTGAATCAGCGCAATGACCGATGCCGCATCGGACTCCTCTTCCGGCAGATAGCCAATAGCGACATCTGCACCTTCACGGGCATAGGCGATGGCTACCGCGCGACCAATGCCGGAATCACCGCCGGTAATCAGCGCTTTTTTTCCTGCCAGTTTTCCTGACCCGATATAACTTGTTTCACCATGATCCGGTATTGGCTTCATTTCCGATGCCAGCCCGGGAGCCCTTTGCGGTTGTTCAGCAAACGGTGGACGAGGGTAATGCAGCGTGTGATTATTTCCTGTAGACATACCGGCCTCCTTAATAGTGAATTCCAAGATTAGTCGTTAATTAAACGTAAGCGGGCAAAATTGACAAATTCAGACAAATCTATATTCCAGTGGCGGATATAAAATATTTTCTCAAGCCAGCATGTAATACCAGAAAAGGGCGACCTCATCTTTTTCCGGCAGGGCGTTGTAAAGGTAACGATCGTAACCGCCCAGAATAAACCCATAGTGACGATAGAAAAGGCAGGCAGAAACATTAACGTTCTGCGTCTCCAGCCGTAAGCCGGGCGCATTGAGGCTTCGCGCCCAGACGTGGGTGGCAGACATCAGCTTGTGCGCCGCGCCCGTTCGGCGTTTTGAACGCTCCACGGCAATGTAATCCACCGAAATAAATTTATTCCAGTTGCAGGACGCGGTAATAAAACCGGCGATTTCACCGTCATCCGTTTCGGCGATAAGAAATATTGAATCGGGATTAACGCAATGATTTTCCAGCGTCTGGAGATCCAGTTCATAGGTTTTATGATAAGGATCGGTTAGCGCCTCGATATGCAAATCACCATTGAGAAAAGGCTCTCTGGCAATCTCATCGACCGTAAAAGAAAAATCACAACATTCAAGACGGGCGAGGTCGGTGCTTAATCCTTTTCGAATATGCATAGTATTCCTTAAGTGGGAGTTATAAATAGATAATAGACGAAGCGGCATACCCTGCTGGCATAACACTCTGTTCATCCTGGTCTAAGCTTGTATTTCGTTCCGCGTAAAATGTGGTCATTCGAGGACAATGAATGGAATTCAGAACATGTCGCAGGCACTGGGGTGCTGAGTTTATTTCCGATGACGTTGTACGTTTTCGCGTCTGGGCAGAAGGGCAGAAAGATCTCACGTTGCGTTTAACCGACACCGACATTCCGATGGCGGCGGTGGGCGACGGCTGGTTTCAGGTTGACGTGCCCGGCGTCAGACACGGTACGCCGTATCAGTTTGTTTTACAGGATGGAATGGCGGTGCCGGATCCGGCCTCGCGCGCGCAACAGGCTGACGTCAACGGCCCGTCGGTGGTAATCGACCCGCGTCACAACCTGCCCGCACAGCGGGAATGGCAAGGGCGGCCATGGGAAGAGACGGTGATCTACGAGATGCATATCGGCACCTTCACCGGGGAAGGAACCTTCAGGGCGGCCATCGATAAATTGCCTTATCTGGCCGAACTGGGTATTACGCAACTGGAAGTGATGCCCGTGTCCCAGTTCGGGGGCGCGCGCGGATGGGGGTATGATGGCGTACTGCTGTATGCCCCGCACTCAGCTTATGGCACACCGGATGATTTTCATGCCTTCATCGATGCCGCCCACGCGCTCGGGCTTTCCGTGGTGCTGGATATTGTACTCAACCACGTTGGCCCGGAAGGGAACTACCTGCCGTTGCTCTCGCCGGCGTTTTTCCATCAGGATCGTATGACCCCGTGGGGCAACGGTATAGCCTATGAGGTTGAAGCCGTCCGGCAATACATCGCTGAGGCGCCGTTATTCTGGCTCTCGGAGTATCATCTTGACGGTCTGCGCTTCGACGCCATCGACCAGATCCATGACAACGCTGAGACCCATATTCTTCCCGAGATAGCGCAACGGATCCGCGACGCCTTTCCGGATCGGCATATCCATCTGACCACCGAAGACAGTCGCAACGTGATTTTCCTGCATCCGCGCGATGAGCATGGTCAGACGCCGCTTTTCACCGCCGAATGGAATGATGATTTTCACAACGCTGCGCATGTCTTCGCGACCGGGGAATCACACGCCTATTATCAGGATTTTGCCTTTGAGCCGGAGAAAAAGCTGGCGCGGGCGCTGGCAGAGGGCTTTGTCTACCAGGGGGAAATCTCGCTTCAGACCGGGAAATCGCGCGGAGTAGAGTGTCGCGAGCAACCACCGCAGTTTTTTGTCGATTTTATTCAGAATCACGACCAGGTCGGCAACCGTGCCCAGGGGGAGAGGCTTATCTCTCTGGCTGGGGCGGAGAAAACGCGCGTGCTGTTCGCGGCGCTGCTCCTGTCGCCACATATCCCGCTGCTGTTTATGGGTGAGGAGTATGGCGAAACGCATCCGTTCCTCTTTTTCACCGACTTCCACGGCGACCTGGCGAAAGCCGTGCGGGAGGGGCGCGCGAAAGAGTTTACCGGCCATGCCGGGCACGATGAAACCGTACCGGATCCCAATGACGTAAATACCTTTATGCGGTCGAAGCTTGACTGGAACAAGGCAGACACAGAGGAAGGCAGGGCGTGGCTGCACGTTACGCGCGAACTGATTGCGCTGCGTCAACGCTTTATCGTCCCGTTACTGAAACAGCGAGGCGCCGTGGAGGGTAACGTCCTGCAAACGGCGCTCGGCATGGTTGCCGTGAGCTGGCGTTTTCCGTCCGGTACGCTGTCGCTGGCGCTGAATATCGGCAAAAAGCCCCTCGCCTTAGCGGACCTGCCCGGAAAAACGATCTTTAGCTGGCCGGAGGCAGTCGAAAACCTGCCGCCGAACAGTATTGTTGTTCGCTTTGCTGATGGAGAAGCAGCGCTATGATCCCTTCCTCTACTTACCGAATTCAGTTTCGCAACGGCATGACCTTCGATCGCGTGGTGGACCTGATTCCGTATATGAAAGACCTCGGAATTAGCCATCTTTACGCGTCACCTGTTTTCACCGCAACCACGGATTCCACCCACGGCTATGACGTGACCGACCCCAACGAAATCGACCCGGCGATTGGCGGGCGGGAAGGGTTTGACCGCATGGCGGCAGCGCTGAAACAGGCGGGAATGGGCCTGATTCTGGATATCGTTCCTAACCATATGTCGACCTCGCTGGAAAACCGCTGGTGGCGCGATGTTATCGAGCACGGTCGGCAGAGCCGCTATGCGGCGTATTTTGATATCGACTGGTCCCGACCCCTGACGTTGCCGTTTCTTGGCGACACCTTTGAAGCCGAGCTGGAGCGGGGGGCTATCATCCTGAAACGTGACAGTGTCACCGACAGCGCGGCGTTGGTTTACTATGATACCGCCTATCCGCTTAATCCCGGCACGTATGCCGAAGGCAAGAGCATCGCTGAGATCCACGAGGCGCAAAGCTGGCGGCTGATGTCCTGGCGGGAAGCGCCGAAACAGCTTTCATGGCGGCGCTTTTTTGAAATCACCGGGCTGGTCGGCGTGCGGGTAGAGGATGAGGCGGTATTCGCAGACACGCACCGCCTGATCCTTGAGCTTGTCCACGCCGGGGTTGTCGACGGCCTGCGCATTGACCATGTGGACGGGCTTGCCGATCCGCTGGGCTATTTGCAGCGACTGCGTGCGGCGACCGGACCGGATTGCTACATCACGGTAGAGAAGATCCTCGCCAAAGGGGAACAGCTTCCTCCGGAGTGGCCCATCTCAGGTACTACGGGCTATGAGTTTATCGCCTCCCTGGCGGAAGTGCTGGTGGATGATACCAACCTCTCGCGGCTGGAGACGCTCTACGACGAGACACTGGGTACGACCGTTGACAGGCAGGCGGAACTTCGCAACGCCAAAGGGCTGATGACCGATCGTAATTTTGAAGGTGAATTTACCACGCTGCTTAAAATAGCCAGCGAGCTGGCCGGGCATAACGGTGCCGAAGTGGAGCATGAGGATATCCGCCATGCCCTGCGCGAGCTGCTTATCGCGTTTCCGGTGTATCGCACCTACGGCACCGCACAGGGGCTGACGTCACCGGATGTGGCGCTGCTCAGCCGCGTGGTTGCCAGCGTCAACACCTCTGAACCCGCTCTGAGCCTTATCGTGCGTATTCTCACCGGCGATCTGCCGGAGCATGACCACGCGCTGGCCTCGCTTTTCCGCACCCGTTTTCAGCAGCTGACCGGGCCGCTGATGGCGAAATCGGTAGAGGATACGCTGTTCTTCCGCCATAACCTGGAGCTGGCCCTGAACGAAGTCGGCGCCGACCCGACGCCGCGCGCGTTTTCACTTTCCCGTTTTCATCAGGAGATACGCATTCGACTTGCCCGCCAGCCCGATGCGCTGCTGGGAACTTCCACCCACGACACCAAACGCGGCGAGGATGCACGAGCTCGTCTGTATACGCTGACGGAAGCGCCAGATCTGTGGGGAGAAAATCTGGCGCGCTGGCGGCAGATGAACCAGACGCAAGTCCGATTCCTCAACGATGGCACCGCGCCGAACGCCGCCGACACCTGGATGATCTTCCAGGCGCTGGCGGGCGTCTGGCCAGCAACCCTGTCGCCTGAGGATCGTGATGGCCTTAAGTCACTGGAAGAGCGTTTCCTCGGCTTTATCGAGAAAGCCCTGCGCGAGGCCAAGCAGCGTACCGACTGGATCGACAGCAACGAAGATTACGAGAGCGTGGTCCTGGACTACGTGCGCCATCTGCTTTCCCCGGATAACACCCTGTTCCTGCGTGATTTCAGTGCCGCACTCCAGCCGTTTATTCGGGCTGGGTTAATGAATAGCCTGAGCCAGACGGTGATCAAACTGACTGCGCCTGGCGTACCGGACATCTACCAGGGCAGCGAGGGGCTTAACTTCAGCCTCGTCGACCCGGATAACCGCCGCGAACCGGATTTCGCCGCACTGGCGGAAAACCTCAGCGTAGCGGATGGCACCGTTTTTAACGATGCGCAACGCTGGCGAGACGGCAGCGTGAAGCAGTACGTCACCGCCACGCTGTTACGGCTTCGGCCACATTACCCCGCGCTTTTCCGCTACGGCGACTGGCTGCCACTGAAGGTAACCGGCGAGCGGGAGGAGAATCTGATCGTTTATGCCCGCATTAAAGATGACGAGGCGCTGATCGTCGCCGTGCCGCGCCTGGTGTTTGACGTCACCGATAATGCGATGCTGTGGGCCAATACTACCGTGGCCATACCCCAGGCGCTGGCCGGGAAGCACTACCGGGATCTGTTTACCGGTGAGCGTCGCCTTCTGCCAGAGACGCTGGATTTAACGTCTGAAAAGGGATGTTTGTTGGTTCTGCTTACCTGCGAATAATCGAGGAGAACAAAAATGCCAAAGGATACAACGTTTGAAATTCGGGCCGGTCATGGCCAGCAGTTGGGCGCAAATTATGACGGGAAAGGGGTGAACTTCGCCCTGTTTTCCGCCCACGCTGAGCGGGTGGAGCTGTGTCTGTTTGATCCTTCGGGAAAAACAGAAATCGCCCGTCTGGAACTGCCGGAATATACCCATGAGGTCTGGCACGGCTATGTGCCGGACCTGAAACCGGGGGCGCTGTATGGCTACCGCGTTTACGGCCCCTACGATCCGGAGAACGGCCACCGCTTCAACCCCAATAAGCTGCTTATTGACCCCTATGCCCGTGAACTGGTAGGTGAAATTGAGTGGAACGATGCCCACTTCGGCTATGAGCTGGGACACGACGAGCTGGATCTCAGTTTTGACACGCGAGACAGCGCGCCGTTTACGCCCAAATGTAAGGTCATCGACCCCAATGCCGTTGACTGGCAGGACTCACGCCGGCCCGATATCCCGTGGCCGCATACCGTGGTCTATGAAAGCCACGTAAAAGGCTTTACCCAGCTTAACCCGGCTATTCCGCCTGAACTGCGCGGTACGTTTGAGGGGATGGGGCATAAAGCCTCGGTGGAGTACATCAAAAGCCTCGGCATTACCTCGGTCGAGCTGCTACCGGTTCACTGGTTCCCTGACGATCAGCACCTGCTCGATCGCGGCCTGAAAAACTTCTGGGGCTATAACTCGCTCGGTTTCTTTGCGCCAGCGTCCCGCTATTACGGCCCGGCGGGGATCCAGGGTTTCCGCGACATGGTGCGTGCTTATCATGACGCGGGCATCGAGGTGATCCTCGACGTGGTCTATAACCACACGGCGGAGGGCAACGAGCTGGGACCAACCCTGTCGTTTAAGGGGATTGATAACTTCTGCTATTACCGCACCATGCCGGATCAGCACCGGTATTACATTAATGACACTGGCACCGGGAACACCGTAAACACCTCGCACCCGCGCGTGTTGCAGATGGTCATGGACTCCCTGCGTTACTGGGCGGAATCGATGCAGATTGACGGTTTCCGCTTTGACCTCGGAACCATTCTCGGACGCGAGCCGGAGGGATTCGACCCGCGCGGCGGCTTCTTTGATGCCGTGACCCAGGATCCGGTGTTGTCGAAGCTGAAGCTTATCGGTGAACCGTGGGATATCGGCCCAGGGGGGTATCAGGTGGGGGGCTTCCCGCCAGGCTGGGGCGAGTGGAACGACAAATACCGCGACACGGTACGTGAATACTGGAAGGGAGATAACGTTTCTAACGATTTTGCCGCCCGTCTGTTAGGGTCCGGTGATTTGTACGATCTGCGAGGACGTCGTCCGTGGGCCAGCGTCAATTTTATCACCGCGCATGACGGCTTTACGCTGAACGACCTGGTGTCCTACAACGAGAAGCATAACGCCGATAACGGGGAAGATAATAACGACGGACATAACGATAACCGGTCGTATAACTACGGTGAAGAAGGGCCGACGGAGAATCCGGATATTATCGCCACCCGCGAGCGGCAAAAGCGCAACTTCCTCACCACGCTCTTCTTCTCCCACGGCACGCCGATGCTGCTGGCAGGTGATGAGTTTGGCCGGACGCAAAAGGGCAATAATAACGGCTATTGCCAGGACAGCGAGATCTCCTGGATAAACTGGGAAGGACTCTCTGAAAACGACGAGAAGCTGCGCGACTTTACCCGTCGGTTGATTGCTATGCGCGCTGAGCAGCCGCTGCTGCGCCGTGAAAACTGGCGCGACGGGCTTGAGATCCGCTGGTTTAACGCCGGTGGCGGACCGCAGCAGTCGGAACAGTGGGACGAGGGTTCCACCCTTGGTCTTGCCATCAGCCGTCCGGATCTTGAGCAGGAAGAGGGCATCTGGCACGACGTGCTGATGCTGTTTAACCCGTTTGAAGGCACGGTGCCATTCCAGATCCCGCAGTTTGGCGAAGGGGGCTGGGTGCTGGAGCTTTCGACGGCGGATGATGCCCCCACAGGGGAAATCATCACGGAATCCGTCGATTATGAACTGGCCGGGCGGAGCATAACGCTTTTCCGCCGTCCTTAAAGCGAGGCCGCCGCGCGTGCGGCGGTATCATACAGGGAGGAGATCGCGCGGAGTAATTGCGCGGTCTCGCCAATCGACGCGCCCGGAATGCCGCTTTCCGCATGAATGTTGATCAGGCAGGCTTCCCGTACCTCCCGGTACTTCATGCACAGCGCTTTGCCTTCCTCCGTCGTCGAGAAAAAGAGCTCTTTCCCCGCTTTTTCACTGGTGACGTAACCCGCCTTTACCAGCTTTTTCAGCGCATACGTCACCACGTGGGTATCTTCCACGTTCAGCACAAAGCAGATGTCGGCCAGCTTTTTCTTGCGGTTGCGGTGGTTTACGTGGTGCAGAAGCGAGACGTCGAAAGCGCCCATATCCGGTTCACCTGCTGCGGTCATGCAGCGCACCATCCATTTGTTAAACGCATTGCTGGTCATGATCAGCGCATATTCCAGCTCCGACAGTTCGGCACATCGCTCTGAGACGAGATGGCGGGAGGAGACGATACGCCCGTCCGCAATATCGTCGTGGTTTAACGCTGTTTTCGTTTTCTTTGTCGTCATACCGATCCTTTCTCCAGAATGTAAACCCGTCGATAAAATAAGAACATTTTATTGATAAATTGTTTACATGTTTTTGACGTTCAGATATAGCTTTTTAGTGCAGGTTCTGTGGAGCCTCACGCAACACACAACATCGCGCGCCGTAATGCACCGGCTTCGCTCTGCTGCGAAGTATAAAAAATAGCCGTCGGCGCGCAACGCTCACTTTGGATAGGGTAACGTTTATGGACAGTTCTACACTGTTGCCACTTATCGGGATTCCGGTGGTGGTTATTGGTTTTGCACTGCGTTTCAACCCGCTGCTGGTTGTCGTGGTGGCGGGGCTGGCAACGGGCCTGCTGGTTGGCATGGATTTCGGTATGCTGCTGGAAACCTTTGGCGAAAAGTTCGTGAATAGCCGATCGCTCGCCACTTTCATTCTGATCCTGCCGGTGATTGGTCTGCTGGAGTATTACGGGCTGAAAGAGCGCGCCCAGGCCTGGGTCGCGAAGATCGCCAGCGCCACCTCGGCGCGTATCCTGATGCTCTACTTTGTTGCCCGCGAAGGGACGGCTGCGCTGGGCCTGATGTCGCTTGGCGGCCACGCACAAACGGTGCGTCCTCTGCTGGCGCCGATGGCCGAAGGGGCGGCCCTGAATGAATACGGCGAACTGCCGCAGACTATCCGCGACAAAATCAAAGCCCATGCCGCCGCCTGTGACAATATCGCGGTTTTCTTTGGGGAAGATATCTTTATCGCCTTTGGCGCGGTACTGCTGATTGATGCGTTCCTGAAAGAGAACGGGATCGAGGGGATCGAACCGCTGCATATCGGCCTGTGGGCCATTCCGACCGCTATTGCGGCACTGATCATCCATATGACGCGTCTGCTGCGCCTCGACGCCAGCATTCGTCGCGACGTGATGGCCTGGAGAGCAGAGCAGGGTACGCAGGAGATCGCACCATGATGACCTTTATCACCATTAACCGCGTGTACTACCTGATCGGTTTTGTCGTGATGCTGCTGGTTGTGATGACCCTTCGCGATCGCGCTAACCCGAAACGCTATACCACCGCGCTGTTCTGGTTTCTGTTTGGCGGGATCTTCCTGTTTGGCGATCTGATGGTGCAGGAGCTGGGTAAGTCGCTGGCGTATCGCATTATTGGCGGCGCCGTTATCGTGATTGCGCTACTGGCCGGTTTCGGGCTGGTCGGGAAGGGGCATTATAAAATGTCCACCGAGGAGGAGCGGGTTACCTCATCACACCGGCTGAAAAACTGGCTATTCTTGCCCGCGCTGATGATCCCGGTGGTGACGGTCATCGGGACGCTGTTTCTGAAAGGCGTGTCGATTGGCGGTGTCTATCTGCTCGACCAGAAGCAGCTTACGCTGGCGGCACTGTGCGTGGCCTGCGTGGCGGCTATCCTTACCGGCTGGTGGCTGACAAAAGGTACGCCGCTGCATGCGGTACGTCAGTCGCGTCGGCTGGTCGATACCATTGGCTGGGCGGTGATCCTGCCGCAGATGCTCGCCATGCTCGGCGGGGTGTTTGTGGTGGCGAATACCGGCGAATCGGTACAAAAGGTGGTCAGCCTGTTTGTGAACCCGGACAGCCGCTTCATGCTGGTGGTCATTTATTGCGTGGGGATGGCGCTGTTTACCATGATTATGGGCAACGCCTTCGCTGCCTTCCCGGTGTTAAGCGCCGGTATCGCTCTGCCATTCCTGATTAACGTCCATCACGGTAACCCGGCACCATTGCTGGCTATCGGCATGTACGCAGGCTATTGCGGCACGCTGATGACCCCGATGGCCGCCAACTTCAACATCGTGCCCGCCGCGCTGCTGGAGCTAAAAGACAAATATCAGGTTATCAAGATCCAGATCCCGACCGCGTTAACCTTGCTGGTGGTGAACGTGTTCTTAATGTATTTCCTCGTGTTTCGCTAAGGAGCTGCAATGGAATTAACGCAACATCAGGCTGACGCCTTCGCCAGAATGCCGTTGACCTATTTACGTCAGGAATATCCGAACCACATTATGCATCTGCTCAACGATGACAGCGACGTTCTGCCGCCTCGCGAGCTGCACCCGATCTTTTACGGCTGTTTTGACTGGCACTCTGCGGTGCACGGCTACTGGCTGCTGCTGCGCTGCCTGCGTCTCTGGCCCGAACTGCCGTGTCGGGAAGAGATCATCACTCTCTTCGAAGAACACCTGACCGACGAGAAGGTGGCGAAGGAGCTGGCCTATTTTACCGCGCCGTTCCGCGCGTCGTTTGAGCGACCTTATGGCTACGGCTGGCTGCTGGCGCTGGCGCAGGAGCTGAAACAATCGTCACTGCCGCAGGCGGAGCGCTGGTACCAGACGCTGCAACCGTTAACGCGGGATATTCGCCAGCGGCTGGTGGATTACCTCAGCAAGCTTACCTATCCGATCCGCGTCGGGACGCACTACAACACGGCGTTTGCGCTCGCGCTGGGGCTGGATTATGCCCGGGCGGTGAACGATGACACGCTTGAGCGCGCCATCCTGGACGCGGCAACGCGGTTTTACCTCGCGGACACGCATTATCCTGCGCATTATGAGCCGGGTGGCGACGAGTATATCTCCGGAGCGCTGACCGAGGCCCTGCTGATGAGTAAGGTGGTGGAGGATTTCCCGGCCTGGTTCGATGCGTTTCTGCCTGAAGTGGGCGCCATTTCTGCGCTCATGAACCCGGCTGAGGTGAGCGATCGCACCGACCCGAAAATCGCGCATCTGGACGGTCTCAACCTCAGCCGTGCCTGGTGTATGAAGCACATTGCCCGCGCCCTGCCGGAAAATCATCACGCCCGGAAGCCATTACGCGATGCCGTTGCGCGCCATCTCTCGGCAAGCGTGGAGCATGTTGTCGGCAGTCACTACAGCGGCGGGCACTGGCTGGCGAGTTTTGCGCTGCTGGCACTGGAATAGCGCTTAGTTGTATATCAGACTAAATGTTGCCAGGCTGTCTGCCAGCCCCGCGGTGGCCTGGGTTTCGGTGCGCACATATTGTGCGTCGTAATCCAGGGAAAACGCGGTCTGCCGGGCAGCATTGGCAAAAGGCTCGACACCGGTGCTGTTGAGAGGAACGGTTGTGCCTCTGGCGGCACCGTAGTTATCGCCATACAGAATGCGGATCCCCACGCCGGTAGCGGCGCTCTCCTGTTGACTTAGCGCCAGCACATCGTGATTCTGCGCGTCTTTTTCAGTCGGACCAAAGAACCCGATCTTCACCGCTGCCGTTTGGGATGCGTCACAGACCAGAGGGATGATGAAGCGGTGTTTATCCCCATCCATTCCTTTGTTGAGATCGCTTACGCTACTTTGTCCCATATTAACGGTGATGTTGTTATCCGAGATATAACAGCTCGATTTATGCACTTTCAGGTCGGCGGCAGCGACTTCCACCGTCACGCCAGCTTCAGATATCACCGCGCCGTTAGCATCCTCCAGAATAAGCGTTCCTGCGCGAATTTGCCCGCTGTTCGGCTGTTCATAGACAATCTCCTGCGCGGTTTTATAAAACACGACGAAGAACTGGGTCGCCATTTGCGAGGGATCGTTTGTGCTGCAAATCGCAACGCTGTCATCCCCCGAGGCGATGTAATGCACGGGTTCAGCTGCACAGTGCGTGGTTTCGCGAATGCCCACCGCAAACCCAACGCCGGGAATATCTGGCACGTCATAAACGGAGGCCGGGGCGCCCGTACCGTTCGGCGCCACGCCGCTGACGGGCGCTACGGTTAAGGCGTTATTGGCCACAAAGCGCATCGTTACCGGGCCGGTTCCCTCAGGACAGTTATAAAACGAGCGGTTTTCCTGGCCCAGGATAGCGCCTGAAAGCATCGACCCCGGAGGGATCGATGGGTTATCAGTGATCGAGTAGTTTTGAAAGTTAATGACCGCATCGCCCATGGTCGGCGGGCAGGTCTGAGACGCCCTTGCCGTAGCGTGAATCAGCAAAAAAGCGAGCATCAGGAGATTGATTAAACGGTTGATATTGTTCACAGGTATCTCAGTAAGTTATTGGCACTGAAGGTTCATAAGCGTGACCGGAGTGCGGCCAGCGGTATCCGGAAGGCGTAATGGGGCGCTACAGCGCATATCCTGGCCTTTCTGCCGCCAGCTGGCATGCAAGGTTCCGCGTAGCGGCACGCCGCTGAGATAGACCTGTCCTGCTTCGCCAACGATGCCGACGCTTGATTTCGCAGATGTCCCGTTCGAGACATACGCGCTGGCGCCAAATGGAAGCGGGCGCCCGTGTGCCGTAAGGGTGATGAGCGTTCTGATGCCCACGTGGGTATGGTAATTCGCCAGGACGACCGCGCCGCTGGTCGGCACAATCGTTCTGCTGTTCTGGTCCAGATCGACATTTTCTGCCAGCGTTTCGGTATCCAGCGAAATGGTGTTTTTGTGATACGCCGATAAGGTTGGCATCACGGCATAACCTCGGGAGTCGGTGTGAACATTGGTCGCCCCTTCAACCTGAACGTCCGACGCCTCGTCAGCGCGGATCAGCGCCAGGGTATCCCCAAGGCTTTGGCTCAACGTCACCCCATACTGTGTTGCCACAATGCCGCCTGCCGCGCCGTAGTTCACGCGGTTGCTATAGCGATCGTGGCTGTACCCGAGACTGGCGCTGCCATAACCGCCGTGATAAGCCAGCGCAAGGTTGCTGTTCGCGGTATTGGCCTGGTTGTCGAAGCCCTGCTGGAGGTTATAGTTCAGGCGATCGTGGGCCAGCGCCGTACCATACAGCGAAACCTGCCGGGTAGTATGGCCATCAAGGTTATTGTTGAGGCTGTAGCTGGTTGTTGCGCCGGGTAACCAGCGGCTGAGTGGGACGCTGATGCTAAGGTTTATCGCCCGTTCGTTGTCGCTATCATCAGCGCTTGAGCGGGTGAGATAATACCCAACACTTAACGACACCCCTTTGTAGTTAGCGTAATAGCCAAGATGGACGGTTTGATCGACCGCCGAGGCGTTCCAGTAATCCTGACGGTAAAAAGATGCGCTGATATTGCCCATCGCACCGAGATCCTGCGTCAAACTGAACTGTGTGCGGTTACGCCGGTTATGCACGTGCTGGTCTGGATCGCTGTCATCATTTGCTTCACTGAAACTGTAAAAGTCATGCGTCGTATAATGGCTGGTCGAAAGGGTGAGCGACGTGTTCGTCTCAGCGAGATTTTTTTGGTACTGAGCGCGTATTTGCTGCCCGAGGGCCAGCCTGTCATCACTGAGGTGTGCTTTCGCCGCAACGGTGTCCACACCCAGTGCCCCAAACCGGCCAAAATCTTTACCTAATCCCAGCGCGAGAGCCTGATAGTGGCCGGAAAGCTCCGCTCCGCCGTACAGCGTCAGGCTTGAAGACAATCCGTAAAAGGCGGAGGCCTGAACAAACGGCGGGGTGTCGCCCTCGGCGTCAGGGCTGTTATACCGTCCGGCGCTGGCGCTGAATTTCAGTCGTTTCTCCCGTAGCATGAAGGCCACCGAGGAGTAGGGTTGGGTGAACGTGCGTTCGCTGCCATCACTTTCATGGACCGTGATCTCAAGATCGCCGCTTTGCGAAGTGGGGAAGAGATCGCTAATGACAAATGCGCCAGGCGCAACATAGGTTTCATAGATGGTGTAACCGTGCTGGCGAACGCTGACGCGGGCATTGCTGTGAGCGACCCCGCGGATCGTGGGCGCGAAACCGCGCTGGCTGTCCGGCAGCATATTCTCATCCGAGGCAAGCTGAAGCCCCGTAAACTGAAAACTGTCAAAAACCTCGCCAGACGTGTAGGCATTCCCTATTGTTAACGCGCTCTTCAGCGGCGTAATGGCCCGCTGGAGGGATGTTCCCTGAGACTGCCAGTGATGGGTATTACCATATTCAAACGTGGCGTAATTGCGTAAACGCCACGCCCCCAGGTTGATACCGGATCGCAGGCTCAGATAGCTGCTGTTGTCATGAATATTGTCGATGTTGGTTGTCGAGCCCGTAAGATTGTAATCGACAAAAGCAGCGGGGATGCCGTCGTCCCACTGTTCGGGAGGAATATAATCGGCACTTTTTTGCAACATGGCTGCCTGCGGAATGCTGAAAACCAGCCGATGATGGGTGAAGTCAAAATGCGTCGACGCATCGGGAATATATTTGCCGATGTCCGTAAATGTCTCCTCGTCATGCAGCGCATCGAACGAAGAGAAGGCCGCGATGTTTACCCCAAGTCTCTTGAGGTACGCCAGGTTGAGGACCGGTGAGAGCGTTCCCCCGGTATCAACGAATGCAATTTCGCGCTCATCCCGCTGCGTCTGGTTAACAACAACCGCGACACGATAACGTCCCGGCTGCTGACCGCCTTGTCGGGAAAAATAGCTTAAGTCGCTAGCCTGCTGCTGATCTGCTGTGATCTCCAGCGCCTGAGGATCGAAGTACTCATCGGCCTGTGCCCGGCGCACATGAATGCCAGACGTGACCGCACCCGCAAGCATCGCGAGCGTATAAATGCGGGGTAAATTGCGTGGGCCGAGAGAATGCATGTGCGGTCGTTGGCTACATTCGCCAAAGGCGTGTTGTCACAGCGTCAGGATTGCGTGGCGACTCTCGTCAGCCCGCCGTAATCGTTGATCGCCTGCCAGCGAATGGTCCCCGAGCAGGGAATGTGCCATTGACGATCGGAAAAGGGGTCAATCATTCCCGGCATTTCAACGTCGGTGTTCACAACGCTGACCTTGTAAAACGATACAAACCAGGGCGAGGGGTTGTGTGCGCTAAGCGTATTATTACGACAGGTAAATTTTAATTTTTTGTAGGCAAGTTCGGCATTGCCTTTCAACCCTGCGGGACGGAAAAATAACTTGAATTTTGACTTCACGTTAATCTGCAATTTGTTGCTGTTTGCTTTTTTGCTCGGGGCAATATTTTTGATGTTAAGCCAAAAAACAGATTCCCGGTCAGTGGGTAATGGCGTTCCAAGATAATTGATGCGCAGCGAGTTTTTCTGTTCCGCATCTAAACGAAATAACGTAGGCGTCACGATAAAGGGCGGAGCGGTTTTATTTTTACTGTCAATATTTTCAATCCACGACTGAATAAGATAAGGGGTTTCTTTTTCCATATTGGTAATGGAAAATGCCACTTCTCTTTGCCCCTCAAGGTAAACAACACGCGTACCGCCCATCACGACCCCCGCGTGTGCTGACAGACTCATGCCGAGCGAATAAAAGAACAGGGCCGCGGTGAGTTTCTTCATTTTCAGATCCCCGTAGAGGAAAAAGATAAGCAGAGCAAGCTCTGCTTATCATCAGTCGATCAGTTATAAACCATCAGGAAATTGGCATCTGCGTCGGCTTCTCCGGTGCTGACGACATCGGTGGTGGCATTATAATTGGCGTAGAAATTGAGTGTTTTTGAATCTTCCCCTTCGGCAAGGTCGATACTCTGAGAAATATCACCAATTTTAATCTGCGTGTTACGATCGCTTTCATAGAGTTTAACGGCAACGCCAGTCGCCGTATTGCCATCGCTGTCCACGGAAGAATTTAAACCCAGCAGGGTATTATCATTCGCATCTTTGTTACCATCAAACAACACGGCAACGGTTTTAACGGAATCCGGGCAACCTTCAACTGAGATCTGGAAAGGCGTGCGCGTGGTCTCTTTTTGGGTGGCAAAGTAGCTTGCAGCCCAGGTGCCTAATTCAACGGTTTGCCCTGCTGAGTCGGTGGTGATATTACAGGATGCATCGGTAATCTTACCGGTAAAATGGACTACGCCGCCCGTGCCCTGAGTCCCCGCATCGTTCTCTGGGTTGGTATTAATATTATTGTCGCTGTCACCAGAAGGAAGGCCCGCCAGCGCACTGCCACTTGCCATCATCAGGCCACAAAGGGTTAATGCGATCATGTTTTTTTTGTTGATCATGCCTATTGTTCTCATTCGCTCAAATATGTCAGTCTGGATATGCTGCTAGCAACACTGCCGGTGGCATTATTGCTCAGAAAAAACAGCGCGAATGCTAACAAAATGCCAATCCAGGCCATAACAAAAGGTTGTCTAAAATTAAATTACTTTATTTTACGAAACTCCGTAACTTTCTTGTAACCTTACTTCGGGTTTGCTGATGTCGTTTATTGATGTTACGAATCTAATTCCTGCCTGAGCGTTTATATTAGCCTTGTCACAGACGGTGCATTATTCATTGTTAGCTCAGCGGTGCTGCTTTGTTATTGTCTCGTCCTGGCAGGAATAAAAATGAAGATATTTATTATTTCTATTGGGATATCAACGAATGAAACTGACTAAAATTGGTGCGACGCTTATTCTGACTTTCTGTGGCGCGAGCGCGGCGACGGCTTCTAACACTATCACATTTAATGGAACGGTGCTCGATCAGGGTTGTGATATTGCCGTTGATGGCGGCACGGCAAATGCGACCGTTGATCTGGGCTCAACGGCGGCAACCGACCTCGCTACAAAAGGCGACCTTGGCGCGCCAAAACAGTTTGTGTTCGACCTGAATAACTGCCCAACCAGCACGACTGCAAATATTGTCTTCTCAGGCCCTGTTGATGCTGTTGCAGCCGATCCATCCTATTTTGCAAACACTGCTACGCTGGGTGCGGCAACCAACGTGGCCGTTCAGCTCAAGCAGGGCGGCTCAAATGGTACCATCGTCAAAAATAATGCAGATAACGATCCTATTACTTTCACCGATGGCACAGCGAGTCAAACCTATACCGCGCAGATGATTGCCACCGGGCAGGCCGTTGCCGGCGATGTTAACGCTGTTATTACCTATAACGTCCGTTATAACTGATTCCGCAGGAGGGGAAACCCTCCTTTTTAGTTTGTGAGTGCATTATGAAACCCATCGCCGCTGTTATTTTTTGCGTGGCCAGCGCCGCCAGCCTGAACGCGTCCGCCAGTATTGTTACCGGGAGTACGCGGGTTATTTTTGATGGCTCCCGCCAGGCCGCCTCTTTGTCCGTTGAAAACTCTGACAAGGTTACCAACCTGGTACAGTCGTGGATTAGCCCGGCTAAAGGCAGCCCGTTAAAAAAAGAAAATATGATTATTACGCCACCGCTATTCCGTCTGGAAGCCGGGAAAAAAGCGTCAATTCGTATTGTGCGTTCAGGTTTACCTGTTCCGGAAGATCGTGAATCGCTGTTATGGCTGAACGTGAAAGGGATCCCCGCTACCGACGGTAGTGAAGGTAAAAATACGATGCAAATTGCCATCAACTCAAAGATTAAGCTGATCTACCGTCCGGCAGCATTACAGGGGCAGACGCCAGAATCCAGTGCGGAAAAGCTTAAGTGGAACCTGACCGCGAAGGGTTTACAGGTCAATAACCCGACACCTTTTTATATGAACTTCTCACGAATTGAAATTAATCACCAGGCGTTAAGCGGACAGTATTTTGTCGCGCCATTCTCCACGTTGAGTATTTCTGAAGGTGTTATGTCACCTCACGGCAAAGTAACCTGGTCGCTTATTAATGATTATGGCGTGAAAGGTCCGGACAAAGTCACCTCATATTAATCGACACCGTAAGTCTCCCGCACGGATACAGGGTTACAATGGAAAAAGTGAAACAAACCTACGTCCTTTCTTTAGGGCTCGGGCTCAGTGTTGTCTTTAGTTCTTTCAGCGCACGTGCGCAGGAACATTTCAACCCTCATCTTTTGGAAACAGACAGCGCAGAAGTGCCAGCAATGGATCTCAGTCTGTTTGCCAAAGATGAGGTGCCGCCCGGGGACTATAACGTCGACATTTTTATCAACGGCAATCTGGTAGACAGTAAAACCCTCTCTTTTCGAAGGTTGAAAAGTGCCCCTACGTCAGACCGCACAGGGGCATGCTTAAACGTCACTCAGCTGAAAGCCTGGAACGTTCGTGTCGATAACTATTTTGGCGAACAGGAAAAAGCCAGCGAATGTGTGGATCTGTATGCCATCCCCGGCGCGGACGAAAAAATCGATCTGGCGCAGCAGCGTTTCGACCTGATCCTGCCGCAGGTTGCTTTATTTAACACCGCAAGGGGTTATGTTTCACCGGAGCGCTGGGATGAAGGGATCACGGCGGGTTTACTTAATTACAGCGTCTCGGGTCAACAGGATCTGCATCAGCGCAACGGCACCGACAGCAGTAATCAGTTTCTTAGCCTGCAACCGGGGCTGAACGTAGGCGCCTGGCGCTTTCGCAACTATTCCACCTATACCCATTCCGAATCCGAAAATGACTGGGATTCCGTGTATACCTACGCCTCACGGGATATTAAATCTCTTAAAAGCCAGCTGGTGCTGGGACAAGGAACCACGCGCGGCGGCATTTTTGATAGCGTCGGTTTCACCGGGGTGCAGATGTACTCGGATAACGATATGAAGCCGGACAGCATGCAAGGCTTCGCCCCGGTAATACGCGGTATAGCCCGCAGCAATGCCGAAGTGACGGTATACCAGAACGGTCACAGCATTTATAAGGCTACCGTGCCGCCGGGACCGTTTGAATTCAGCGATATGTATCCGACCGGCAGCTCCGGCGATCTGCAGGTGGTGATCAAAGAGTCCGACGGTACGCAAAGTAGCTTTATTGTGCCTTACGCCACGCTGCCGGTATTGCAACGTGAAGGTCAGGTGCAGTATGGCCTGGTGGCGGGCAAAACCCGTCAGGACGGGTCGGGTTCACGTGCAGAGGATTTTAACTTTATTCAGGGATCAGCGGCCTGGGGCGTCGGAAAAGGGATCACGCTTTACGGCGGCTATATTCAGGCGGAAGACAATTATTCCAACCTGATTGCCGGAACTGGTTTTAATATGGGCAGCGCCGGAGCGCTCTCATTTGATATTTCCCAGTCGTGGGCGGATATCCCGCAGCCGGACAACATGCGACAACAGGAACACCATAGCGGCCAGTCGTATCGCGTGCGCTACAGTAAGACGCTTCAGCAAACCAGCACCGATATTTCCGTCGCCGGTTATAAATTTTCAACCCGGGGTTATCTTTCGTTTCAGGACTTCCTCAATGACTGGGATCCGGGCAATAGCACTATTGATAATGGCCGGGAGCGAAACCGTTTTGATGTGACAATCTCACAGACGTTGCCTTTCGGCACCCTGTCACTGAGCATGTACGACGCCTCTTACTGGAACAGTGAACATGCGGACTCCATGAACCTGGGCTTCAGCAGCACGCTTGGACCGGTGTCGTACTCGCTGAACTATGCCCACTCTAAAAACGTCAATGGCGGTTACAATAACGATTCCGATAACTACGACGACGATAACGTCTTCTCGCTTAACCTGAGCGTACCGTTCAGCGCCTTCAGCCACAGTGAAGCGGCCCGGTCTGTTTCGGCTAACTATTCGATGAACAGTAGTAAAAACGGCGATACCACGCACAACATCGGAATTTCCGGTACCGCGATGCAGGAAAACCAGCTGAACTGGCAGGTTTCAGAAGGCTATAACGCCGATTCTGAAGCTACTAACGGCAATGTCACTGTGGGTTATCAAAGTACTTATGCCGATATGTCCGCAGGCTATAGCTACGACGATTACAGCCGACGAGTGAATTACAGCCTGCGCGGGGGCATGGTGCTGCATCGCGACGGTATCACCCTGGCGCGTCAGCTGAACGATAGCGTAGCGCTGGTTGAAACACCGGGTGTTTCCGGTATGCCGATCAACGGGCAGACGAACGTTCATACCGATTATTTCGGTAACGCCATTGTGCCGTACGTTCGTCCGTATCACAGCAATTCGATCTCACTCAACACAGTGGATGCCAGCGATACTTCTGCGGCCATTGATAACATCGCCAAAACCGTGGTGCCGACCAAAGGGGCGGTAGTACGCGTGAAGTACAACACCTGGATTGGACAAAAGGCGATGATGACGCTGACCTACAACGGTAAACCGGTGCCGTTTGGCGCAGTAGTAACACAAACCAGCGGCGAGTCGGATGACACGCGCAGCAGTATTGTTGGCGACGGCGGGGAAGTGTATCTCGTCGGGCTCGCCGGGAAAGGGCGGTTAATTGTTAAGTGGGGGGAGGCGGCGAACAAGCAGTGCGCCGTTGATTACACACTTGCCGGCGCAAAAACAGAGGCCGATATTTTATTCATCAACGGGGTTTGCCATCCCGTATCGGGAGCAAATTAATGTCACGCTTCATTATTCTCCGTTCCGGCCTTAAATCGCTCATCGGCCCGGGAATGGTATTCATGCTGAGCGTGTCGCCGGCAATGGCGTACACCGATCGCAATGATATTGAGTTCCATGTCACCGGAAACATTATTGATGGCTCATGTAACGTCACCAAACCGGAGGCAGTCGACCTCGGGAAATATTACTGGAAAGACTTTGCCGTAGCGGGGGGGAACACAGGAAATGTGCCAGTGACCATCGCGTTTGACAGCTGCACCGCAGGGTTAAGCCAGGCAACGGTTACCTTTACAGGCGCACCTTACGCTGAAGATCCGGCTTATGCTTCTGTCATTTACGCCAATCAGGTGGCGGCAGATGCAGGCGGCGCGACCGATGTCGGCCTTCAGTTGTTTATCCGTGATCACGAACATCCCATCAGCGGTGTCGCGCTGGCCAACGGCGTGAGCTACCCGGTTGCGCTCGAAAACCAAACCGGCGCGATGACTTTTACTGCCCGAATGTATACCCCACATGGGACCCCAACACCGGGTGCATTCAGCAGTGCGATTACATTGAATGTTGTTTATAACTGAGCTTAAGTGAGCAGACTAATTTCATGTCAAAATATTTATATTATCTGGTGTTATTGCTGGGGCCAGTCCCACTATTAAGTCATGCAGCCTGTAACCGGGATAACGGCGATGATGTTACCGTTACGACGATCCCATTACCCTCGAAACTGTTGGTCAGTGCGAAAAATTATACCTTTGGCGAAGTGTTATACGATTCTGGATATATCAGCGGGACGGATGGGGATGTCACGATTAAAAACTGTAGCAGGGATTATTACGTAGGATTTCATTATAACCCGACTCATTTAGCGTCGGCGTCGCCGGTGGGAGATAATATCTACCCGACCACGATACCGGGTATCGGCATTAAGACCTACACGCTTAACCAGGCCGGTCCGTATGATTATGAACGTGCGGTTGATAACTCATGGCAGTCCGGCGATGGCGAGAGCAGCCATACGCTGGCGGGCTCGGCCTATCGTGTGCAGTTGATTGCGACGGGGGGTACAATCCCGGGCGGTAATCTGGCCCTCGAGAGCGGCAAACTGGCGACGGTGGAATTTCGTGAAGGGCAAAGCAGTTCGGATAACGGTGATAATGCGTCAGAAGTCTATTTGTCAAATACACAGATAGAAGTCTATGCGATGGGATGCTCAGCATCCGTTTCTTCCCTGCTGTTTAATATGGGCGATGTGGATACCTCTGCGTTTGATAATCTTAAGATGGTGGAAGGACCCGAACAGGATGTTGGTCTGAGCTGTCAGCCAGGCACCAACGTGACCTTGACCATCAACGGGCCGCTTGCCGAGGGCGACAACGATGATGGTTCAGTGATTGCTTTAGACCAGTCTGAATCGGGTACGACGGCGACCGGTGTGGGGGTCGTGATATCAGCCTATCAACCGGCGCTACGCAGTTTTACCTACTGGGCCCTTGGTCAGGAGGTGCAAGCTTTTAATTCAAGTCGTGTAAAAGCCGCATCACAAGGCAGTGGGCTTGCTGCCGATGGTACCGCGATTGCTGATATCGGCTCCGCAACAACCTATAGCGATCCGGCAAATGCAGGCGGGGCCGGAGAGTCTGAAACCTTACGTTTCAAAGCGTGGTATTACAAAACCAGTGACGTTGTCACGCCAGGGCAAGCAAATGCCACCGGGACAATCACCCTTAAATATAATTGATACCTTTGATCATGACAGGGGGTAGCGCTGCGGTTTATTTTTGTACACCTCTGCGCTACCGTTATGTGTTTTTGTCGTGTACATTTCCTCAGCGACCATATTTATTCGGTGGAACTGACAATGATTACTAAACGGTCTGAGCCACGCTTTTCAGTCATTCTGTTAATTTTTGTGTGTCTTGTAGGATTATATTCTTTTAACGGTCACCTTAAGCCTCACGCCGGACAAAAAGGGGTTGCATGTATTTCTTACAAGCGGATCCTGCGTGAATCACCGTTACTGGCACAGGAAAAAAAGCAGAACGAAATACTTCTCGCATTAGCTAAAAAATCCGCGCTTGAAGTTGAGAAAAAATATTATGCTCTGCCAGAACCCTTGCGCCGTGAAATGAAAGCGATCGATGATATGAGTAAAAACACGCAACTGCGGGCAGAGCAGGGTCGCCTGCGGCATATAAGCCAGCGAGTCATTTCTGATACCGTTGAAAAATACAGAATAGATCATCACTATTCAGTCGTTTTCAATAAAGATAGCGCCTCTACAGTGGATTATGGTCACGACATCAGTAATGAAATCATTAATGAATTACAGCATGTAAAAGTGGTGTACGGGCCGCGCCCTAATTTTGAAGATGCGACCCGGGAGCTTTTGCTCGCTCAGCCTGTTTCCGCAGGATGAGTGATTTTACGCAGTCGGCTCGCGCTGACGATGACCGCTACCGCAGAAGCCGCCGCAGCGATCCACAGTGCAGCATGAATTGCTCTCTCATTTGTCGCCAGCAGTACGCCCACAGCGGCGGCCCCCAGACACTGCCCGAACGTGCGCATAATGGATAACACACCGGATGCATAGCTCGCATAGTCACGACTAACGTTTGAGAGCATTTCCCGGTTATTGGGACTCTGAAAGCAGCCAAATCCCATCCCGCAAACCAGGCTTCGCAGGCAGATATCCCACATCGAAGGGCTGGCGGGTAATGTTGCCAGCAGAATCAAACCGACGACAAAAATCATCAGCCCCAGAGTTGAAATCACCGGGGCGGAAATCGTGTCCGCCCACCGGCCTGCATGCGGCGCAATCAGCACGATCCCGAGCGGCCACGGCGTAAATAGCAGGGCAGAAATCACCGGACTGTAGCCGTATTCGCTCTGAAACAGGAAGGGTAGCGCAATAAAGGTGATACCCTGGCTGACAAAAGCAATCATCGACGTTAGGGCCGCGAGGGTAAAACGTTCATTTTTGAATATGGCTGGCGGCAGTAAGGGGTTATCCGTGCGGCGGATCTGCCAGATAAAAGCCATGCCGCTCAGCGCAGCGAGAACCGTCCAGCAAAGACTACCTGTGTGATAAGTAGCATCATGGAGGCTGTTCGCCGCCACGATCGTCGAACCCAACAGCAGCGCCGACAATATGGCGCCCAGGGTGTCAAAGGGCGCTTGCTTTCGAACCGCATCCCGCGGCAGCGCTTTGACCGCCAGCAGCAAGGCGAGGGTGCCGGGAAGAACGTTTATCGCAAAAAGCCATTGCCAGCTCAGGGTGTGAAGGATCGTACCGCCCAATACCGGGCCGATAGCGGAGCTGGAGGCGATGAGCAGGGCGTGCAAACCCAGAATGCGGCCAAGCAATCGTCCGGGAAATACGGACCGCAGTATCGCGGGAGCAATACTCAGCGTCGCTGCGCCGCCGATCCCCTGAAGCACGCGCATACCGATAAGCACTTCGGGCGTTTTCGCCAGCGCGCAACCCAGCGATGTCAGGGTAAAGGTCGTCAGGCCTGCCAGAAATACGGGGCGATAACCCAGGCGGGCCGCAAGCGCCGCGAATATCGCCAGCGTCATTGCAGCCGCCAGCAGATACCCGTTGGCGAACCAGACGGCATAACTGGCTGGCACCTGCATCTTCTGAGCCATGGAGGGCAGGGCAATGTTGATCATGGTGCCATCAAACACGCCCATTAACGTGGTGGTCATTATCGCGGCCATCACCCGTGCGCGCGTCGGGCCAGGCAGTCCATCGTCCCCGGGTTGGCTGGAAAAAAGCATCATCTTGTTGTCCTTAGAGAAGAGTGTGTGGATGACAAAACTATAAAGATGGCTTTTGCAGGGCGGAAGGCGCACCATTTGCACTTTATCGTTGCATGAAACGCCTTATCTGAATCTACAGGGAGGAAGGAGATGTCCGAACCCGATTTTAATTTGCTGATAGCACTCGACATATTGCTGAGCGAAGCGAGCGTGGCAGGCGCGGCACGTCGTCTGAACCTCAGCACCTCGGCAATGAGCCGGACATTAAGCAGGTTACGCGACGTCACTGGCGATCCGATTCTGGTGCGCGCCGGACGTAACATGGTACTGACCCCGTGGGCCGAAGCGACCCGGGACCGTGCCAGGCGTGCAGTGCACGAGGCCAGGGCGGTATTACAGCCCTCAACTGATACGTTCAGCGCGCGAAGTCTGGCGCGACTTTTTACCATCAGGGCAAACGATGGTTTTGTGGTGGCGTTTGGGCCTGCGCTTATAGCGGCTGTGGCCGACGCCGCGCCGGACGTCTGTATACGCTTTGCGCCTAAGCCGGAAAAAACGTCGCGCTATCTTCGGGAAGGGCTGGTTGATCTGGAGATTGGCGTCCAGAGTAATATGGGGCCTGAAATACGGCTGCAACGACTGTTTGAGGATCGGTTTGTGGGCGTCGTGCGTAAGGGGCATCCGCTGGCTAAGCAGGCAGAAATAGGGGTTAAGGATTATGTCGCCTGGGGCCATGTGGTAGCGTCACCCGAGGGTGCACTGCACGGATCCGTTGACGATGCGCTGGCCGAACTCGGAACAAAACGTAAAATCGCGAGCGTCGTACCGGGATTTCCGACGGCGCTGTCCGTGGCGGTGGCATCGGATCTTATCGCCATGATACCCGCTCTCTATTTACTCAATCAGCAGGTAACGGACCAGGTACAGGTTTTCGAGCTGCCGTTCAAAAGCCGTCTAATTACGGTATCACAGATGTGGCACCCAAGAATGGAACGCGATCCCGCGCACCGCTGGCTGAGAGAGCAAATTCTTGCGATATGCAGAGTGAAGAAGTCAGACATGATTAAGGGACCTGTATAGCGATTGCTATACGCGCCGCTTATGCTATGCTTGTAAAGCAATTGCTATACAAGAGGTATACCCATGAAATCAGATGTTCAACTCAATCTTAGAGCCAAAGAATCCCAGCGGGCGCTTATCGATGCCGCCGCAGAGATCCTCCATAAATCACGTACTGACTTCATTCTGGAGATGGCCTGTCAGGCAGCCGAAAATGTGATCCTCGATCGGCGTGTATTCAATTTTAACGATGAACAGTATGCAGAGTTCATTGATATGCTCGATGCCCCGGTCGCCGACGATCCTGCCATAGAAAAACTGCTGGCAAGGAAACCTCAGTGGGACGTGTAACCCCCCCAGAGCCCTTATCCAGCGTCCATCAACTGGCGGAGTTCGTCAGTGGAGAGGCCGTACTTGACGAATGGTTAAAACAAAGAGGTCTGAAAAACCAGGCGCTTGGCGCAGCCCGAACGTTTGTCGTTTGTAAAACGGGCACAAAGCAGGTCGCGGGATTTTACTCTCTGGCTACCGGCAGCGTTAACCATACGGAAGCGACAGGTAATTTGCGGCGTAACATGCCGGATCCCATTCCCGTGATTATTCTTGCCCGTCTGGCTGTCGATGTCTCAATACGCGGAAATGGGTTGGGAGCCGATTTACTCCAGGATGCGGTTTTACGCTGTTATCGGGTAGCAGAGAATATTGGGGTGCGGGCGATCATGGTTCATGCACTCACTGAGGACGCCAAAGCGTTTTATATCCACCATGGTTTTAAAGCATCGCAGACTCAGGAACGGACACTGTTTCTCAGGCTTCCTCAGTAGCGGCGGGATTTTATGGAATGAATGTTCAGCCCGTCTGGCTGATAAGCTTGCGCCAGACTCTGTTATGCAAAGTAAATAGCAGCATCTTATAGAAAGCGGTAGAGAGGATACAGCTGCCGCTAAGCCCAAGCATGACAATACTTACCAGTGCCGCGGTCAGGCTGACGCCCGGAGAAGAAGTACCGCTCAGCGCAGCCAGCAGATAGGCTGCCGTTAAAATCATGGAAGATGATGAGAACACAGGTCAGCGACTCCGGTCATCACGGGTAAGGAGTTCCAGTACCACCTTCGCGCTGACCCCCAATCCCATAACCTTCATCGTCAGTTTAGGCAACCGACAGATTCATCGGTAAGTTCCTGAAAGAGAGGAACTCATGAACTAAAGAATAAACACACCGCATTTAACATAATATACATTATGCGCACTTAGATTGAATACGAGTAAATCCAGCCAGTTCAGACCCATCCTTGTTCTACTCATTCCGCGCATCATGTCCCTCTGTTCTATGCCATCAACGTTCATAACAGTCGTTACGGTCTTGCGTGATCTCCACGGCAGTCACCTGTACATCCTTAAAGCGCAGCCCATCCACACCAGAAATTTTCCCGAACTCTGACGCGTCAATCAAAATCCCCTCCAGCGTTAACCCAACCACAGGACGCTCCGGATATCCCTCGATGAAAAATGCCCGCGAAAAGCATTTGCTGTCTGATCGACGCGCCGTCATATTTTTAATCGTCAGTCCGCTGACCGCAGTAAGACCGGCTTCGCCCTCAACACCTTCAGCCAGTTTGCGCCAGTGTTCTGGTTTATCAGATAAATTGCTCTGGTCGCCATAGCTATACTGCGGAAACCAGTTCAGCTGGATCAGCACCGGAAAACGCACGTCCGTAAGCCGTAGATTTTGTACGGTGATATCACGGATAAATCCGCCCCGGTTGCGAGCAGATTTAATGCGAAACCCGACGCCCGTTCCGTTAAACGCGTTATCTTCTATCAGGACGCGTTCAATGCCACCTGAAGTTTCACTCCCCAGTGTGATCCCGGATCCCTTATTCAGCGTACATCCTCGAATCACTATATCCCGCGCGGCACGAGCTTTTTGCGCCGCTTCGCGTCCTCGTCCTGATTTGATGCAGATATTGTCGTCATTGCAGGACACAATGCAGCGTTCAATCCGCACCTGTTCGCAGGAGTCGACGTCAATCCCGTCGGTGCTCGGCCCCGCAGAATTGCTGATTTGCACGCCCTCAACCGCGATATGGCGCGAATAACAGAGGTGCATGTTCCAGAATCCGGACTCCCGACTGGTAAAATCACGCAGCAGAATGCTCTGGCTTTCAAAGACCAGAATATTGCGCGGGCGCTGACAGTCATAATCAACAACCCAGCGCAATCCTCTTGCGCTGTAATCGCCGACCATGCCGCTGCGCTCGTCATCGCCCCAGTAGCGTTGCCACCAAATTGCACCCTGCCCGTCTATCGTGCCTGTACCGGTAATGCTGACGTTTTCACAATCGATGATATTAATAATGCCTGCCGGCCAACGCATATCAATGCCGGCTACCCGGGTATTTATCAGGGGATAATCAGCCAGATCCTGGCTTCCAACGAGCTGTGCGCCAGCGTCCAGGCGAAGTGAAACACCGCTTTTCAGAAACAACGCTCCGGTCAGAAAACGGCCTTGCGGAATAACGATGACATCGTTCTGTTGAGCACTTTTTATGGCCTGCTGAATGGCGGACGTTGCCAGGCGTTGAGCGGTTGGGTCCGCGCCATACGCCAGAATGGAGATCGCTTTCATGGCTTTTCCTTAAACAGATGAAAGCCTTAGTCTAGGAATCCGCGTGATGGATAACCTTTGTCTGTTTGACAGCCACGCAGGCAGGCTGGCAAAAAAGCGGATATTTACTGGCTGGCGATCACCGCAACGCCCTTTTCTTTCATAGCGTTGACCCAGCGTTCATCCGTTGTGTTTTCAACAACGAGCGTATTCACCAGCGACAAATCGCCAATCACAAACGCCGAGGCCGTGTTGATCTTTTCCGGTGAGGCCAATACCACCGTTTCCGCCGCTCTGCCGGAAAATGCACGTTTGATGCATGCTTCTTCATAATCTCCGGTGGTCAGCCCGGCCTCAGGATGCACGCCGGTGACACCCATGAAAAACAGATCCGCATGAATATTGTTGATGCCTTCAATAGCGGCCGCGCCGACCGTGACGATGGAGTGTTTATACAAACGACCGCCAATCAGGATCACCTCTATGCACGGATGGTTGACCAGCCCCAATGCAATACCCGGGCTGTGCGTCACCACGGTTACCCGCAAATCTGGCGGCAAGAAGGTAATAAGTTCTGAGGTGGTCGTCCCGCCATCAATGATCACCACCTGCCCCGGTGAAATGAGCTGCGCGCCCCGACGTGCCACGCGTTTTTTTGCATCCATTTTAACGGACTGACGCTCGGCAAAAGGCGCAATCGCTGAAGATGCCGGAAGCGCGCCGCCGTGGACACGCTGCAAACGCCCTTCTGCCGCCAGTTCACGTAGATCCCGGCGGATAGTGTCCTCAGACACCGAGAAAAAGAGGCTGAGCGCAGTTGACTGGACCTGGCCTTCCGCCTCCAGCTTTTCCAGAATCAACTGTTTACGCTGACTTGTGAGCATGAATTATTCCTGATGTTGCACGATAATTATTGTAATTACACGAAAATGCTGTTTATGATGCATACTCTACGAGAGGAGAGCCAAACGTGCAATCAAAACGTGCAGATATACGCATCATCAACAGCGAAACGTTGTCCGACAACTGGTATAACCTGAAAAAATACACTTTTGACCTCCAGCGCAGCGATGGTGACTGGCAGCGGCAAGAGCGTGAAGTGTATGACCGCGGGAATGGCGCGACGATCCTGCTCTATAATCGCGACAGCAAAACAGTCATTCTTACACGTCAGTTTCGTTTCCCTGTGTTTATCAATGGTCACGAAGAGGATCTCATTGAGGCGGCTGCCGGGTTGCTCGATAACCTTGACCCGGAAAGCCGGATTAAGGCCGAAGCGGAAGAGGAAACCGGGTATAAGGTGACGCGCGTAGAGAAAATTTTTGAGGCCTATATGAGCCCGGGCTCCGTTACCGAAAAACTCTACTTCTATCTGGCGGAATATCACCCGCAGGATCGGACCAGCGCGGGCGGCGGCGTTAAAGCAGAGGGGGAAGATATCGACGTGCTGGAAATGACGCTGGACGACGCGCTTCGTGGCATCGAGAATGGCCAGATCGTCGACGGTAAAACCATCATGCTGCTTTATCACGTGGCCCTGAAAGGCATTTTATAATCTCACGTTTATCCGGATACCTGCCCCTGCGCAGGTATTTGCCTGTGCTATTCTTGCTGAACACCTCAACATGGAGATGCGAAAATGGCCGACTGGGATCCTTCTCTGTATCTACAATACAGCGCAGAACGCACACGTCCCGCCGCTGAGTTACTGGCCCGGGTGCCGCTTGCTGACATAACCTCTGGCGTGGATTTGGGCTGCGGGCCAGGCAACAGCACCGCGCTGCTGAAACAACGCTGGCCTTCAGCGCAGATAGCCGGTGTGGATAACTCCCCGGCGATGCTGGAGGAAGCCCGACAGGCCCTGCCAGACTGCCACTTTGTTGAATCGGATATCCGTCACTACAAACCTGACCAGCCTCTCAGCCTGATCTACGCCAACGCTTCCCTGCAATGGATCCCGGACCATTACCACCTTCTGCCGCATCTGGTTTCACTGCTCCAGTTAAACGGCGTGCTGGCGATACAAATGCCTGACAACTGGCTTGAGCCGACGCACGCCCTGATGCGTGAAGTTGCCTGGGAACAGGGCTACCCCGATCGTGGCCGCGAGCAGCTGCCGGGTATTCATGCCTACTATGATATTCTGACGGACGCGGGATGCGACGTGGATATCTGGCGCACCACCTACTTTCATCAGATGAGCTCTCATCAGGCGATTATTGACTGGGTCAGCGCGACGGGGTTACGGCCGTGGCTACAGGATCTCAACGAGAGCGAGCAGCAAAACTTTCTGAAACGCTACCTCGAGCTGCTGGAAGAGCAGTATCCGCTCCAGGAGAACGGGCAGATACTGCTGGCTTTTCCGCGCCTGTTTATGGTTGCTCAGCGGGTTCCGTAAGCCGAATCAGGAACGCGCTTCCTTGAGCAAATGCTGAATTACAGCCTCCTGCTTGTCGTAGTTGCCTTCGCCAAACGAGGTGTAACGCAGTTGTCCTTTCGCATCGAAATAGTAATGTGCTGGCCAGTACTGATTACCGAACGCGCTCCAGATTTTGTAGTTATTATCCGTCACTACGCGGTACGGCAACTGCCATTCGTTGACCGCGTTTTTCACCGATGATAACGGCTTTTCCCAGGGGTATTCAGGGGTGTGGACGCCAATCACCACCAGACCTTGTGACTCATATTTCTTCGCCCAGTCTCGAACATGCGGAAGGGTATGCTGGCAGTTGATACAGTCCCAGGTCCAGAAATCGATAAGCACAACTTTCCCCCGCAAGGCCTTAGACGTGACAGGGTCACCGTTTACCCAGCCCGTACCGCCGCTTAATGTCGGTAGCTGGCTGCTCGGCATTGCGTCAGCGATCGGTCGCAGTTTCACCTGCGTGGAGGTTGGTTGCGCAAGGCTCAAGAGAGCGTTTTCCAGCTGGTCGGTAATACCGCTGGCGCCTTTCAGGACCGACGTCATTCCTGAGGCGTTGAAAGCCACGGCGGCTAACATCATCACCCCTGCGCCCTGACGCAGACGCTCCATCAATGCGGATTTGGCTCTCAGAGGGGTTATCAGCTTACGGCCACCCGCGACAAGCAGCCCCAGCATCAACGCGCACCCACTGCCGTAAGCGGCTAACAGCGCTCCGGTTGCGATGGCCGAGTGGCCAGTAATGTTAATGCCGAAGATCGCCCCGAGAATCGGTCCTGCACAGGGGGACCACAGAAGTCCAACGGCCAGCCCTGCCAGAAAAGCCGAAAACATGCCGTGTCGCTGAACGCTGTGGGTGTTAAGAACGTTCCCCGCGCTGACCGCCGGGCTGGCAATGCGCTGAGCGAACTGCGGGAAGATCAGGGCCAGGGCGGCAATGCTCAGTACCAGCAGCGCAATCCAGCGACGATAACGGTGGCGTCAGCGATCCAGTCACTGGCAACCGTTACTACCATCGCCACAAACGTGAACATCACTATCATTCCCGCCAGAAGCGCCAGAATGTGTTTGCGCTGCCCCTGAAAGCCGGCGAACAGCAGAGGAATAACGGGAAGCGTGCACGGACTGAGCAGGCTAATCATGCCGCCTAAAAAAGCGATTATCAGAAACATAACGACCTCACGATACAGTTGCTGCGAAGGTGCAGTGAGGTCATTTCACCCTGCGAATGTGTTCAGGCCGTGTGCAAAAAACTGAATTTTGTCTGCCTTCATATCTGCACGGCGCGCAGATACACAGGCGTACAATTAAACGCGCGGAAGAGTCACGCTTACGGCCAGCCCGCCCTCTGCCCGGTTTGCAAGATGCAATTTCCCGTCAAGCTGGGCGGTGAGCTGCGCGGCAATGGCGAGGCCTAACCCGGTGCCGCCCGTTTCGCGGTTGCGCGACGTTTCAACCCGGTAGAACGGCTGTAACACCGCCCCCAGTTCTGCCTCCGGGATGCCGGGGCCGTTATCCATAATGCGGATCGCTACCTGCCTTTCATCTTCATCAATCTCTATTACCGCGCTATGGCCAAACTTGAGCGCATTATCCAGCAGATTGGTCATTACCCGGCGCAATGCCTGGGGGCGGGTGACGATCGGCAGACGTGTACTGCGTGCATGAAACTGCACGTTTTTACCAATGTCCTGATAATCACTGGCGATGCTGTTAACCCACGCGTTTAGCTCCAGCTTAAGCGTGGTCTCTTTCAGTGATTCTGATGACCGGGCATAGGCAATACCTTCTCGTACCAGGCGCGACATATTATCCAGGTCGCTCAACAACTTATCGTGGAGTTCGGGCTGATCCGCCATTTCGACCCGCAGCTTCATACGCGTGATGGGCGTCTGAAGATCGTGAGAAATGGACGCCAGAATCTGCGCGCGTTCACGCAGATAAGTTTGTATCCGCGACTGCATCTCATTAAAAGCCTGCGCCGCCTGTCGCACCTCAACCGGACCTTTTTCAGTCATAGGAGAATGGGCCGCAGGATCGAGGGAATCAACCGCGCGCGTGAATTGCAGGAAAGGCCGGACAACCTGGCGCACGGCAATCCAGGAGCAGAGCGCGACCAGTAACAACTGAAGAACCAGCACCACGGGTAACCAGCTGGCGACTGGCGGCATGCGCGGGATCAGATCGATAGTGAGCGGTGCGCCGTCGCGGAGCGTCAGATGGGCCTGCATGTGGGAAACAGGCCCCGGCACTGCCGTAAACTGGAGCGGATATTGAACTGAAAGCGTCTCTTTCAGGGTGCGAATCGCATCCCGCGAGCGCTTGTCCGTTGGCGCAGCGCCTGCCTCGCCGGGACCAAGGATATAACGATAATTACCGCGACCGAGCCGTTCCAGCCACTCTGGCCGCTCTTTGGCCGGAAGCCGGTCGAGAATGGCCACGCTGGTCGCCACGTCATTCTCAAGATTGCCCAGCATAACCGTGCGCGCGCTGTGCATTCGCTCAACCATGACCAGCGTCAGGCTGAGCGCGTTAGCCAGCAAGAGTCCAAGCAGCACAATGATCAGCAGCCGGGCCAGTAAGGTGCGGGGCCACAGCGTCATTCATTGGCCTCGACGATGGTCACCGGCATAGTAAAAACGTAGCCTTCGCTGCGAACGGTTTTAATGTAGGCTGGCGAGCGGGCATCTTCATTCAGGCGCTGTCGCACGCGGCTCACCAGGAGATCAATCGAACGCTCAAACAGCTCGGCATCACGTCCCTGCGTCAGGTTCAGCAGTTGATCGCGGGTCAGCACCCGTTGAGGATGATCGAGAAATACACGCAGAAGGCGATATTCCGCCCCGCTGAGCGCCACAACCATCCCCTCGTTATCAATCAGATGACGCGCCACGGTATCCAGCTGCCATTCACCGAACACCACCAGGCGCCCTGCCTCGGTCACCTGAAGATTAGGCGGCATAGTACGAAAACGGCGCAGGATAGTTTTGATACGCGCCAGCAGTTCGCGGGCCACAAACGGTTTTACCACATAATCGTCGGCGCCCATCTCCAGCCCCAGGATCCGGTCCATGTCCTCGTTGCGCGCGGTGAGCATCAGGATCGGCAGATCCTTATGCCTGCTGCTGCGCAGCTGTCGACACACCGTCAGGCCATCATCACCGGGCATCATCACGTCCAGCACCACCAGGTCGATATGCTGTTTGTCGAGCACCATGCGCATCTCTTTTCCGTTCGCCGCACCAGAGGCGTGATAGCCGGATTTCACGAGGTAATCGACAATCAGTTCACGAATATCCCTGTCGTCATCGACGACAAGGATGTGATCAATATGCTCCACCGCAGGCTCCTGATTAAGAGGTAACGGATTGAAAATAGCACATATCAGAGCTTATCCGCGTCGACAACTGCTTTAACAAAGTCCTGCGGATCTTCTTGCGGCGGGTTGTGGCCCACCGTTGCGCCGAAAGTACGGTGCTCATATTTTCCGGTAAATTTCCCGGCATAGGCCGCAGGTGCAGGGTGTGGCGCCCCGTTATTACCGCCTTCGATGGTGATGGTCGGCACCGTAATGTTCGGCAGCGTCGCCAGTTTTTGTTCATAGGCGTCATATTTAGGCTCCCCTTTTTCCAGACCCAGACGCCAGCGGTAATTACTGAGCGTGACGGCAACGTGGTCCGGGTTATCGAGGGATTTGGCGCTGGCATTGAAGGTGGCATCGCTGAATTTCCAGTCCGGCGAAGCCTGGGACCAGATCAGCCGGGCAAAATCGTGCGTATTTTTAGCATAGCCTTCCGCCCCGCGCGGCGTGGCGAAATAGAACTGATACCACCACTGAACTTCTGCCTTCGGCGGTAAAGGCTGTTTGCCAATCGCCTGGCTGCTGATCAGGTAGCCACTTACCGAGACCAGCGATTTCACCCGTTCCGGCCAGAGCGCCGCAACGATATCCGCCGTACGTGCACCCCAGTCATAACCGGCAAACACCGCCTGTTTGATATCCAGGGCGTCCATCAGGTTGACGATGTCTTTCGCCATTGCCGAAGGCTGGCCGTTTCGCGGTGTTTTATCAGAAATAAAGCGCGTGGTGCCGTACCCGCGCAGGGACGGCACAATGACACGATACCCTTTCGCGGCCAGCGCGGGGGCCACTTCAGCGTAGCTGTGAATGTCGTACGGCCAGCCATGCAGCAGGATCACCGGTTGCCCCTCTTTCGGCCCGATATCGACATAACCGACGTTAAGATCGCCAGCGTTAATCTGTTTTACCTGGTTGAAGGCCGACGCGTAATCCTTGCCCATCGCTTCCGCCTGACAGGACATCACGGTGCCAAGCGAAACGGTCAGGGCGACTGCTGAGTATGCGAGTTTGTTAAACATGATGTTATCTCCGGGTGAGTTCAGTTGACGGAGATATAACACCATGCGTTTGTATAAAGGATGTGTGCGGATGCGGTTTTATTGCATACCTGTGTATGTATCACGGACGCAGATACAGTGTGATACAAACCCGGTTAAGGGGTGATTCGGTACCGGACGTAATCGTCGGCTTCACCATAGTGGTCATACAGCTTACGCGCCGGATTGTGCATGCGGGTTACCCAGTAGAGTTTTGACCACCCTTCCCGCTTACCCTCATCGATCAGGGCGTCGATAAGCGCTTTACCCGCCCCTGCGCCACGTTCGGCAGCGTCAACAAATAGATCTTCCAGATAGGGGTAAGTTTGGATATCGAAAATTATGTACGTTAAGGTTAATTTTTTGCCATCACGTCCTAGTATATTCACAAACAGACTCGCCATTATTGACTGTATGCTGGAGATTCAGCTCCGTTAAGTAGCCGTCTGCCAGATACAAAACCCGGTCTGCAGAGGCTATGGTTTCCGGGCGATGGGCTATCAGCAGAACAGGAAGCCCCAGTTGACGTAAGGTCTGGCTTATCCGGATTTCACTCTCAACATCAAGGTGGCTGGTCGCTTCATCCAGTAACAGGAATCCCGGTTTCTTGTACAACGCCCTTGCCAGCAGAATGCGTTGTTTTTGTCCTCCGGAAAGCCCTCCGCCGGTTTCACCAATCAGCGTCTGATACCCCATCGGCATTGCCATAACATCGCTGTCGATAAGTGCCAGTCTTGCGCACTGGATCATTCGTTTATAATTTCGGTCATCACTGAAAAAAATAATGTTATCTGCTACAGAACCTTTGAAAAGATGGTCATCCTGCAGTACGGTACCGATACGCTGACGAACCTGAAAATAATCCGGATGCGTATGCAATATGCCAAATGCCCTGATCCTGCCCTCATCAGGGATGTGGATCCCAAGGATAAGCTTCACCAGTGTCGTTTTCCCGCATCCGGATTTACCTGTAATGGCAACGACTTCTCCGGGATTGAGTGTCAGCGACACCCCGCCGATTATCGGATTTTCCCCTCCCTTGTGGCTGAAGATGATGTGCTCAAGTACTAGAGGAGCATGAGCATATTCATCCATCTCCCTGCGGGATACAGAAGGAATGTGCGAAGCGTTGTTATGCTCACGAAAAGGCTGTTGCTGAAGGCCTTCTGTCGGGGTCAGTACAATATCAGCCAGTCGTTCGTTGTAAACATCGAGCATACGCCAGGAAAAAAACTTATCAGTCAGGCTACTGATACTGGAAGAAAAACGCGTCTGATAGGATAAATAAGCAACCAGCATGCCGACGGTGAAGGTACCATTCAATACCTCCCCGGCGCCTTTCCACAAAATGATTGCTGATACCACGCTGCCGGTAAGAGTGTGAGCAATGTCATAGCACATCAGCAGACGGCTCTGACGCAACTGCGTATTTCTGCGGGCAACGTTGAGATTCAGCCAGGCGGCCTCACGATGTGCCGTCACACCGTTAATTCTCAGGCTGAGGATCCCGTTGAGTGTTTCAAGAAAATGCCCGGACTCCTTGGCACCTGCATCCCAGGCATCTTCTGCCGACTGTCGAAGGGACGGATACCACAGTGCCCTCAACACACCATAGAAAATGGCTGCAAGTACGGCGATCAATGTCATTTCAGGACTGTACAGCAGCATCATGCAAAGCGCAGTCACCACGAGCAACACATCCAGAATACCTTCCAGCACTTGCGTAGTCAGCGCCTGCTGGATGGTATCTACCGCCTCAAAACGAGCATTAATACTCCCCTTACTGCGTGCATCAAACCAGGCCAGAGGAAGATGGACCAGATGATGGAAAACCCGTGCTGTCCACTGCATGTTAAAATTGACGGACAGTGTAATACTCGCCCACTGGCGGGCCAGTGACAGCAGCATCTGGGTCAGTGACATCAGCAGAAGCGCAATAATAATGACGGTCAACAAACTCTGGTCGGCAGCCACCAGGACTTCATCAATCACCAGCTGGTTGAGAAGCGGGCTTCCCAGTGTCAGGATTTCGAGTGCCACGGCAAAAACGATAATTCGCGACATTGCCGACAACAGACCCGGTGTTTTACCTGTCAGTTGGCGCAGATGGATTTTTTTCCTTTCATCCCGAGCGGTAAAATCACTGGCTGGCATCAGCTCCAGCGCGACGCCGGTGAAATGTTTTCCAGCATCCTGTAGGGAGAGCGTTACTTTTCCCTTTTCCGGATCATGAATAACCAGCCTGCTTCCGCGAACTTTATGTAGCACAACAAAATGATTCATGTTCCAGTGGAGAATACACGGGAGAGAAAGGGATCTTAGGTCCTCAAGCTCCAGCCGAACTGCCCGGCTGGATAATCCGATACCGGCCGCACATTCAGTCAGTCTCTGCAGGGTCATCCCTTGTGAGCTGATACTGAAACGTTCGCGCAGTGTGGGTAAGTCTGTTTGCAGACCATGCCAGCAGGCCATCATGACCAGGCATGCCAGACCACATTCCGCTGACTCTGTCTGTCGGGTGAGAGGAAGCTGTTTTCTCCCGGTCCATTTGAGTGTATCCATCACAGCTTTCCTTTCAGGCTCCAGAGCGGCTCAGTCAGCCACTCCCACAAATTGCGGGTATCCAGGCTGACATCCCCCTCAAGAACCATGCCGGGGCGCAGGGCTTCCTGTTTCCCATAAGCCAGAATAAAAGTATTTTCAGGTTCAACGATGACGCGGTAATGACCTTCATTCTCCTTCCAGGTCACAGGAGATACGGAGAGTAAATCAGAAGATGTCAGCGTTGTATGGCTTATTTCACGGATAGTCCCGTACTGCACACCAAACTTCTGATAGGGGAAGGCAGAGAACCGCAGGGCAACACGCTGCCCCGCCTGAATAAAGCCAGCATTCTGACTGGTAGCATAGAGTTCTATCTGCAAACGGGCATTGTCGGGAATGAGGGTCATGACAGGTTCAGATGCCCTGACAGACTGTCCCTGTCTGACCAGCACGGCAGCAACGGTTCCGGATACCGGTGAAGTCAGCGTGAAATTTTCCTTACCTGCCAGTTCGTCCTGCTGTTGCCTGATAACCTGCAACTGCCTGTCCATTTCAGCCTTCCGGCTTTCACCCTGAACGATGAGATGGTCAAGGTCGTCTTTAGCAGCCTCCATCGCGGTGTGCAGTTGCAGAAGCCCCTGACGCTGATCCTCAACGTTTTGCTGTGACGTTGAAACGTCAATCTGCTTCTGCTGGTATTCGATATCTGATACGTAATGCGTATCAGCAAGTTTCTTATAGCGCTCCATAACAGACACGGCCAGCGCAGCCTGATGCACGGCAAGTGACAGACGCTTTTCTGCACTTTTAACCTGAGGTTTCAGGGAAACTATTCGCTGTTGTATGGCATGCTGCTGCTGACTGTTGTCACGCAATTCCAGGGTCTGTTGAGAAGTCAGCATTGTAAACTGAGTTTGTAGGGAAAGTCTTATAGCAGCGAGTGTACCTGCCCCCTGTTCGTTGAAATGTTCACCGCTGATATGATAAAGAGTCTCACCGGCAATAATGTGTTGACCTTCTGAGGCGGTCAATTTGGTTACGTAGCCAGCATATTGAGGAGTGATTTTTACCAGCCCGGATGAGGGCATAACGATTCCGGAAAGGTGAGCCTTACGTGTATAGCTACCATAAAGAATAAAGAGTATCAGGCACAGAAATATGAATAACGTTGTGAGTGCGCTTACTGATAAACCGAATGACGCAGGTAAGACAATCTCACCATAATCAGAATCTGTTTGATGATTTAAAGCCTCTTCCCTGAAGATATTCATATCCCAAATACCCTTCAAAAATTTAACGACAAAACAAAAGCATTCATGCACGAATGAATTATAATAGGATAAAAAAGCCCTCTGCTTCTTATTCTAACTATTAATAGCAATATTGACACCAAAAAAAGAATGGATTGATCTAAAATGTTATAATACTGTCCATGCATCAGACAAAAAGACAATGAAGTCAATATACATGGGATAATATACTTTTTATTAAAAATTGAGTGGAAAACACCGAAGATACAGCCCCTGTATATAATCTCCTCATAATATGGGACTACGAAGGTGGCTATTATAAATGCTATAAAACTAATATGGGAAGGTCCATAATGATATAAATTGTCCCTGTAAAGATAAACATTATACTGAACCAGCAAAATGACAAACAACACAACAATAGAAAATTTTATTGAAGTTAAATCTCTATTTGGGCGTAATTTAAAACCATCCAACTTCCTTAAGTAAAAAATATACAAGAAAAATGCAATTGAAAATTCCGCAATAAACAATAAGAAAAATGACACATCGAGGGTAAGATAGCGGAGGGTTATGGATGGCGATAACGTAATTATTATTGAGATAACAGACGCAATAAAAAGAACAATTACGTTTTTCTTACTATAAATGAATGGATAGACATGCCTAAAGATTATCATGTTCAACCTATTATTAATTCATATTTTATATAAGAATCAACAAATATGGTTATGATATCGTAATCATTTTTTGATATCATGCACTTTAACTTCAGTGAACATTTGTAATGATTCCATTCTGCAACACAACAAATTTTATCGGAGTGTACTTTATTTACTTTTAAACCTATTCATCAAGTTAACGCCCCATCGAGTTACTGCTATTAATACAATCAACGCAATAAGAAACCTTGATATAATCCCTGGCCGTGATACTTCGTCAAACTCAAGAACTTCAGCGTATTTCAAAAGGGTAAATGCGATAATGAAAAAAAATAAGTAAATTAGGAAATTTAAAAATCGTTTCATGCTTAACCCGATACTTGTGATTACATTAACTTTATCAAAAATAATAGCTCATCATGACTACTTCGAATAATCATTAAATATCGAAACACCTAGAATAACATTCAGTTATAATGAGCTTTTAAATTATTATCACACACAACTCAAATTACTTACCAACGGCATTGTCCGGGGCCGTTGTAATTATTACTTTTATCTTTACTACCACGATCTGAAAAACTATCTTTTGTGCACTGGCCAGCTATAGCTCCACCAATTACCCCAGCGGTCATACCCACTGGCCCCCCAGGAGAGCCGGCGATTAGACCACCGATGATTCCTGCGCCGCATGAGTCAACGCCCTTGTAAATAGAGCCATTGTTTCCTTTTGAATTACCAGATTTAGAGCTGGTGTTACGACTACCGGCACCTTCATAATTACCGCTTCCATTGCCGCCACTTACTAATGCTATCTCATTAAGGCTTAATGCTCTTATATTCGACATAAATCATCTCCATTTAATTTAGTTTTGCATTTTGTGCTAAAAAAATATCTTACATTACTTAATGTAAAGAAAGTGTATTTATGTAAGCAAATGTAAATAAGCTATTGAACTTCGTAAACCGTAGCTCCATTTGGGAGCAGTTCAGCTCCTGCATGGGCAGGCCTATAACACGAAATCGACCTGGAGGTACGGTAATGTTCAGGCATCTTTTCTGACGTCCAGCGCGCAATCACTTCTGCGTCGTAACAGATTTTACAGCCATGGCGCATCGCTTCGTTACGGACGTGCCAGAGTGTTTCGGCTTCTTCGGGCCTGGCTTTTCTTGGCATTACATACTCCTTTATGGATAAATCTGAATAACAAAAGCACGACCAACTGGAATGTGATATTGATGAAATATCAGAACCCAAACAAATGATAACGCTCAAATATGGAGATCACCGGATGACGATACCCACGCTTACGACAGAACGCTTATTACTTAAACCCCTTGTTGCCGCCGATGCCGTCCAGATCCAGCAACGCTATCCGCGCTGGGAAATTGTCCGCTATATGGTGGCTTCAGTCCCCTGGCCCTACCCGGAAAACGGTGCAGAAAATTATGTTAACAACGTTGCACTGCCCGACATGGCCAAAGGGATTGCGTGGTTCTGGACGATTCGCCGTCGCGAAGCGCCTGACGAACTGATGGGGTTGATTTGCCTGTATGACGTGGAGGACAACAACAGGGGGTTCTGGCTCGCGCCGGAATTTCAGGGCCAGGGATATATGCGTGAGGCGAGTATCGCGGCAACGGATTACTGGTTCAATACGCTTAACAAAGCGGTGTTACGCGCGCCGAAAGCGGCGGCCAACAGCCGCTCCCGACGTATTTCAGACAGCAGCGGCATGCGACTCATCAGGACAGAGAAGAAAGCCTATGTCAGCGGCCTGCTGGATTCGGAGCTGTGGGAAATCACCCGCGACGAGTGGAATGCCCGTCAGGTCAGCTGATAATGCTTATCCGGCATTAGCCTTTCAGGGATGTTCTCTTCATCGTTCATCTGCAACAGATCGCGCTCCATCATGTTGCAGATGGCGTCCAGCGGCAGATCGTTATCTTCCGTCCCAAACGGATCTTCCAGCTCTTCCGCCAGCGTATCAAGCGAGATAAAAGTGTAGGAAATCAGCGCAGAGACAAAGGGCGTCATGTAATGCAGATCAACAACCAGCGCAAACGGCAGCATGATGCAGAACAAATACACCGTCCGGTGCAGGATCAGCGTATAGGCAAACGGGACTGGCGTATTGGCGATACGCTCACAGCCTGCCAGCACGATGGACATATCGTTCAGGCGGTTGTTGAGGCTGTGAAACAGGATGTCTGAAAGGTGCCCGCTGCGCCGCCGCACGGCCAGCCACTCCCCCATGATCAGCAGGATACGGTTCGCCGGCGAGTTGGCATCCATCACTTTGCGTAAATCGTCTGGAGCCAGATAGCGGGACAGCTGATCGGCATTGGTTTCTCGGCGCAGGGTCATACGTAGACAGTTAGCAAAGGCGATTTGCAGGCGTACAAACTCTCCAAGATGTTTATCATCCGGCAAGGTGTTTTTTACCTCGCGAAACAGCGAGCGCGCCGCTATCATCAACTGCCCCCAAAGCAGACGCGCCTCAACGTAGCGCGAATAACAGGCGTTATTGCGAAATCCCAGGAAGATGGCGATAGCCACGCCCAGAATGCTGAACGGCGCGACGGTAAAGCGGATACCCAGCGAGGTGTACCACGGCAGCATGACAATCACGGCGATGGAAAGCAGGAAGTTAAGCAGCAGTCGGGTATAAATTTTGGGAAGTACCGAACCATGCCAGACAAAAATCAGTTGCAGCCAGTGCTGTTGAGGACGAACAATCATAATCAGCTTCAGAAAAGTAAAGAGCGCGGCTATTAAACGTGATCCTCATCACGGTTGCAAGCATGTTAATAGTTCATTGCATTTTCTGACCTGTTAAGCCCTGACCGCACGGTGCTGCCTGTGCTTTTTTAAAAAAAGGACGTATAGTATGTTGTAACTAATAATGGTCTGTAAAAAACCCGGCAAACGCCGGGCATTATGATTAGCAGAGCGGTTTCACCGCCTCGCGCATGCCTTTGCTTAAAATTGCTTCCAGATCCTGCGCAACCTGGTCTACCAGTCCGTTCACCAGAGTGAGATCCTGTTCCCAGTGCTCGCTCACGCTTAACACCGACGATACCAGTTCACGGGTAGTGACTTGTTTGTCGTGATGTTGCGTCCACAGCTGCTGGTAACGTTCAAGCCAGTGCGCATCGTCCTGCACCGGATAGCGCTCACCGTTGCGCTCGGCACGGTAAAATGCAATCAGCGCCGCCAGGGCAAAGGTCAGACGTGCTGGCAGTTCACCGGTCGCCTTCTGCCCTGCCAGCAGTTGCGGCAGAATGCGGGTGCGGTACTTGGTCATCCCGTTCAGTGCAATCGACAGCAGCTGATGCTTAATATACGGATTACGGAAACGCCCCGTTACGGCACTGGCGAAGGAGTGCAGCTCATCGCGCGGCAGATCCAGGACCGGAATAATCTCTTCATAAATAGCCTTCTCTACGAACGCGCAAATCTCCCCGTCGTTCATGGCTTCCCCTACCGTATCCAGCCCGGCCTGAAAAGCGACCGGAACCAGCGCCGTGTGTGCGCCGTTGAGGATCGCCACCTTACGCTCTTTATAAGGCTTGATATCGTCAACAATCAGGACGTTGAGCGGGTATTTATCCAGGCGCAATTCAGCTGAAAGTGATTTTGGCCCCTGAATAACAAACAGGTAGAAATGTTCTGCCGTGTCGAGGAAGCTGTCGTGATAGCCCAGCCCGGCTTCCAGCTCTGCCACCTCATCACGCGGATAGCCGGTAACAATGCGGTCAACCAGCGTCGAGCAGAAGGTGTTAGCGTTATTCAGCCACGCAATGAATGCCGCTGGCAGCGCCCACTCCTGTGCATAGCGCAGCACCAGTTCACGCAGGGCATCGCCGTTATAGTCGATAAGCTCACAAGGAATGATGATCCAGCCTTTATCCGCAGCCCCGTTAAAGTGGGTAAAGCGTTCGAACAGCAGACGCGTCAGTTTGGCCGGATAGCTGACAGCTGGCGCATCGTCAAACTTATCGCCCGCGTGATAGCCGATCCCCGCCTCCGTGGTATTGGAGAAGACAAACCGCATCTCCGGGTTATGGGCGAGTTTCAGGAATTCATCGTACTGGCTATAGACGCTGATTTCACGATTCACGGAACGAATAAGACGCGCATCGCTTACCGCTTCCCCCTCCTCATTCAGACCACGAATAATCGTGGTATACAGACCATCCTGGGTGCTCAGCGACGGCGGAAAATCACTCTGGATCGGCCGTACAATCACCACACCTCCATTGAGATCGGTATGCTCGTTTAAGAGGTCGATTTGCCAGTCAACGAACGCGCGGAGGAAGTTACCTTCGCCAAACTGGATGATACGTTCAGGGTAGCGCGCACCGGGGAAATCACGACGGTTGAGTGTGTTCACAATGGAGGTCCTTTATGATTAGTCATACAGCCTGATAAGATTGGTGTGATAACTTATCAAAACTTCAGGACCAGAACCCCTGTCTGGATCAACTCAGGACGCGATGGTGAAAAATATCAAATAAATTTATAGAACACCGAGGTCGCCGTCATGTCCCCGTTCGGCATCAGGGCGTAGCGTGGGATCTCCCCCGCCTTTTGCCAGCCCGCTCTCTGATAAAATGTCTCCGCGCCGCTGCCGGTCGAGGTATCAAGCACCAGCACCGTAAGCGCTTTTTCACGCGCAACCGCCTCCAGGGCTTCCATCAGCGCCATTGCCGCACCTTTACGGCGCGCCTTCTCATGTACCAGAAGTTTCGCGACATCTGCACGGTGCGGCTGGTTTTCCGGCTGGTCGGTGATCAGCTGGACCGTGCCAACCAGCCCCTGCTCCGCGTCAAAACAGCCCAGGACGGTACGCTCGTCGCGCCCGACGCTGTCTGCCACGCCGAGCCAGAAGGTTTGGGCTTTCTCGGGAGAAAAAGGCAGCATAAAGCTGACGGAGGCGCCGCCGTTTACACAGTTGACGAGGATATCGCTCAGGGCATCAATGTGGGTGAGGATGTCCTGTCGGGAGAGAGGTTTAATCAGCATGGGAGAGTTCATTGCGCGTCCTTAGGTTGAATCTCTCCACTTTGCTATTAACATTTTTGTTACGCAATAAGCGATGACATAGGATTTCGTTATGTCATTTTTCGCCGTGATGTTGCCGCTTCATGGCGTACATTTGCGCATCCGCGTGTTTTAACCATGCCTGCATATCGTTGCGGTGATGATCGAACTCGCTCAGCCCCCAGGAGAACTGTAACGACCAGGGATGCAGCTGACGCGCGTTATACTTCTCCGTTTGTTCGACAAGATACTGCATGGCGATCCAGGCGCCAGGCTCATCGGTATCCGCAAACAGCACCGCGAACTCATCTCCCCCGAAACGCACCAGCATATCGGCCTCGCGGAATGAGGAGCGCATCAGGGCGGCCATCGCTTTCAGGGCCTTGTCGCCCTCCTGATGCCCGAAGCGATCGTTAATGGTTTTGAAATGGTCCAGATCCAGCCAGCCAAGCGTTAACGGTTCTGCCCTACGCTGCGAAACCGACAGTGCAAACTGCGCAAACTGGTTAAACCCGCGTCGGTTAAACAGGCCCGTGAGTTCATCGGTCGTGGCGGCGCTAACGGCTGCAAATTCATCTTCTGCCAGCGCGCTGAGATCGGCCAGTACGGCGGAATCCGCCGCGGTAAACTCACGCGGTGCGTAATCAATGAGACACAACGATCCTACGCACGCCCCGTCACGTAAACGCAGCGGGAAACCGGCATAAAAGCGCACGCCCGGATCTCCCGCCACCTGCGGATTATCCGCAAAGCGTTCGTCCAGCAGCGTGTCAGCCACCACCAGCGGCGCGTCACCCAGGATCGTATGACCACAAAACGAGAGATCGCGAGGCTGGCTGGCGAGTGCCCGCCCGTCGGCAGATTTCACGATCGCAGCGTGGTCATCCACCAGCGTAATCATCGCCAGCGGCACCCTGAAAAAGCGTGTTGCCAGCCGCGTGAGACGATCAAACGCGGGATAATTGTCGATCTCAAGCAGACCGGACTCGCGCAGCGCATTCATGCGCTCCGTTTCATTCACGGGAATTAGAGGTGCTTTCATGACGTCTCCTGACGCTGAGCATTAGTAAAAGCGTAGCTTAAACAGAGACATTGTCAGTTCAGGAGGCACGATTTACCTCAATGACCAGCCAATGATGGATCACGTTGACGATATACTGTTGCTGCTGCGCACTCAGCGGCACGCCCTGCGGGATAGCATGCCACTTAGCCAGACAGCCCCGGCAGCAGGTTGCCGTGGCATGCTGGGCGATAAAAACCGGATGGCCGCGCATCGGCGTCTGCTTACCGTCATTCACCGGGTGTGCAGGCGCCAGCCGCGCGGCGACAAAATCAGCGGCATGCTTATCGATAGTGTCCGCGCCCTTATCCCAGCAGTATTGCCGCTCTTTCATCCCTAAATGAAATCGTGAACGAAACGTGGAGCGAGCCAGGCGCGTGAACAGAGGATCTAACGTGGACATCAGTATACGGACCGTCCAAGGCGTTTGGTCAGCTGTTCCAGCGCCGCGACGCCCGCCAGTGAGTTGCCGGTCTCGTCCAGTTCCGGGCTCCAGACGGCAATCGCCATCTCGTGCGGAACAATGGCCACGACGCCACCGCCAACGCCGGATTTAGCCGGCAGCCCCACGCGCCAGGCAAACTCCCCGGCGTTCTGATACATTCCGCTGGTTGCCATTAAGGCGTTGATCTGCCGGGCCTGCATCGGGGAGACAACGTCCTCGTCCAGATGCGGGGCATGGCCCTGATGCGCCAGAAACAGAAAAGTCTGCGCCAGTTCAACGCAGTTCATCTTCAGGGCGCAGTAATGAAAATAGTTTTGCAGAACCGTGGCGACATCATTATGAAAGTTGCCGAAGGACTTCATCAGCCAGGCGATGGCGGCGTTACGTGCAGAGTGTTCAAACTCAGAGCGCGCTACCACCGGATCGTAGGCGATGTCCTGCACGCCGGAAAGCTGACGCACAATCTGGAGCATACGCTGGCGCGGCGCGCTCAGACGGCTTTGCAGCATATCGCACACCACCAGCGCCCCGGCGTTGATAAACGGGTTGCGCGGCTTACCCTGTTCGATTTCAAGCTGGAGAAGGGAGTTGAAGGGCTGACCGGAGGGATCTTTGCCCACCCGCTGCCAGATCTCCTGCTCGTCATACTGGCGCATGGCGGCAACGAGGCTAAGCACTTTTGAGATCGACTGAATTGAAAAGCGCTCCAGTGCATCTCCCGCCTGAAAACGCTGCCCGTCGACAGTACAAATGGCGATGCCGAGCTTATTACCGCTGATCGAGGCCAGCGCGGGAATGTAATCGGCAACCTTACCCTGCCCCAGTAACGGACGAACCTGCGCCAGAATCTCGTCCAGCATCTCATTATGGATGACCGCAGCCACACTTTGCTCCTTGCCCTCAGGCTAAAACGGGCTGCGAGTATAACAGAGGCTTATACGTCACGTCAGGCAGGGAGACGAAAACGCGAGACGGCCTGCAACAAAAGATCTGACTCCCGATGCAGGCGCTCAGAGGCATTCGACGCTTCGCTAACCAGCACATCTGTCTGACGCGATACCTGATTCAGCGCCTGAAGTTGGCGCGTCATCTGATGAATGCTTTCCCCCTGATTTAGAGTGGCCAGCGAAATATCATTCAGCAGGCTACTCAGATTGGCCACCAGCCCGGTGACCTGCTGGAGATTTTCTTCCAGACGGTTTACCACCTGAGAACCTTCTTCAATGCCCTGTAGCGAGTGGTTAATTAGCGACTGGATGGTTTGCGTAGAGTGACTGCTTTTTCTGGCCAGCAGCCCCACTTCACGGGCGACCACCGCGAACCCGCGCCCCTGTTCTCCCGCATGGGCGGCTTCAATGGCAGCGTTGAGGGCCAGAATATTGGTCTGAAACGCCACGCTGTCGATCATGGCGACGATCCCACGCATCTCTGAGGATCGGTCGACGATCGTCTGCATCGAGCCATTCACCGCTGTCATCATTTGCTCCCCGCCGACGGCAGCCTGTCGGGCTTCATCCGCGCGCGAGCGGGCGAGTTTTGCATAACCCGTGTTCCCCTCAACGTGGGTTTCGAGATCGGCGATATGCGCGGTCACCTCCTCCAGCTCTTTGGCCTGTCGCGTGGACTGCTGATAAAGCTTCTGGTTCCCCTGCGCAAGTGACCCGATATTTTCGACCATAGAGGTCGTGGCCTCGCTGACCTGAGTCACCAGTTGCTGGAGCCCGCGCTGCATGGCGGTAATACTGCCGCTGAGCTGGCTGATTTCACGGTTAAAACGCACAACGTCAGGGGGTATTCCCGACAAATCCCCTGCCGCAAGCTGGTTAATATGGACAATCAGACGGCGTAGCGGGGATATCACCCATTTCGCCATTGCAAACCAGACGGCAATGGCAATAGCCAGCAGCACCAGCGGCGCAAACAGGAACAGCCGTTGCAGGCCTGAGAGTTGTTCCATGAGCGCCTGACGCCCCTGTATCGCCTGCTTCTCACTCCGTTGCTGATAACGTGCAAAGTTGTCATTAAAATCGGTCTGAAACGCCTGGGCGGGTACGGCGAAAAAGAGGTCGATGCTGTTGGTTTTCACCAGCCCTTCCGCCTGCTCGCTAATGGCACCGAAGAACAGCTGATAGCTATTAACAAGCCCCTCGTCCTGCGGAGGATTAAGCGCGAGCCAGGCTTGCCATGCCTGCTGAGACGCCGCCAGGGATTTTTGCGCCTCGTCCATCAGGCTATGCCAGCTCCCTTCCGAACCGGTCTCTTTATCCTGCATAAAGTACACCCCGGAGCGGTTGAGCAGATCGCTCGCCGCAAGCAGCGAAATACGCGCCTGATCCAGTCTGCTCTGTTGCTGCCAGGCCAGCTGATTGCGCTGTTCGTTACGCTGGGCTTGATTCAGGGAAGCGGTAAGCAGGAAGGAGGATGAAAGTTGCAGGGCGGAGAAAAGGCCGATAATACAAAAGATGCCGGTCAGCAGGCCAAACTGACGAGGAAAAAAGCGCTGCGCAAGACAGCGAAAAATTTGCGTTAGGTTCATAATTTTCTTCTGTAACAATACGTTAGACGCGAGCGAGTCTACGAAACGAAAATGACAGAACCATTGCAAAATAATGACAGGAAACGTGAATTGCCGGGTAGCGGCCTTGCCCTACCCGGCATCAACATTACACGCGATCCTTCCAGACCGTCTGAACGTTACAGAACTCATGCAGACCGAAATGTGAAAGCTCTCGCCCGAAGCCGCTCTTCTTCACTCCGCCAAACGCAACGCGCGCATCGCTTGCGCTGTAGCCATTGATAAAGACTCCGCCGCACTCCAGCTCGCGAGAGAAGGTTTCAGCCAGCGCATCGTTCGCGGTAAAGACCGTCGCTGATAAGCCAAAGTCGCTGTCGTTAGCCAGCTGCAACGCGTGCGACGCATCATTGGCGACGGTAATCGCAGCCACCGGGCCAAACAGCTCCTGACGGAAGGCCGTCATCTGTGGGGTGACGTCGCCGAGTACGGTTGGCGCATAAAAGTTACCGGTCCCGGCAAGCTTCTCGCCGCCGAGCAGCAGGGTCGCCCCTTCCGCCAGCGTAGCCTGTACCTGCTGATGCAGTTCATCGCGAAGATCAAATCGCGCCATCGGGCCAATATAGTTATCTTCCTCATCCGGTGCGCCCATTTTCAGCGCCTTGACCGCGTCAACAAAGCGTTGGGTAAAGGTGTCCGCCACGCCCGCTTCCACAATAAAGCGTTTCGCCGCCGCGCAAACTTGTCCGGTATTCTGATAACGTCCGGCCACGGCCGCGTTGACAGCCAGATCCAGATCGGCATCATTCAGAACGATAAACGGATCGGAGCCGCCCAGCTCCAGCACGCATTTCTTCAGCGCCGCGCCCGCCTGCGCGCCAATTGCCTCACCAGCCCGAACGCTGCCGGTTACGGTCACCGCCGCGATACGCCGATCGTTAATCGCCTGGCTGACGCCGTCATTTGTCGCGTTCACCCAGCCAAAGATCCCCTCCGGGAAACCGGCATCCGCGAACACCTTCCCGATCAGCTCCGCCGAGCCGAGCACATTTGGCGCATGTTTAAGCAGATAGCTGTTCCCTGCCAGCAGGATCGGCACCGCACCGCGCAGCACCTGCCAGAGCGGGAAGTTCCACGGCATCACCGCCAGAATAGGCCCCAGCGGACGGTACTCAATCACCGCATTGTCGACCTGGGTAGATTCCGGGCGCAGCATCGCCGGGCCGTATTCAGCGTACCAGTCGCAAAGGCTGGCGGACTTAGTCACCTCCGCACGCGCCTGCCCAATGGGCTTGCCCATCTCCCGGGAGATAGTCTGCGCCATCTCTTCCGCACGGCTACGCAGCGCCGCACCCAGATCGCGAAGTTTTTGCGCCCGGTGCGCCACGCTGTCGCGTCGCCACTGACGAAAACCGGTATCCGCCTGCGCAATGGCACGCTCAACGTCACCGGACGTTGCCCACGGGTAAGCAGCCAGCGTTTCGCCGGTAGCCGGGTTGACAGAGTGGGCATGGGTAGCAGATGAATACGTCATGAAGTTCTCCATGTAATAACAGTTGATTGATTGTGGCCCTCTCTGCTATTTCTTAAAAATGAATAATACTCACCACCTTGTTCACGAATCGAGAACGGTATGGACTTAACACAGCTTGAGATGTTTAACGCCGTCGCACTGACCGGCAGCATTACCCAGGCGGCGCAGAAGGTACACCGGGTGCCGTCAAACCTCACCACCCGCATCCGACAGCTTGAAGCGGATCTCGGTGTGGAGCTGTTTATTCGCGAGAATCAGCGCCTGCGGCTTTCCCCCGCCGGGCACAATTTTTTGCGCTACAGCAAACAGATCCTGGCGCTGGTTGACGAAGCACGAATGGTCGTCGCCGGGGATGAACCGCAGGGATTATTCTCACTCGGCGCGCTGGAAAGTACCGCCGCCGTACGCATTCCGGAAAGTCTGGCGCGGTTTAATCAGCGCTATCCGCGCATTCAGTTTGCGTTATCCACCGGGCCTTCCGGTACGATGATTGACGGCGTGCTTGAGGGGACGCTCAGCGCCGCCTTTGTCGACGGGCCGCTCTCACACCCCGAACTGGAAGGAATGCCGGTTTACCGGGAAGAGATGATGCTGGTCACCCCTGCGGGCCATGCGGAAGTGTCAAAAGCCACGCAGGTGAGCGGTAGCGACGTGTATGCCTTTCGCGCCAACTGTTCCTACCGGCGTCATCTGGAGAGCTGGTTTCATGCTGACCGCGTAACGCCGGGAAGGATCCACGAGATGGAGTCCTACCACGGGATGCTCGCCTGCGTGATTGCCGGGGCAGGCATTGCGCTGATGCCCCGCTCCATGCTGGAGAGTATGCCGGGGCATCATCAGGTGGCGGCGTGGCCGCTGGCGGAAAACTGGCGCTGGCTCACCACCTGGCTGGTGTGGCGACGCGGGGCGATGACCCGCCAGCTTGAGGCGTTTATAGGGCTGCTAAACGAACGTCAGCCACCAGTGTCTTCTCCATAAACAGGCTCAGCGGATCCTCGTTGTAGGGGGCAAACGCGGGGCGCCGTTCGTATCCACACTGTTGATACAGACGAATGGCGGCATGTTGTTTGATCCCCGTCTCCAGCCGGACGGTGTGGCAGCAGCGGCTGAGGGCTTCATCTTCCAGCGCCGCCAGTAATTTATCACCCAGCCGTTGCCCGCGATGGGTTGGATCAATATAGACCCGTTTCATTTCCCCGGTCCCGTCCCCGTTCAAAACAACAGCGCCACACCCGACAGCGTTAAGCTGAGTGTCACGAATAATCATCAGGATCAGCGAGTCGTCCGGCAGTTCGGTTAAATCCAGCAGATGATTACTTTCCGCGGGATAGAGAACGCTTTGATAACGGTCCAGCGCCGTAATCAGGGCGAGAATATCTGGATGATGGGCGGATTCAGCGGTAATAGAATACATGGCAGGCTCCTTGTCGTTTTCGTTCAACATACCGCCCGCCCTGTATACCGGCGTCATAGTTTTTAATGATGACCGTAATCCTGGAGACGAAGGAAAATTTTCCCCTTCATATACAGCGTGGCCTGGCCGCCAATCAGCACACGGTCGCCTTTCAGCTCACAGCGCAGATCCCCGCCACGGGAGGAGACCTGGCGGGCCAACATCTGCGTTTTGCCAAGCTTTTCGCTCCAGTACGGGATCAGCATGCTGTGCGCTGATCCCGTCACCGGATCCTCCGGTACCCCTTCCCCCGGGCAGAAGAAGCGGCTGACGAAATCATACTCATCCCCCGGCGCCGTAACGCAGACCATTTTCCCCAGCGGGAGCATGGCTGTGATATCCGGCGTCAGCGCCTCCACCTGCCGCTGGCTGTCGAGCACCACCATGTAATCGCGCCCCACACGCACCTCTTTTGCCGCGTTAATGCCCAGCGAGCTGAACAGCACTGGGGGTGGAGTATCGACAACCTCGGTTGACCACGCCGGGAAATTCAGCGTCAGCCAGTCGCCGCTGCGTTGTACCGTAAGTTCGCCGACAAAGCGCGTGGTGAAGGTGATTTCCGTATGTGGATAATCCAGGTATTCGAAAATAACGTGAGAAGCCGCGAGGGTTGCGTGGCCGCAGAGGTTAATTTCATCCTGCGTGGTAAACCAGCGCAGTTCAAACCCGTTATCCGTTCGGACAAAGAACGCCGTCTCTGACTGATTATGCTGCTTCGCCATCTTCAGCAGCGTCTCATCCGGCAGCCACGCTTCCAGCGGACACACCGCCGCCGCATTGCCGCCGAACGCCCTGTCGCTGAAGGCATCCACCAGATAAAAATCAATTTCCTGCATCGTTGGTTCCTCTTAGATTTATTCAGCGCAGAAATACTGTGCCCTTCAGATACAGCGCCGCCTGCCCGCCCATCCGCACGCGGTCGCCTTTCAGTTCGCAGCGTACGTCGCCACCACGGGCAGAAACCTGACGGGCAAACATCTGTGTTTTGCCAAGCTGTTCACTCCAGTAAGGGATCAGCATGGTGTGCGCGGAGCCGGTGACAGGATCTTCCGGCACGGCCACGCCCGGCGAGAAGAAACGACTGACAAAGTCGTATTCCCCCTCGTCCCGGGCGGTGACGGCCACTTTATGCTCCCCCGGCGTCATGGCGGAGAAATCCGGATTAATGGCTTCCACCTGCTCGCGGCTCTCCAGTACCAGCACCCAGGCGCGGCCTTTTCGCGCCTCGACGTAGTGGCTGATACCGAGTGCGGTGAGCATCTCCGGTGGCGGCGTCTGTGCCTGCGTCGGGCAGGCCGGGAAGTCCAGCGTCATCCAGTCACCTTCACGGCTGACGGTCAGGCGACCAGAAGCGGTGTCAAAATGAAGGCGTGAGTCCGGATAATCCAGTTCGTTAAACAGAACATACGCCGCGGCAAGCGTCGCGTGACCACACAGATTAACCTCGGTGAGCGTGGTGAACCAGCGCAGCTCAATCCCCCCTTTGGTGCACACAAAAAACGCGGTTTCCGACTGGTTATGCTGTTGTGCCATCCGCAGTAACGTCTCATCCGGTAGCCACGCGTCGAGCGGGCACACCGCCGCCGGGTTGCCGCCAAAGGAGGACTCGCTGAACGCATCTACCAGATAAAAATCAATCTCCTGCATTGTGTTACCGCCTGTTTTTGTTGTGTTGTTCTTTATCTTCAATGAAAACAACCGCGTTCGCTACCGCTGCATGAAGGTAAATTTTGTGATTCACATCACATAACGGTTGAGTTTTCGCCGTTTAAGGCTTTAAGATCGTCTCCTCATCTTTCAGGCAACGAATCCCAGATATCCCTATGACAACACACACGGTTTCCCGCAGGGTCGCGTGGCTACGCGTGGTCACGCTCGCCATCGCAGCGTTTATTTTCAACACCACGGAATTTGTTCCGGTTGGGCTGCTGTCCGACATTGCAGCCAGCTTCCATATGGAAACGGCACAGGTTGGCATTATGCTGACCATCTATGCATGGGTGGTAGCGCTGATGTCGCTGCCGTTTATGCTGCTGACCAGCCAGATGGAACGTCGTAAGCTGCTGATTGGGCTGTTTGTGGTGTTCATAGCCAGCCATGTGCTGTCATTTATGGCATGGAACTTTACGGTGCTGGTGATCAGCCGCGTCGGCATCGCGTTTGCCCATGCCGTTTTCTGGTCGATCACCGCATCGCTCGCCATTCGTCTCGCCCCGGCGGGGAAACGCGCCCAGGCGTTGAGCCTGATTGCCACCGGAACGGCGCTGGCGATGGTGTTAGGCCTGCCGATCGGGCGCATTGTGGGTCAATACTTCGGCTGGCGCACCACCTTCTTTGCCATCGGCATGGGGGCGCTGATCACCCTGGTGTGTCTGATCAAACTGCTGCCAAAACTGCCCAGCGAACACTCCGGCTCGCTGAAAAGTCTGCCGCTGCTGATGCGTCGACCAGCGCTGATGAGCATCTATCTGCTGACCGTGATTGTGGTGACCGCCCATTACACGGCCTACAGCTATATTGAGCCGTTTGTTCAGGTTGTGGCGGGCTTTAGCGCTAACTTCGCCACCGTTCTGCTGCTGATCCTGGGCGGCGCGGGTATTATCGGCAGTATCCTGTTCGGGAAGCTGGGCAATAAGCACGCGTCTGCGCTTGTAAGCAGTGCGATTGGCCTGCTGCTGGCGTGCCTGCTGTTACTGATGCCTGCGGCAGGCAGCGAGAGTCATCTGGCGATCCTCAGTCTGTTCTGGGGCGTGGCGATCATGATTATTGGCCTGGGAATGCAGGTCAAAGTGCTGGCCCTGGCCCCGGACGCCACGGACGTGGCAATGTCGCTGTTCTCGGGAATTTTCAATCTGGGAATTGGGGCCGGTGCGCTGGTGGGAAATCAGATCAGCCTGCATGTAACGATGTCGGCCATTGGCTATCTCGGGGCGATTCCCGCGCTGATTGCGCTGATCTGGTCGGTGCTTATCTTCCGTAAATGGCCGGTCGCGATGGAAGAACAGACCAGCCACGGTTGACGTTTGTTATGCCGGGTGGCGGCTTCGGCCTACCCGGCCCAGGTTATTACGGACTTGTAGGCCGGGTAAGCGCAGCGCCACCCGGCAATGTCCTCAGTGATACGTCTTAATGATCTCCAGCACGCCGTTAATAATAAACTGCACGCCCATACAGACCAGCAGGAAGCCCATCAGACGGGAGATAGCTTCAATTCCCCCCTTGCCCACCCAGCGCATAATCGCCCCGGAGCTGCGCAATGACCCCCAGACGATAATGGCGATAAGCGCAAAAATGATCGGCGGCGCAACGGTAATAACCCAGTGCGGAAAAGTAACACCATCACGCACCGTTGAGGCGGAACTGATGATCATCGCAATCGTTCCCGGCCCCGCCGTGCTCGGCATGGCTAACGGCACAAACGCGATATTGGCGCTCGGTTCGCTTTCAAGCTCCTCCGATTTGCTTTTGGCTTCCGGCGATTCATGCACTTTATGCGCCGGGAACAGCATCCGGAAACCAATAAACGCCACAATCAGCCCACCGGCGATACGCAGACCGGGAATCGAAATACCAAAAGTATTCATCACCAGTTGTCCGGCGTAATAAGCCACCATCATAATCGCGAAGACGTAGACGGAGGCCATCCTCGACTGCTGGTTGCGCTCCGCGCTGTTCATGTTACCCGCCAGCCCCAGAAAGAGCGCCACGGTCGTTAACGGGTTCGCCAGCGGAAGCAACACCACCAGCCCAAGCCCCACTGCTTTAATCAAATCCAACATAATGCACCGCAGTCCTTATCCTTATTCATTACCGCAATTATAGGGGGAAAGTCTCGTCCTGAGCTATCCGCGCAACGTAACCATAATTGTCTCGCGTAACTAATAACCCCAGATTATCTATATGATTTAAAAGCGTACAGAAAAAGTTCCTGAAGCGTTTTAGCATTTCGTGGCATCGGCTGATCCATTCAGTTGACTTATACTTGCCTGAGCAATAATATCTGCCGTGACTAAACTACTTGCCAGGGCAACCATTGTGAAAAGCACCAGTGATCTCTTTAACGACATAATCCCACTGGGTCGTCTTATTCATATGGTTAACCAGAAAAAAGATCGCCTGCTCAATGACTACCTGTCACCGCTGGATATCACCGCAACACAGTTCAAAGTGCTGTGTTCCATTCGCTGCGAAGTGTGTATCACGCCGGTTGAGCTGAAAAAGGTGCTCTCTGTCGATCTGGGTGCGTTAACCCGCATGCTGGATCGTCTCGTCTGCAAAGGATGGATAGAACGAAGCCCTAACCCGAATGACAAACGTGGCGTACTGGTGAAACTGACCAGCGATGGCGCGGCCATGTGTGAGCAATGTCATCAATTAGTAGGACAAACACTGCACCAGGAACTGACAAAAAACTTAACGGCAGATGAAGTGGCAACGCTTGAGCTTTTACTCAAGAAAATCCTGCCGTAAACAGAAAAAGAGGTATGACGATGTCCAGACGCAATACTGACGCTATCACCATTCATAGCATTTTGGACTGGATCGAAGATAACCTGGAATCTCCACTTTCCCTTGAGAAAGTGTCTGAGCGTTCAGGTTACTCAAAATGGCACCTGCAACGGATGTTTAAAAAAGAGACCGGCCATTCATTAGGACAATATATTCGCAGCCGTAAGCTGACGGAGATTGCCCAAAAACTGAAAGAAAGCAATGAGCCGATCCTCTATCTGGCGGAACGCTACGGATTTGAATCGCAACAAACCCTGACGCGTACGTTCAAGAACTACTTTGACGTGCCGCCTCATAAGTACCGTATTACCAGTATGCCGGGTGAATCCCGTTATCTGTATCCGCTAAAACATTGCAGTTAATCATCGCCTGTTAAGACGTAACCGAGGAAATCATGAAATTTATCGTCTCCGCCGCCCTCACCTTGCTGGTGCTGGTTTCCGGCCAGAGCTTCGCGGAGCAAACCCCCAGTGCGGGGCAGCAAAATAATCGTGACACCATGATTATGCCGTCCACGCAAAACCAGTCGCCCTGGGACTTCAATCACATGGGCGCTGGCAGCGACAAATCCGACGAATTAGGCGTGCCGTATTATAATCACGACCTGTAATTCGTTTTTGCCCCGCTAATGCGGGGCTTTTTTCTGCCTTAACTCCGCACCCGCGTCGCCCGACGCACCCGCAAGCCAAAGACGTTGATATACAGCCCGGCCATAATCAGCCCTGCGCCACACAGTTGCAGCGCGCTGAGCGTTTCATCCAGCAACAGGGCGGCGCTGGCAAGCCCGACCACCGGAACCAGCAGCGATAACGGCGCCACGCGCCAGGTTTCATAGCGTCCGAGCAGCGATCCCCAGATGCCGTAGCCAATGATTGAGGCGACTAATGCCAGGTAGATCAGCGACAAAATGGTCGTCAGGTCGATCTCCACCAGGCTATTCAGCATCACCTGCGGTCCATCCAGAATAAACGACGCGACCATAAACGGCACAATGGGGATCAACGCGCTCCAGACCACCAGCGACATGATCCCAGGACGCGACTCATGCTGCATTATCAGCTTGTTAAAGATGTTGCCGCACGCCCAGCTCAGCCCCGCCGCCAGGGTGAGCATAAAGCCCAGCAGCGCGACATGCTGACCGTTGAGGCTGCCTTCTATCAGCACCAGCACGCCAAAGACCGCAAGGCTAATACCCGCCAGCTGTTTGCCCTGCAAACGTTCGCCAAAGACAAACGCGCCGAGAATAATGGTAAAGAAAGCCTGCACCTGAAGCACCAGCGAAGCCAGACCCGCAGGCATACCGAATTTGATGGCGCAAAAAAGAAACGCAAACTGACCAAAGCTGATGGTGAGGCCGTAGCCCAGCAGAAGCTTCAGGGGAATCTTTGGGCGGGCAACGAACAGCAGCGCCGGGAAGGCCACCAGCAGGAAGCGCAGACCCGCCAGCATGAGTGGAGGCATGTTGTGCAACCCCATTTTGATGACCACAAAATTGAGTCCCCACACCACGACAACCAGTAACGCTAACAGCCCGTCTTTCCGCGTCATTTTCCGCCCCTGAATTATTAAATTTTTGTAAACACTTCAAGGTAACAGAAAAAATACCCCCGCGAGAAGATCATTAATTCTGGTTCTGAGGAGAAGCACTTGCGGATAAATTGGGTGCTATACAAGCTGCCGATCCCATGATAATCCTGTAATAACACAACAAAAAAAGCATAAGCATTTGTCGGGCAGGAAAATGAAACCATCAATCAGGCGCTCAACCGCAGCGCTGCTGGCATCGTCATTGTTATTAACAATTGGCCGCGGGGCAACGCTGCCCTTTATGACCATATATCTCACACGCGTGTACGATATGAGCGTGGAGAATATTGGCTATGCCCTTACCGTGGCGTTGACCATTGGCGTGGTGTTTAGCCTGGGGTTTGGCATCCTGGCGGACAAGTTCGACAAAAAACGCTATATGCTGGTCGCCATCGTGGCCTTTATCGCCGGGTTTGTGGCCATTCCGCTGGTGAATAACGTGACGCTGGTGGTGTTGTTCTTTGCCCTGATTAACTGCGCCTATTCCGTCTTCTCAACGGTGCTGAAAGCATGGTTTGCCGACGTGCTGACCTCCAGCGAAAAGGCGCGCGTTTTCTCACTCAACTACAGTTTCCTGAACATCGGCTGGACGATTGGGCCGCCGGTTGGCACTCTACTGGTGATGTACAGCCTGCAACTGCCGTTCTGGCTGGCGGCCTTCTGCGCCGCACTGCCGCTCGGGTTTATCCATTTCTTTGTGCAGAAAAGCGTAGCGTCTGACAGCGTGGAGGAAAAAGCGCCGTGGCAGCCCTCGGTGCTGCTGAAGGACCGGGCGCTGTTCTGGTACACGCTCTCCGGCCTGCTGGCGTCCTATGTGGGCGGATCGTTCGCCAGCTGCATTTCCCAGTATGTCCTCGCCGCGTATGCGGACAGCGATTTCGCAGAAAAGGTGGTGGCCGTTGTGTTGCCCGTCAACGCGGTGGTGGTGGTCACCCTGCAATACGCGCTTGGCCGCAAGATCTCCGCCAGCAACATCCGCCCGCTAATGACTGCCGCGACGCTCTTTTTCATCCTCGGGCTGGGCGGGTTTATGCTTTCCGGCGAGAACCTGCTTTACTGGGGGATTGCGGCGGCGATTTTCACCCTGGGTGAAATTATTTATGCCCCGGGTGAATACATGCTGATCGACAATATCGCCCCGCCGGGCATGAAGGCGAGCTACTTCTCCGCCCAGGCGCTGGGCTGGCTGGGCGCGGCGGCGAACCCGATGATCACCGGGCTCATCCTGACCCATCTGCCGCACTGGTCGTTATTTATTATTATGATGGCCGCCATTATTGCGGCGTGGCTGATGGTTTTGCGCGGGATGCGCGTGAAAAGTGAAGATAGCGTGTCGGGTGGCGCTGCGCTTACCCGACCTGGAAAACCCTAATCCCACGCCGGGTAAGGCTAAGCCCCCACCCGGCAAATCCAACAGCCTAGTGGTGCAACATCTCCTCCACCACCTGCTCTTTGTACATCTCGTTCGGGTAGTAGGTCGGCCAGTTATCCATCTCTTTCAGCAGCGCCTCGTGGGAGGTGTTGCCCATAAAGATATGGAAGTGTGAAGAGGCTTTCGGCCCGATGGTATGATCGCTGAACTGCACAAACTTAGGCGCCTGGCTTGCCTTATCCTTACATTCAAACAGGTAGCGCACGCCTTTTTTCCCCGACGCATAGGTCAGAATTTTATAGCCGCTGTAGTCGTAGCGGCAGCTGCTCATCGTTTTGCCTCTGTGGAATTCCATCACGTTGTTTTCAATGCCGATGGCGTCCACGTCCGTCGCGTAGCCCTTACGGTAGTAGGCTTTCACCTCGGCAGCGGATTTTTCCCCCTTCCGCGCTTTCTTTTCGAAAACCGGATCCAGCGAACCATCAAGCAGGAACGGGTAAACAGACTGCCAGGTCCCGTCCCAGTCAGACAGCGTCCTGTCCCTGACGTCTTTATCCTCAAAGACGCCGTTTGCCGCCTTCTGTTCCGCCTCCGTCATCTGATGACCGTGCGAATGGGCAAAAAGCGAGCCGCTTACCAGCAGCGTTCCCAGAGTCAGCGCAATTTTTCCAAGTTGTGCAGCCACAGCAAAACCCTCATTCCGTGTTATAAGAATGAGGATGTTATAGTATAACATTTCAGATCGCAACCAGTCCGCGAACCCCCTCCTGCTCCATGTTCTCACCGCGCCCTTGCTGGACGATGCTGCCGCGCGACATCACCAGATAGCTGTCGGCCAGCTCCGCCGCAAAATCATAAAACTGCTCCACCAGCAGGATCGCCATATCCCCCCGGTTCGCCAGGCTGCGGATCACCTGCCCAATCTCTTTAATCACCGACGGCTGTATACCTTCCGTGGGTTCATCCAGGATCAGTAACCGTGGACGGCTCGCCAGCGCGCGACCAATCGCCAGCTGCTGCTGCTGACCACCGGAAAGATCGCCTCCGCGACGGTGTTTCATCTCCTTCAGCACCGGGAAAAGCTGCCAAATCTCCTCCGGCACGCTCCTTGCGTTTCCCGCGGAGAAGCGCGACAGTCCCATCAGCAGATTTTCTTCTACGGTCAGACGCGGAAAAATCTCCCGCCCCTGCGGAACATACGCCACGCCGGACTGCACCCGCTGGTGCGGTTTACTGTGAGTGATGGTCTTTCCCTGCCAGACCACCTCCCCGGCTTTCACCGGGATCAGCCCCATCAGGCACCTCAGCAGTGTGGTTTTCCCCACCCCGTTGCGCCCCAGCAGGCAGGTAACTTCCCCGACCACCGCCTCAAAGCTCACCCCGCGCAGAATATGACTTCCGCCGTAGTACTGATTCAGCTCGTTAACCTGTAACATTACCTCTCCTTAGCGTCCCAGATAGACGTCGATCACCTGCTCATTGGCCTGTACCTCGCGAAGCGAGCCTTCGGCCAGTACGCGCCCCTGATGCAGCACCGTGACGTGGTCGGCGATGGTCTCGACGAAGCCCATATCGTGCTCAACCACCATCAGCGAATGCTTGCCTGCCAGAGTTCGGAACAGCTCGGCTGTGTATTCCGTCTCTGCGTCGGTCATACCGGCGGCGGGTTCGTCCAGCAGCAACAGATGCGGATCCTGCACCAGCAGCATGCCGATCTCCAGAAACTGCTTCTGCCCGTGGGAAAGCAGCCCGGCGCGGCGATCGCGCTCGCTGCCAAGCCGCAGCAAAACCAACATCTCGTCAATGCGGTCGCGCTGCTCGCCGCTGAGTGTTGCCCGCAGGCTCGCCCAGACGGACCTGTCGGCTTTCATGGCGATTTCGAGGTTTTCCCCTACGGTCAGCGCTTCAAACACGGTCGGTTTCTGGAACTTACGGCCAATGCCCTGACGGGCAATGGCCGCCGGTTCAAGGGCTGTCAGATCGATGGACTGATCGTAAATAGCCTTCCCGCTTTTTGGCCGGGTTTTGCCGGTGATCACGTCCATCAGCGTAGTTTTACCGGCGCCGTTAGGGCCAATGATGCAGCGCAATTCACCGACGCCGATATTAAGTGAGAGATCGGTCAACGCCTGAAAACCATCGAAACTGACGTTAATGGCCTCAAGCTGTAACACCGGATCGGTCTGCTCACGGTAACGATCGCCCGGTAGCTGGCGGGTAAAGAGTCCTTCAGAGGGCTGCATTAATTCTCTCCCTTACGAAACAGACCGAACACGCCGCGCGGTAAAAAGAGCGTCACGGCGATGAAAATCAGCCCAAGAAACAGTTGCCAGTACTCCGGCATCGCCACGGTGAAAAAGCTCTTCGCACCATTGACCAGCGCCGCACCAATCACCGGGCCTACCAGGGTGCCGCGCCCGCCCAGCGCCACCCAGATGGCCGCTTCAATCGAGTTGGTCGGCGACATTTCACCCGGGTTGATAATGCCCACCTGCGGAACGTACAGCGCTCCCGCCAGGCCACACAGCACGGCGGAAAGCGTCCAGACCAGCAGCTTGAAGCCGCGCGGATCGTAGCCGCAGAACGTCAGACGGTTTTCCGCATCGCGCACCGCCGTTAAAATGCGGCCAAATTTACTCTTCGCCAGGGCGTAGCCTGTGCCCAGGGCCAGAAGCAGCAGCATGACCGTTGCGAGAAACAGCGCGATCCGCGTGGTAGTCGCCGTAACGGAAAACCCGAGCAGCGTGGTAAAGCCGGTAAAGCCGTTATTGCCGCCAAAGCCGGTTTCGTTGCGAAAGAACAGCAGCATGCCCGCATAGGTCAGCGCCTGGGTCATGATGGAGAAATAGACCCCTTTGATCTTCGAGCGGAAAGCAAACCAGCCGAAGACCAGCGCCAGCAGGCCGGGGATCGTCACGATTAACACCAGCGCCCAGGCAAAATGCTGCGTTCCCCACCAGAACCAGGGCAGTTCGCTCCACGAGAGAAACGACATAAACGCGGGCAGCCCGTCCCCGGCCGCCTGGCGCATCAGGTACATGCCCATCGCATAGCCGCCCAGGGCGAAGAATATGCCGTGCCCCAGCGAGAGCATACCGGCATAGCCCCAGACCAGATCGAGGGCCACGGCGACAATTGCGTAGCAGAGGATCTTGCCGATAAGCGTCAACATCCACGTCGAAACGGCCAGCGGATGGGTGGCGGGTAACAGCGCGAGAAAAGGCAGCACCAGCAGCGCCGCAACCAGCAGACTGCCGAAGATTTGCGCGGTGCGCGGTGCCCTGCGCGCCAGTGTTAAGGTCAATGGCTGGCTCATCAGTCTGTCACCCTCCCTTTAAGTGCGAATAACCCCTGCGGACGTTTCTGGATAAACAGAATGATCGCCACCAGAATCAGGATCTTGCCCAGCACGGCGCCCATCTGCGGTTCAAGAATTTTATTGAAGATCCCCAGACCAAAGGCCGCCGCGACGCTACCGGCCAGCTGGCCGACGCCGCCGAGCACCACCACCAGGAACGAATCGATGATGTATCCCTGGCCCAGCTCCGGCCCCACGTTCCCCAGCTGGGACAACGCCACGCCGCCCAACCCGGCAATGCCGGACCCGAGGCCAAATGCCAGCATATCTACCCGTCCGGTGGGAACGCCGCAGCAGGCCGCCATGCTGCGGTTTTGCGTCACCGCCCGCACGTTGAGACCCAGACGCGTTTTGTTCAGAATGAGCCAGGTGAAGAACAGCACCAGCAGTACAAAGCCGAGCACCACAATACGGTTCCAGGGCAGCGTCAGGTTGGCGAAAACCTGCACCCCGCCGGACAGCCATGCCGGGTTAGCGACCTCAAGGTTCTGAGCGCCAAAGGTCATGCGGACCAGCTGGATAAGCATCAGGCTTATCCCCCAGGTGGCGAGCAGGGTTTCCAGCGGGCGGCCATAAAGATGGCGGATCACCGTGCGCTCCAGCACCATCCCGATGCCTGCGGTCAGGCAAAACGCCACCGGCAGCGCCACCACCGGATAAAGCGCCAGCCACTGAGGCATCCACTGCGCCATTACCTGCTGCACCATCCAGGTGGCATACGCCCCGAGCATCAGCATTTCACCGTGAGCCATGTTTATCACCCCCAGCAGACCATAGGTGATAGCCAGCCCGAGCGCGGCCAGCAAAAGTACCGACCCCAACGACAGGCCCATGAAGGCCTGCCCCAGCAGTTCGCCCCACATCAGCCGGTGCTGAATACGCTCCAGGCTCTCAGCGGCGGCGGCACGTACCCGTGCGTCCGGCTCGGTTTGCGTTTGGGTGAACGGCGTCAGCGTGGCCTGCACGTCCGGATCGTCAGACTGTCCCAACAGCTCAACAGCCTTGAGCCGTACTTCAGCCTGTGGGCTCGTCAGCTGGAGGTTTGCCAGCGCCAGCATCAGCGACTGTCGGGTGACGTCGTCCGTTTCGCTACTGGCCCGCTGTTGCAGAAAGCCGAGCATATCCGGCCGGGCGTCACGCTGAAGTTGCCGCGCGGCATGACGCCTTTCGGTGACACTGTCACTGACAAGCTGATGCGTCGCCAGCGCCGTGACGGTTAACACGCGCAGTCGGTTGGTCAGCCGCACGGCTTTGGTCGTGCCTTCAGCGCTTTTTGCCGCGCCCAGGGCAACCATTTCGCCGTCGATGCGGGTAAATGCCTTCTTCTGGCTGTCGGTATAAAGGTTCTCCTGTTGCAGCGCCTTAAGCAGCGGCAAACGTGCAGGTTCCGGCGTGGCTGCCCAGCGGGTCAGCATGGCGGTTTGCTGGCTGCGGCTAGCGGCAACGAAATCATCGGCATCCGATGCCTGCGCCATCCCTGGCAGCAGTCCGGTAAGCCACACAATCGCAATCATCATGCGTATGGCGTTCATGACGTCTCTCCCTGGTGGTGGCTTAGTTGCTGGCGGTTTTCATCGGCTGGTCAGGCTTTTTGTCATTCCCGGCGATAAACGGGCTCCACGGCTGAGCGCGTACCGGCTGTTCGGTTTGCCAGACGACGTTGAACTGGCCGTTGCCTTCAATTTCACCAATCATGACGGGCTTATGCAGGTGGTGGTTGGTGGCGTCCATGGTCAGCGTAAAGCCGGACGGCGCGTTGAACGACTGGCCCGCCATTGCCGCGCGCACTTTGTCCACGTCGGTTGTTCCCGCTTTTTCAACCGCCTGCGCCCACATATGCAGGCCAACGTAAGTCGCTTCCATCGGATCGTTGGTGACCACGGTATCGGCATTCGGCAGCTTATGGGCTTTCGCGTAGGCTTTGTAAGCCGCGACAAAGGACTGGTTGGTCGGGTTGTCGACGGATTCAAAGTAGTTCCACGCCGCCAGGTTACCCACCAGCGGTTTGGTATCAATGCCGCGAAGTTCTTCCTCGCCCACCGAGAACGCCACCACCGGCACGTCTGTGGCTTTCAGCCCCTGGTTCGCCAGTTCTTTATATAAAGGCACGTTGGAATCACCGTTGATGGTGGAGACCACTGCCGTTTTGCCGCCTGTGGAGAACTTTTTGATACTGGCGACGATGGTCTGGTAATCGCTATGTCCAAATGGGGTGTAGACCTCTTCAATATCTTTATCTTCAACGCCTTTCGAGTGCAGGAAGGCGCGCAGGATCTTGTTAGTAGTGCGCGGGTAAACGTAGTCCGTACCCAGCAGGAAGAATCGCTTCGCGCTGCCGCCGTCCTCGCTCATCAGGTACTCCACCGCCGGGATCGCCTGCTGGTTAGGCGCCGCGCCGGTATAGAAGACGTTAGGTGACATCTCTTCACCTTCATACTGCACCGGATAGAACAGCAAACCGTTCAGCTCCTCAAAAACCGGCAGAACCGATTTACGCGATACGGAGGTCCAGCAGCCAAACACCACGGCGACCTTATCCTGGCTCAGAAGCTGGCGGGCCTTTTCGGCAAACAGCGGCCAGTTGGATGCCGGGTCAACCACCACCGGCTCCAGCTTTTTCCCGAGCACGCCGCCTTTAGCGTTGATTTCATCGATGGTCATCAGGGCGACATCTTTCAGGGGCGTTTCTGAAATGGCCATCGTGCCGGAGAGAGAGTGCATAATCCCGACTTTAATGGTCTCTGCGGCCTGGACGCCAAAGCTCATTCCCATGGCGATGACGGAGGCGGACAAGGTGAACGCTTTAATAAAGGTACGACGGTGCATATTTTCACTCCTGAAAAGAAAGCTGTGCGAAGACGTCCGTTACCGCCGGACGCAGAAAAAAGTAACGCCAGTTTCAGGAGAGCAAAAACAGTGCCAGGTTGCAGAGACAGGATTTTAAAGGGATCGAAGAGAGGAGTGACGGGAAACGACTCAGAATGGTACAGCGCTGCACTGTAATAATGCAGCGCTGTAAACGGCGTTACCAGACGTCGCTGGCGATTTGCGTCACCAGGCGAACTTTATCCCACTGCTGGGCTTCGCTCAGGCTGTTACCCTCTTCCGTAGAAGCAAATCCGCACTGCGGGCTGAGGCAAATCTGCTCTTTCGCCACGTAGCGCGCAGCCTCTTCCAGACGCGCTTTCACCCCTTGCGGGTTCTCCAGTTCACCGTGTTTGGTGGTGATCAGCCCCAGAACCACCTGCTGTTTACCCGGGCGCACAAAACGCAGTGGCGCGAAGTCCCCGCTACGGTCGTTGTCGTACTCCAGGAAGAACGCGTCGACGTTCACGGTGCCGAACAGCACCTCCGCCACCGGCTCATAGCCGCCCTCGGAAATCCAGGTTGAGCGGAAGTTGCCGCGGCAGACGTGCAGCCCGACGGTCAGATCGTCCGGTTTGCCCTCCAGCGCCTTATTCAGCACCCGGGCATAGGTCCGGGCAAGTTCGTCTGCATCGTCACCGCGCTCGCGGATCTGGCGGCGCTGGTCCTCCGAACAAAGATAGGCCCAGACGGTGTCATCCAGCTGCAGATAGCGGCAGCCTGCATCGTAAAAGGCCCGAATGGCATCGCGCCAGGTGGTCGCCAGATCGTCAAAGTAATCCTTCAGATCCGGGTAGACCGTAGCATCAATATCCTTGCGGCCACCGCGGAAGTGCAGCACGCTCGGGCTCGGAATGGTCATCTTCGGCTGTGCATTACCGCTAATGCTTTTGAGGTAGCGGAAATCTTCCAGCATAGGATGATCGCCGAAGCCCAGTTTGCCCGTTACGCGCACGCCATGGGCTTTAGTCTGCACCCCGTTGAACTGAATGCCCTGCTGGGAATCATAACGCTCCACGCCCTGTAGCCCGTCAAAAAAGTCAAAGTGCCACCAGGCGCGGCGGAATTCACCGTCCGTTACCACATGCAGACCGCAGGCGCACTGCTGCTCGACAACATGACGAATGGCCTCGTCCTCAACCGCGCGAAGCTGCCCGGCATCGATTTCACCGCTGGCAAATTGCAGACGGGCCTGTTTAATGGCATCCGGGCGTAAAAAACTGCCGACTACATCGGCGCGGTACGGGGCATGGTGTCGCTGCATGGAAATCTCCTCTGTCTGTCGGCGTTAATTGCCCACAGTGATAATTCATCTCTTGAATCTTTAGACTTCTGGATGTCTAAACGTCCTGAAAAGATGTCATACCGGCTCGCCGCCGACAAACGAGAAAATTTCATCTGTGTTGAAATAAATTCATGTTCACAGAGCGGGTGATGAAGATCCTGCAAACGCGAACCGCTCATCTTCCCAGCCGGTCATGCCCCCGAGCATAATCTTAACCGGCAGACCCAGACGCGCCAGCTTCAGCGCCGCCCTGTCCGCCCCGTTGCAGTGCGGGCCTGCACAATAGACGACAAACAGCGTGCCCTCCGGCCACGCTTTCATCCGCTCTGCGGTGATCTGGCTCCAGGGTAAATGCAGCGCGCCGGGCAGATGCCGCCGGGCAAAATGTTCAGGCTTTCCGACAACGTGCAGCAGAACAAAGTCCTGCTCACCGCCGGATACCGCGTGATGGACATCGGCGCAGTCCGTCTCGACACTCAGACGACGCAGAAAATGTCCCGCAGCTTCCTGCGGCTCAGCAGCCGGAAATTCAGTAACATAGCTCATGAATCTTCCTCATTTGTGGTGTTTGTGTTAACACTACTCTATCCCTTAACTCAGCCCATGAATGCGTCCGCCTATGCCAGAAAACAGCAAAAAGATGACAAACTTAAGACATCCCTCGCCGCGCGCGGTCGTGCTGGCATATGACGGTTTATGTACCTTTGAGTTTGGCGTGGCGGTAGAAATCTTTGGCTTGCCGCGCCCGGAGATGGGCGATGACTGGTATCAGTTTGCCGTGGCGAGCGTGGATGATGGCGAACTCCGGGCAACGGGCGGGATCCGTATTCTGGCCGATGGCGATCTGGGTCTGCTGGAGACGGCGGATCTGGTTGTCGTTCCCGGCTGGCGAGGGCTGGACGAACCCGTACCCGAAGCGCTCTGCCAGGCGCTCCGCGCGGCGCATGCCCGCGGCTGCCAGCTACTCTCGATCTGTTCTGGCGTTTTCGTTCTGGCAGCCTCAGGCCTGCTTGACGGGCGGAAGGCGACCACCCACTGGCGCTATACGCAAGCGCTGAAAACACGCTATCCCGCCATTACCGTGGTCGAAGATGTGCTCTACCAGGACGAAGGCGATATTCTCACTTCCGCCGGAAGCGCCGCGGGGATTGATCTGTGCCTGCACGTGGTGCGCCGGAATTACGGTATGGAAGTGGCAAACCGCGTGGCGCGTCGGCTGGTGATCCCGCCCCATCGGGACGGCTCGCAAACCCAGCAGCTTAGCCGACCGGTGGCTCAGTTGCGGGAGAGCCAGCGCCTCGGCCAGCTGTTTGATTATCTTCACCAGCATCCGGCTGTTTCCCATACCGTCGAATCGCTGGCCCTGCGGGTGGGTATGAGTCAGCGCACCTTTCTGCGCCGTTTCCAGGACGCGACCGGAACAACGCCCGCGCGCTGGTTATTGACTGCGCGATTGCAGCGGGCAAAAGATTATCTCGAAAACAGTCGGCTCAGCATCGACAATATTGCGGAACAAACCGGATTTGGACAAAGTGCCACGCTGCGCCACCATTTCCGGCAGCAATATGCGCTTTCACCCGCGCAATATCGCAAACAATTTTTACCGGTACGATAAACGGGCAAAAAAAAACCGCCATAATCTGGCGGTAAATGCTTGCATGGATAGATTTGTATTTTGGTATCTACGCTCCGGTATTCCATACCGGGATGTGGATCACCTGCAATCTACCACTGTGAGCCTCAACGAAGCATAAACGAATCGATTAACCCGCTTTGGTATTAATTTGCAGATAACGCATCAGCCCCTGCTCTGCACTCTGGCGGGCATCATCATTAATCGCTTCGAGATAAAACGCACGAGAGACCCCATACGGCGCCTGCTCGGATGGGTAAACAGCGAACTGGAAGGTTTTGCCCCTCGCCTTATTGGTACAGCCCAGCTCCCAGCGATCTTCACTTACCTGGGTGCTATTACATTCGACACGTCCGTAATCGCTGGTTAAATACGATCCGACACGGCTTTTTGCTGACTGAATATATTCTGGTTCTTCATTTGAATAGATGCTGGCCGCAGCACCCACCGCAACCACTACGCCCAGAAGTGATAGCACGATTATTTTTTTCATTTATTCGATCCAATCCTTAGCCAGAAAAATCTTATTGTAAATGATTTCCCAATAAATCTAGCTTCTCTTTTCATACCAGAAATGGGAGTTTACAACGGCGATATTGCTTTTAAGAATAGTCTTAAGTGAGTTTTATGGCGACCACAATTTTTGACAGTCTATTTTCTCAAATTTAAAGAGTCGAATAATTACTCTATGAAATTATCCCTACGATGACCGTAGCGTATTTTCGGGGGTAAAAGATGTTCAGAAAAGGCTTTTCGCTACTGCTGCTGATTAGTGCACTGTTCTCGGGGCAGATTATGGCGGAGCACAAAGGGCATGAATTTGTGTATGTGAAAAACGCCGACCATCAGCTTCGTCATGAAGCTGACAGCGACGAGTTACGCAGCGCGGCAGAGGAGTCTGCGGAGGGGTTGCGCGAGCACCATGCCTGGCAGAAATCGCGCAAACCGGATACCCACTCTGCGGGTTAGCTGCCTTTACGCTTCGGCAGGGTCTTCATCAAATCGTCAGGGCTGACGGAGGCCACAATGCTGCCCGGAGACGGCATTTTGAAGATGTGATTCTTCATCTTGCCGATAACGTGCATTTCACACGGACGGCAGTCAAACTTCAGCGTCAGTACTTCATCGCCATTCACCAGCTGCATCGGCGTCGCTTTCCAGCTTTTAATATTCCCTTTCGCCTGTTTCGGACAAAGGTTAAAGGCAAACCGCAGGCAGTGTTTGGTGATCATCACCGGCACATCGCCCTTCTCTTCATGCGCTTCATACGCGGCGTCAATCAACTGCACGCCGTGACGATGGTAAAACGCACGCGCTTTGTGGTTGTAAACGTTCGCAAGGAAAGAGAGATGCGTGTCCGGGTAGACCGGCGCAGGCACCGCTTCGGCCTTACGACTGCCGCGCGGATAGTTTGCCAGGCGTGCTTCATCCAGCATCTCAGCCGTTTCACGGCGGAACTGGTTCAGCAGGCTGTTCGGCACGAACAGCGCATCCGGCAGATTCACCTCAATATTGCGCGCATAATAAATGGTCTGCCCGAGCTTCGCTACGCCATCCTTGAGGTTGCTGAGCGCTTTCTCCGCATTGTTCGCCACCTCGAACAGGCCGTCGAGCGTATGCGTCACGCTGATGCCGTCTTCGCAGGTCATGGTCAGGATCAGCTGCTCTTCCCAGCCACCCAGCGCGATATCCACCGCAATGCGACGCTCGCTGGAGGTCTTGAGCAAGGCCTGCTGCCAGTTGTGATCCAGGTTACGGTTCAGCGCCGCATTCGGGCGGGCTTTGTAAAGGTCGGCAGGCATTTCGTTCGGCCAGACGCGATAACGATTTTCGCCGGTTTTCTCCACCGTATTGGCGCGAAAACCAACCACTTCACGTTTGATCATCACGTTGAGGCCATCGCCGTTCGCCAGCGGCTCTGTAACCTGAACGTCAAGATGATCCTTCGCCACTTTCAGCACTTCACCCACCGGCAGACCAATAAACTTCGGTGAATCGAACGCGCCAATATCCCCTTTGCGCGCATTAACGAAATAATCCGTACTGCCGCGGTGGAACGTTTTGTCCGTCGATGGAATAAAGAAATGCTCTGTACGACCGGCGGACGCGCGCGCCAGGTCACCGCGATCCTCGATGATGGCATCCAGCATCTGACGATAATGGGCGGTGATATTTTTCACGTAGCTCATGTCCTTGTAGCGGCCTTCAATTTTGAAGGAGCGTACGCCGGCATCGATCAGCGCGCCGAGGTTTGCCGTCTGATCGTTATCTTTCATCGACAGCAGGTGTTTTTCGAATGCCACCACGCGGCCCTGATCGTCTTTCAGGGTATACGGCAGACGGCAGGCCTGAGAGCAGTCGCCGCGGTTAGCGCTGCGCCCCGTCTGGGCGTGAGAGATATTACACTGCCCGGAATAGGCCACGCAAAGCGCACCGTGGATAAAGAATTCAATGGTCGCGTCGGTGGCCTGGTGGATATCGCGGATCTGGTTCAGGTTCAGCTCGCGCGCCAGAACAATCTGCGTAAACCCGACGTCTGAAAGAAACTTCGCCTTCTCAACGGTGCGGATATCGCACTGGGTGCTGGCGTGCAGCTCAATTGGCGGGATATCCAGTTCCAGAACACCCATATCCTGAACGATCAGAGCGTCAACGCCGGTCTGGTAAAGATCGGTAATTAGACGCTGCGCGGGCTCCAGCTCATCATCATGAAGAATGGTGTTCAGGGTCACGAACACCTTCGCCCCGAAACGGTGGGCGAACGGTACCAGTTCGGCAATGTCGCGCAGGCTATTGCTGGCGTTATGACGGGCACCAAAGCCTGGGCCGCCAATGTAGACGGCATCCGCACCGTGAAGAATGGCTTCACGGGCAATGGCGGCGTCGCGGGCCGGGCTTAGCAGTTCAAGATGATGGGGGTGCAGGCGCATACTTCGTCGTTATCCGTTATGGTCAAAATGGCGGCTATTGTAGTCAGAAGTCTGTGCCAGTGAAACCGTTTTGCAACGCTTTAGCGGGGATAATGGATCAGAGAGTGAAAATGCACCGTCCGAGTGCTGCTGTTACGGTACGCGTGCGGTTTATCGCCGACAAAACGCACGCCTGAATCAGCGTATAGAGTGCGCCAGACACCGTCGATATGCATATCCAGCTCACCGCTTATCACCACCACGTGTTCAATCACCCCGGCTTCGTGCGGCGTGGACTCACTCAGCGCGCCGGGCGACAGGGTGATGGAGAAATGGTCGAACTTAAGCTGTTCATCCCAGGGGAAAAGCGGTTTCACCACCATCGCCTGCTGCTGCGGATCGAACACCGCCTGCGGTTCGCTCTCTGGAGTGATAAACGCCGAAAAAGGTACGTTCAGCCCGGTGGCAATTTTCCACAAGGTTGAGACCGTCGGGCTGGACTCATTGCGTTCGATTTGCCCAAGCATCGCTTTCGACACGCCCGTCTCTTCCGCCAGTTTCGACAGGCTCCAGCCCCGCGCCTGACGCAGCGCTTTCAGTGTGGTTGCCAGGTGTTGAGTGATATCCATAGTTCCTCCCGTTGCAGCAAAGCATACCACTTGTACGCTATAGCGCACAGTGATACCTTATCCCGGACGTTATAACGCACAACGGAGTTCACATGCGATCGACTGCCTCTCTCTTTCCTGCCGTGCTGGCTGGTTTTGTTGCCGTTCTGGTGGGCTACGCCAGCTCTGCCGCCATTATCTGGCAGGCGGCTGCGGCGGCGGGCGCCAGTACACAGCAAATCGCCGGATGGATGACCGCGCTGGGGCTCGGGATGGGGATCAGCACGCTTGCATTGTCGTGGTGGTATAAAGCCCCGGTGCTGACCGCCTGGTCGACTCCTGGCGCGGCGCTGCTCGCCACCAGCCTGCAAGGCGTGACGCTGGCGGAAACCATAGGGGTATTTATATTTGCGAATGCGCTGATTCTGCTGTGCGGCATCACTGGCCTGTTTGCCCGGTTGATGAAACTGATCCCGCACTCGCTTGCCGCCGCTATGCTGGCAGGCGTGCTTTTACAGTTTGGCCTGAAGGCATTTAGCAATCTTGAGGGACACGTGCTTCTTTGCGGCAGTATGCTGGTCGCCTGGCTGGTGGCTAAAGCCGTAGCGCCCCGGTACGCCATTGTCGCCACGCTGCTGGTGGGGGTGTTCGTGGCCTGGGCTGGAGGTGACGTTGTCACGAATAAAATGACGTTATCGGTGATCATGCCGGAATTCATTGCCCCTGCGTTCACCTTCACCAGCCTGATCAGCGTCGGCTTACCCTTCTTCCTGGTGACCATGGCATCGCAGAATGCGCCCGGCTTCGCCACCATGCAGGCATCGGGCTATCCGCTGGCGGTCTCACCGCTGATCGTTGCCACCGGCGGGCTGGCGCTTCTGTTGTCCCCCTTCGGCGTCTATTCCATCTGTATCGCCGCCATCACCGCCGCCATCTGCCAGAGTCCGGACGCCCACCCGGATGCCAGTAAACGCTGGCTGGCAGCGGCGGCCGCAGGCGGGTTTTATCTGCTGGCGGGGGTGTTCGGCGGGTCGATTTCGGGGCTGATGGCCGCCCTGCCGCTGAGCGGCATCCAGACGCTGGCCGGGCTGGCCCTGCTCGGCACTATCAGCGGGAGTTTGTATCAGGCACTGAATCATGAAGCAGAGCGCGACGCGGCGATCGTCACCTTCCTGATGACCGCCAGCGGCGTCACGCTCCTGGGAATTGGCTCCGCTTTCTGGGGGCTGGTGCTGGGTGGGATCTGTTACGCTGTCTTCTCACGCCTTCGCCGCGCGTAGCTGTGACGGCGTGATGCCGGTCATGCTGCGAAAACGGTTACTGAAATGGCTGGCGGAGTTAAATCCGCAGGCCAGCGCGATGTCGGTGAGCGGCGTGGTCGTGTGCTGAATCAGCGCTTTGGCCTTCTCCATTCGGCGCTGCATGACGTACTGATGCGGCGCCAGCCCCATCGACTGGCGGAACATCCGCGCAAAGTGATACTCACTGAGTGCGGCCTGGCCCGCCAGTTCCGCCAGCGTTAAGGGTTGCGCCAGATTTTCCTCGATAAAGGCCAGCACGTTGCGCAGCACAAACGGCGATAGCCCGCCGGTCACCACCGGTAACTTCCACTGGACGCTGGAATAGTGCTGGACCAAATGCGTCAGCAATAAGGTCGACGCAGTGCTCAGGTTGAGCTGATTGGCGTTTTGCTGCCAGTCGCAGCCGAGCAAAAACTGGCGATAAAGGGCGGTGATTTTCGGATCGCTGCCGAAGATTTTTTCCTCCAGCGTCAGCGATAGCGGTCGTTTATCCCAGATTTTCTCCCCCACGTCCCGCAGGTGTTCATCGGTGCAGTAGAGGTGCACGAACGACAGGTCATCACGAATATCCCATGTGGATTCGCTCTCTTCCGGCATCAGACAAAAACGGTCCGGCCCGCCGCCATTTTTCCAGCCACCCGGCGTTTTTTGATAGCTTTCATAGCCATCCGCCACGTACAGGCTAAGGGTGTGATGGTTGCTTTTCACGGTGATCGTGTCGTGCTTGTTGTACCACGCCGCCAGTTGAATGCCAGTATTGAGCGCGACGGTTTCCCGCAGCACTGCATTTTTTTGGCGTAACGTTTCAAAGGTGTCGTAAACGAGAGACATGGCCGTAAACAGGTGATTAATCAGACTGTCAGTCTAAGAAGTGTTGCAGCCTGTTACCAGCCATTGTGCGAGAAAAAAGCGCAAGAATTTGCAAGTCCGGCGCAAGGCGATGAAAGCCGGGGCCCCCTTCTTTCGCCACACTGTTGTTTTTCGCGGTATGAGAAGAGAGACACCATGAACGCATTACTCTATGGGCTGGTTGTTGTTATCTGGGGCACGACCTGGATCGCCATTTTTTTACAACAGGGGCCGGTTGCAGCGCCGGTCTCCATTTTCTGGCGCTTCGCCGTGGCCAGCGCCACGATGATGATCGTCCTGGTCGCCCTTCGTCGCCTGCGCAGGCTGGCGCTGCGGGATCATCTCTATTGCATGCTTCAGGGTTGCTGCGTTTTCTGTTTCAACTTCTGGTGCTTTTATACCGCCGCCGCCCATATCAATACCGGACTTGAGTCGGTGATTTTCTCGATGGCCGTACTGTATAACGCCATCAACAGCTTTATCTTCTTCGGCCAGCGTCCCCCCGCGCGCTTCTGGACAGCGGCAGCGCTGGGGCTTATCGGGATCATTACCCTGTTCTGGAACGATCTGCTCGCCAGCGGCTGGAACGCGTCATTGCCTACGGGCATCGGGCTTTCCGCCCTTGGCACCTACGGCTTCTCGCTGGGGAATATGATCAGCATGCGTCATCAGCGAAACGGGCTGGAAACCATGACCACCAACGCCTGGGCGATGCTGTATGGCACCGTCGTGATGGGCCTTATCGCTCTCTTCAGGGGCGAAAGCTTTATGCCGGAATGGACGGTGAGCTATATGGGGGCGCTGCTCTATCTTGCTCTGTTTGGCTCGGTGATTGCCTTCGGCGCCTACTTTACGCTGGTAGGCCGCATTGGTCCCGGTAAGGCCGCGTACAGCACCCTGCTGTTCCCGCTGGTGGCGCTGTCGATTTCAACGGTGTACGAGGGTTACGTGTGGCATATCAACGGGATCGTCGGCCTGCTGTTGATATTGGGGGGAAATATGGTGATGTTTACGAAACCGGAAACCTGGTTCCGCCGCCTGCTGACGGCATAAAATAACGGCCTGCGTAGATGCAGGCCGTTTTTATTATTTTGCTGTCTGATGGACATCAAACATGGTGGCATCGGTCGCCATATCATCCACAACCTGTTTCAGTGTGGCGAATCCCAACGGCGTGTTCTCGTTGGCAAGCTCTTTACCTTCACCTTTACGAACAACTTTAACTACCGGTTTGTTCGTGGCGGCATCAATCAGCTCACCTTCAAAGAAAAGATGCGTATCCATGGTGCGATGGCCAGTTGCCATCTGCGTACCCGCAACCAGCAGCGCGACGGGCACCACTTCATAGAACTGCAAACCTTCTTTCTCTGAGCTCACACCCGTGATGGCGCCGCGGAAGATCAGGCTATGTTTGCCCGGCGTCGTCACAATTGGCTTACGCTGGCCAATCGCGTTTTTTAGTGTGTTATTGGTGTAACTCAACAATTCATCAAGCGTTTTTTGCCCAAGCTGTGTGGTTGGCTTTGGTGTCGGATAATAGGTTATCGGGGTCCAGATAATACTGTCGTAGTTCGCCGGATCATAGGAAGGATCGACCCAACGCAAGGTTGGTTTCCCGGTTGCTGATGTCATCTCCTGCAAGTCAGAGTAATCTTTTAAAAAGCCTGAATATTGATCGGGGGCTGCGACTTTTGACGCACAGCCAGAAAGGGCCAACAGGCCAGAAAGCACTGCAACTTTAAAAAAAGTGGAAGTACGCATGATGGAGTTCCGAGTTATCTGCAAGTATGCACTTGAAGTTATAACAAAAAACAGAGGGAAATGTTGTGGCAAAAAATGACGGGGAAGGCACAAATTGTGAAAATAGTGCCCGGACCGGATCCGGGCAGAAAAATATTACTGTTTTATATCTACCTGCCAGAACAGATGTTTGCCGAAGGGATCGATTTCATAGCCCGTGACCTCTTTTCTGACTGGCTCAAAAATGGTCGAGTGGGCAATCATAACCGCCGGCATTTGATCGTGCATCATCTGCTGCGCCTGCTTGTACAGCGCCACGCGTTTTTCGCGATCGGTTATCGATTTTGCTTCGGCAATCAGGTTATCAAACGGCTTATAGCACCATTTGGCCGAGTTCGACCCGCCGTTGGCGGACGTACAGGTAAACAGTGGTCCGAAGAAGTTATCCGGATCGCCCGTCGCCGTTGTCCAGCCCATCAGCGCAGCCTGATGCTCCCCGCCCTTCACGCGCTTCAGGTATTCGCCCCATTCGTAGGTCACGATTTTGGTCTGCACGCCTACTTTCGCCCAGTCCGCCTGGATCATTTCAGCCATACGCTTCGCGTTCGGGTTATACGGCCGCTGCACGGGCATAGCCCACAGATCGATGCTTACGCCGTTGGCAAATCCCGCCTCCTTTAACAGCGTTTTCGCTTTTTCTGGATCGTAATCGTAGTCTTTCAGCTCGCTGTCGGCACTCCAGACGCCAGGCGGCAGCAGGTTTTTCGCCGCCGTGCCGGTGCCGTGGAAGACCGCCTCAATGATGGCCGGTTTGTTAATCGCCATCGCCAGCGCCTGGCGCACTTTTACGTTATCCAGCGGCGGCTTTTGCGTGTTAAATGCCAGGAAACCGGTATTCAGACCGTCCTTGCTCATCAGGTTGATGTCTTTGTTAGCCTTCATACGCGGCAGATCCGCCGGGTTTGGGAACGGCATCACTTGGCACTCATTCTTCTCGACTTTGGCAAAACGCACCGAGGCGTCCGGCGTGATGGTGAACACCAGACGATCCAGCTTCGATTTTCCCTGCCAGTAGTCCAGGAAGGCGGTAAAAAGGATGCGGGAATCCTTCTGATATTGCGCCAGCTTAAACGGCCCGGTGCCAATCGGCTGCATATCGACCTTTTCAGGCGTGCCCGCTTTAAGCATGGCATCGGCATACTCCGCCGACAGGATGGAGGCAAAATACCACGCCAGATCGGCAACAAACGGCGCTTCCGGGTGCGCCAGGGTGAAGCGCACGGTGCGATCGTCAACCTTATCAATGGCGGTAATCAGGCTGCCGAACTCCAGACTTTCGAAGTTGGAATAACTGCCGTTGGAGACGTTATGGTAGGGATGATTCACATCCTTCTGGCGCATAAACGAGAAAATCACGTCATCCGCGTTGAAGTCGCGCGTCGGCGTGAACAGTTTATTACTGTGGAATTTCACCCCTTTGCGCAGGTGGAAGGTGTAGACCTTACCATCCTCGCTCACCTCCCAGCTTTCCGCCAGGCTCGGCACCAGTTCGGTAGTGCCCGGTTTGAAATCGACCAGACGGTTATAAACCGGTACGGCGCTGGCGTCCACGCTGGTTCCCGACGTGTAGAGCTGAGGATTGAAGTTTTCCGGCGATCCTTCGGAGCAATACACCAGCGTTTTTGCCGCGACGGTGGAACTGACCGTCAGCGCAGCAAGCGCCAGCGTTATCATTGTGAATGTGCTTTTCATCATTTATTCCTGTCTTTTTAATTCGACGGCTAATTACTTCTTTTGCCATTTCATAAATAACATTAAAGTGATGGCGCAAACACATGAAAAATAAATACAGAAGGAAACACTATGGGCTCAGAACTCTCCAGACAATTAACCCAACGCTTTTTCCGCTATCTCGCCATCACCAGCCAGAGCGACCCGAAAGTCAAAACCCTGCCCTCCACCCCGGGCCAGCACGACATGGCGCGGGAGCTGGCGAAGGAGCTGGAAACGCTGGGGTTAGACGATATTGTGATTGATGAGTTCGCCACCGTTACCGCCGTGAAAAAAGGCAATATTCCCGGCGCGCCGCGGATTGGTTTTATTACCCATATCGATACCGTTGAAGTCGGTTTATCCCCGGATATTCATCCACAAATATTAACCTTTACGGGAGATGATCTCTGCCTGAATAAAGAAAAAGATATTTGGTTGCGCGTAAATGAGCACCCGGAAATTCTGGCTTATCCTGATGAGGAGATTATTTTCAGCGACGGAACCAGCGTATTAGGCGCAGATAATAAAGCGGCCGTCACCGTGGTCATGACGGTGCTGGAAAACCTCACCGCTGAACATAAGCATGGCGATATTGTGGTGGCGTTTGTGCCCGATGAAGAGATTGGTCTCTGTGGCGCGAAAGCGCTGGATTTGAAGCGCTTCGACGTCGATTTTGCCTGGACCATCGACTGCTGCGAGCTGGGGGAAATTGTTTACGAGAACTTTAACGCGGCTGCGGCTGAAATTCGCTTTACCGGCGTCACGGCGCACCCGATGTCCGCCAAAGGGGTGCTGGTCAACCCGCTGCTGATGGCAACGGATTTCATCAGCCATTTCGATCGCCAGCAAACCCCGGAATGCACCGAGGGGCGCGAAGGTTATATCTGGTTTAACGGCATCCATGCCGGGCAAAACGAAGCGGTGCTGAATGCCAACATTCGTGATTTTGACAAAGAGGGTTTTGCCGCCCGCAAGCAGCAAATTGCCGATGTGGCAGCGCGGATTGCTGCGCAGCATCCCACGGCAAACGTGGAGTATCGCATTGAAGATACCTACAGCAATATCAGCAATGCGATTGGCGAAGACCGCCGCGCGATCGACCTGATGTTCGAGGCGATGGAATCGCTCGGTATCACCCCAAAACCGATCCCCATGCGCGGTGGCACGGACGGGGCGGCCCTGTCAGCCAAAGGCTTGCTCACCCCGAACTTCTTCACCGGCGCCCATAACTTCCACTCGAAGTTTGAGTTTTTACCGCTGTCGTCGTTCGAGGCCTCCTGTCGCACGGCCCTGCAACTCTGTCTGCTGGCCGCGCGTTAAGCGGGCTTGCGTGCGAGCATGGTGGCGAAGCGCAGCTTGATTCGGTTCCCGTTGGCATCGGTACGGTGGAGTTCCCCCACCTCTTCGTTGTACTTGATCAGCTCCCAGCCTTCGTAGTAGTGGCTCAGTTCACCGGTTTTGAAGGCAAACGGGAAGCCGACGGTGCACGGATAATCCTCCGTATCCATGGCGGCAACGATCAGGTTATAGCCGCCTGGTTTAGTGCAACGCTGCATATTGGCGATAAGACCAGGGATGGTTTTCGCTTCGAGAAACATCAACACGACGGTGGAAAGAATAAAGTCGTATTCGCCGTCAAAGGTCAGGTTGTTCAGGTCCTTTATCGCCGTTTGCAGATTCGCGATCCCTTCCGCCGCCTTAATGCGCTCGATGTTATCGATGCTCATCGGGTTTTTATCCCACGCCGTCACGTCATAGCCGTTGGCAGCGAGGTAGAGGCTGTTACGGCCATTTCCGCAACCGAGATCGAGCGTTTTTCCCGGCTTAACAATGTCCGCGCTGAGCAGCACCTCTGAGTGCGTGCGGGTCAGCCCATATTTCTCAGTAAAGTAGTTTTCATCGACAGTCATTATTTTTCCTCAGATTGCATAAGCAGTGCCTTATCAGCGCGCACCAGAAGTTTGCCCTGCATCAGCAAGATAAAAGTACGGACCAGCAGCATCGCGATGATGACGTTGGTGAAAATAAACAGGGGAACCGCGAGGGCATGAAAGAACCCTGACGGACTGCTCTGCCCCAGATGTAAACCGGTGGTCGCCAACGCCGACACCCCGAACGAGAAGCTCCAGAACGACACGTTGAACGGCTGCGACAGATACCACGGCATCAGACGCAGCATAAACAGGAGTTGCAACAGACCATAGCCGAAAAGCATTTTGGCGAAGGTGTCCGCTTCGCCGCCGTTGACGCTAAACCAGGCGCTACAGGCCACCAGGGCAGGCGCAAGCTGGATCCCGAGCGAAGTACGAAGCGCCGCGGGCAGTTCGCCCACGCTGCGCAGGCGTTGCAGAATGACCGGCTCGAGGCTCAGCCAGGAAAAGACCCCGGCACCAAGGAACACCAGCCCCGCATCGTGGAAACCCAGCGCACCGCAGGCCATGGCGCTGATAAAATTGTTCGCTACCGTCGGCAGATACAGTCCCGGCGTCGTGGCCTCTTCCGGATGCTTACCGCGCCACAGCCCGGCGCTTTGCCAGGCGGCATACGCAAGCTGGATCACCACGCCTACGCTAAACAGCACCAGCGACACCGGTCGGCACCACGGCACAAAGCCAATGGCCACCAGTAGCGTTGTGGCAGGAAACAGGCTGACAAAACTGCTCATTACCGGATGCCGCATCTCGGCCAGCACGCTATGTGGAAACCGTACCGCACGGGTAAGAAACGCCACGCTCAGCAGGAACCAGATCGCCACCGCCAGCGCCACCAGGATCTCGCCCGGCCAGCGGGTCACAGGCCAGATAGTACCGGCATAACGCCAGGCGAACCCCATACCTATGGTACCCAGAACCATACCGAAATAACCGGCGGGTAAGTTAAGAACGCGTTGGTTTTGGTTATGCATTTTTTTTAAACTTTAAAATGTATTTTAAATGCCATTTTAAGGGGTTTACCGTGCAGACGCCAGCACTTCGAAACGCCAAAAGTTTGCTACGTTTAGTGAATGGCTTTTCAGGGAAAACACGATGACAAAATACAGGCTTGGCAATGAAACGTGTCTCTGGCGCTGGCAGGATGGATCAACGCCGTGCACAACCCTACTCAGACAGATTATTGCCGCAAAGGATTTTAACGATGTGACCAGCGGGACAAAAGGTGGTTGGGTTGAGGATGAACACGCGCTCGCCCAGGACGGGGATTGCTGGGTTTATGATGAAAACAGCGTGGTGTTTGCCGGGGCCAGGATATCCGGCAACGCCCGCCTCACCCAACCCTGCATCGTAAGCCACCGCGCACACATAGGCGGCAACAGCTGGCTTGACGCGGCAGAGGTGAGTCATGGCGCGGCAATAAGTGACAACGTCACTATCCAGCACTCCACCGTACGCGGGGAATGCCGTATCGCGGGTGACGCGCGGGTGCTGCATAACAGCATGGTGATTGCAGCCAAAGGGCTGACACCCGACCGTGAGCAGATCCTGCAGATTTACGACAGAGCCACGGTCAGCCAGTCGCGTATTGTGCATCAGGCGCAAATCTACGGCGATGCCATGGTGACCTGGGCCTTTGTTGAGCACCGCGCGGAGGTGTTCGACCGCGCCATTCTTGAGGGCAACGCGCTTAATAACGTCTGGGTGTGCGACTGCGCCAAAGTGTACGGCAACGCCCGCCTGCTGGCCGGTTTAGAGGATGATGCGATCCCGACCGTGCGGTACAGTTCACAGGTCGCGGAAAACGCCCTCGTCGAAGGTAACTGCGTGATTAAACACCACGTATTGATTGGTGGCGAGGCGTGGTTACGCGGCGGGCCGATCCTGATTGATGACAAGGTCGTTATTCAGGGGCGCGCGCGTATCAGCGGTGATGTCCTGATTGAGCATCAGGTGGAGATGACAGACGATGCGGCGATCGAGGCGCTGGAGGGTGAAAGCATTCACGTCCGGGGAGCCAAAGTGATCAACGGTGACACGCGGATCACCCGGACGCCGCTGCTGGGGGCGCTATAGCGGGAATAACCTGGCGTACAGGTTTACGTCATCGAAGCGGCCGTTGAGCATTTCCGCTTCCCGCAAACAACCTTCCAGCGTAAAACCGTTGCGCTGCGCCACGCGGTTACTGTTATGGTTAGCCACGCGACACTTGATCACAAAGCGGCGGATCTCGCCGCGCTCAACATAATAGCGCATAAACGCCTGTAGCGCCTGAGAGAGAATGCCCTGTCCCTGATGCGCTTTGTCAAGCCAGTAGCCGATGTACCCGGCCTTATTCGCAGGCTCTATCGCGTTAAAAGAAAGCACGCCCACCAGCTCGTCCTTCATGAAAATCAGGAACATTTTGGCGTAGCCGCGCTGGTGCAGCATCTGGTTGCTCTGCACGTTACGGCGCGTGTCCTCTTCAGTGCCGACATGCTGCGCCCAGTCGAAGGCGGTTTGCAGCCAGGTTTTGTTTTTAATAACGAGGTTGTGCAGATCGGTGGTATAGCGCTCTTCGACGGCGCGAAGCTCGATTTCCTGGGTTACGGGGATAATTTCTGAAGACATAGTGCCTCTTAATTGCCGGGTGGCGCTAACGCTTACCCGGCCTACAAATGCGTCCGAATCAGGCCGGGTAAGGCGAAGCCGCCACCCGGCACAAACCCATAAGGACTAACGCATGATCCGATCGTCAACGTAGTTACGTTTGTCCGGCGCGGGCGGGAAATACTGGTACAGCCAGGTCTCGCTGATGGCGTCGCCCTGACAGCGCAGGAACAGACGCATATCGACCGGCTCGGTGGAGTCAGAGGTTGGGTACCAGTCAAACAGAATGCGATACCCGTCGAACGGCTCGACGTAGAGGATCTCCACCTGCTTCGCTTCACCGCTGGACAGGGTGATCACCGGCTCAATGCCCTTCGGTGCGGCGGCCTTCAAATCGCCCCCGACGAAGTCGATGGCAAAGCGACGGGCCCACACTTTCGGGTAATTTTCACCCGGCGCCCAGCCCTCCGGGAAGCCGCCCATACCGGTACGGGTAGCGTAGACGTTTGCCAGCGGTGAACGCACCGGTGGCTGCGCGCTCCAGTAGAGACGGTATTTGAAGTCCAGCTCATCACCCGCCTGCACCGGTTTTTCCGGCTGCCAGAAGCAGACCACGTTATCGAGCGTCTCGCCGGTTGTCGGGATCTCCATCAGAGCGATGGATCCTTTACCCCAGTTGTTGCGCGGCTCGACCCACAGGCTTGGTCGCTTGTTATACCAGCCCATGACGTCCTGGTAATGGGAGAAGTCCCGATCAAGCTGCAACAAACCGAAGCCTTTCGGGTTTTTATCCAGATAAGCGTTAAATTGCAGCTTTTGCGGGTTGTTCAGCGGTCGGCAGATCCACTCTCCGTTACCGCGCCACATTGCCAGGCGGTCTGAATCGTGGATCTGCGGATGAATGGTGTCGCACATGCGGCGTTCGTTGTTGCCGCAGCTGAACATGCTGGTCATCGGCGCGATGCCGAGCTGCTTGATGTCTTTGCGCGCATAGAGATGGTTTTCGACGTCCATGATCACCTGGCTCTTCTCACAGTGGATCACAAACTTATAGGCACCGGTAATGCTCGGGCTGTCCAGCAGCGCATAGACGGTAAAGGTGGTATCGCCCGGCTTAACGGTTTCAAACCAGAAGGAGGTGAAATCCGGGAACTCTTCCGGGGTGTCAGTAAAGGTATCCACCGCCAGCCCGCGCGCGGAAAGGCCGTACTGGTAGGTATCATCCACTGCGCGGAAGTAACTCGCGCCCAGGAACGAAACGATATCGCGTCGCGCCAGTTCGGGCGCTTTAAAGACGCGGAATCCGGCGAAGCCGAGGTCGCTCTGACCTTCAAGCTGTTTGGTATCCACGCCCGTATCGCCGTAGCTGAACAACTCTGGACGGAAGTGGATCTCACGCGCCTGAGAGGTGCTTTGATCCAGCGAGAACATGCGCACGCGGCGGCGGAATCCCATCCCCATATGGAAGAACTGGGCGTCCAGCTGGCGACCTTCAATGTTATTCCACAGCGACTGTTTCTCATCGTAACGGATGGCGTTGTACGCCTGCGGCGTCATGGTGGCCAGCGTTTCCGGCAGCGGACGCGGCGCACCACCCCACGGGGTTTTCGCCAGATCGTGCGCCATGGATTGCAGAACAGAGAAGTCAAAGCGACGGCTCTGACCGTCGGCAATGTCGGAGTCAGCAGCATACGCCGCCTGGGAAAACAGAGAAGCAAGGCCAGAAGTGCTGCTCAGGGCAGCCATTGCCAGGGAACCTTTGAGAAAACGTCTGCGATTCATGCCTGAGAAAACGTCCTTATGGTCGTGTGAATGAGTTTCGCGCGCAGCGAAATGACGGCAAGAAAGAACGCACAGCCTAAACAAAAACGGTTAAGAATCCAATTGTTGGCGGGTGATTATCTGAACAAACCGAGAAATATTTTCTGTCGACCAGAACGGCCTGAAAAAGGGGTAAAGTTATGTATAAAAGAGTCCCGGCTGGACATCAACAGCCGGGACCAACGAGGCGGTTATTTTACGCTGACATCGATACCCGGGAAGTACTTATCAGCCAATTTAGCGATCGTGCCGTCGGCACGTACTTTATCAATTGCGGCATCAAGCTGCTTTTTGGTGGCCTCATCCCCCTTACGCAGCCCAAAGCCGATCCCACTGCCGAGGATGGTGTCGTCCGACACCGGTTTGCCGATAAAGCCAAACCCTTTGCCCTGCGGCTTGCTGAGGAAACCTGCCTGCCCGGCCGCTGACATGACCAGCGAGGCATCGATGCGGCCATTCAGCAAATCCCCCCAGGCCATATTCTGATCTTTATAAGACACCACGGTGACACCGTGCTTTTCCCAGTGCTCTTTGGCGTAGGTTTCCTGAATTGAACCCTGGAGAACGCCGATGGTTTTGCCCTTCAGCCCTTCCGGCGTGGCCTCTACCGCAGAACCAGCTTTACCCACAAGCTGGGAGGGAATACGGTAGATGGGCTGGGTAAAATCAATGCTCTTATGACGCTGTTCGGTGATGTTCATCGCCGAGTTTATGGCGTCGAACTTTTTCGCCAGCAGACCGGGAATCAACGCATCAAACGAGGTTTCTACCCAGCTGCACTTCAGCGCGGCGGCTTTACAGATGGCATTTCCCAGTTCTACGTCAAATCCTTCCAGCTCCCCTGAGGCATTGCGGCTTTCAAACGGCGGATATTCCGCTTCCAGCCCGTATCGCAACTCGGTAGCAGCAAACGACGAGAATGAACACAGCAGTCCTATGCCGACAACTAACGCGCGTAATTTCATCTCAAATTCCTTAACGTGGTGTAACCCGACAAAGGGCCTGGGCACCTGCCCGTAACGTCGCCTCATCTTTCGCAAAAGAGAGACGGATCAGTTTATTGTCCGTGCCATCGGCATAAAACGCTGACAGCGGAATGGTGGCAACCCCGTACTCGACAATCAGCCTTTTCACCATCTCGCTGTCGCGCTCGTCGCTAAAGCCGCTGTAATCCGCAAGCAGGAAAAACGAACCGGCACTCGGAAGCAGCCTGAACGGTGAGTCGGCGAGCAAACTTTGCAGCAGATCGCGCTTGCGCTGATAAAACGCCGCCAGCGACAGCCAGGTTTGCGGATCGGTCATGTGTTCGGCAAACGCGTACTGCATCGGCGTATCGGCCGAGAACATTAAAAATTGATGGACCTTACATATTTCATCCATCAGCTCCGCGGGCGCCACACAATAACCCACGCGCCAGCCGGTGACGTGATAGGTTTTTCCGAAAGAAGAAATAATCACGCTGCGCTCCGCCAGTTGCGGGTGCGTCGCCATCCCGTGATGCGGTTCGCCATCAAAAACGACGTGCTCGTACACTTCGTCAGACAAAATGATGATGTCGGTGTGGCGCGTCAGCACTGCCAGCTGGTGCAGATCGGCGGCTGAAAACACCTGTCCGCTCGGGTTGTGCGGCGTATTGACGATGATCATACGCGTGCGTGGGGTAATAGCCGCGCGTACTTCATCCCAGTTCACGGCAAAATCCGGTACCGTCAGCTTAATAGCGATCGGCGTCGCCCCCTGCAGACGGACAATCGGCGCATAGCTGTCAAAGGAGGGCTCGAAATAGATCACCTCATCGCCAGGATGAACCAGCCCGCTGATGGCTGAGTAAAGCCCTTCGCTGGCGCTGGCGGTCACCAGTACCTCACTCGCCGGGTCATAGCGGGTGCCATAGAGCGTGGCAATTTTGTCCGCGATGCGCTCTCTGAGCGGTTGCAGCCCGGTCATGGAGGCATACTGGTTATGCCCTGACTCCATGGCGCGAGTGACGCCGGAGATAAGTTTTGGGTCGCAGGAAAAATTCGGCGCACCCTGAGAAAGGTTGATGGCGTTATGCCGGGCTGAAAGCTGGCCGATAACGGTAAAAATGGTGGTTCCTACATCGGGCAATTTGGAGCGGGTCTGCACCGGCGTTTTCAAAGTCATCCTCTGTCCCTTCTCGTGGTGAATGCATAACTATTCAAACAATAACTTGATTGCCGGGACAATCGAATTGTTGTCATAATAGCCATGACAAAAACGCATAGCTAAGGTGAGATATGTCGCGTCGTTCATTTCCGCTTAATGCCGTAGAGACGTTTATCGTGACCGCGCGTCACCTGAATCTTACCCATGCCGCGAAGGAGCTTTGTCTGACGCAGGGGGCGGTAAGCCGCAAAATTGCCTCGCTGGAAAGCTGGTTCGGCTTCCCGCTGTTCGAACGCCATGCTCGCGGCCTGCGTCTTTCTTCACAGGGAAGCGCCCTGCTGCCGGAACTGCAATCTGCGTTTGAGCACCTGCTTAACGTTGCTGAACAGGCGCGGACGCACCAGACCGTAATTCGTCTGAAAGCGCCTACCTGCGCGATGCGCTGGCTGGTACCGCGTCTGTTACAGGTCGAGCGCGAACAGCCGGAACTCCAGATTGCGCTGACCACTACCACCGATCATAACGTCAATTTCAAAACCGAATCCTATGACGCGGCGATTGTGTTTGGAACGCACATGAGCGCCGGCGTTCTGCTGTTCGAAGAGGCCTTAACCCCGGTGATGAGCCCGCTGCGGGCCGGTTCTGCGCTGGAAACACTCACCTTCCTTCACCCCACGCGGGACAAAACGGACTGGACGCTGTGGCTTGCGAAACAGCCGCGTCCGGCGCCAGCTATGCTCAAAAATCAACACTTCGAAACCATGGATCTGGCCATTACCGCCGCCATTCAGGGGCTGGGCATCGCCATTGCGGATGAAACGCTGGTGGAGGAGGACGTGCGCGCCGGACGGCTGATGCGGCCTTATGATACGAGCATAAAGACGGGGGCGAGCTACCGGCTGGTGTTACGCGACGCACCCGACCCGGGGAACGGGCTGGATGCGTTTCGTGCCTGTCTGCTCAGTCGAGGCTGACGTGGTGTTTCATTACCCGTTTGAAGAGGCTCATACGGGCACGCATAAAACGGTTTTCAAGCCAAAAACCTGCATGTTTATTCACACCGATGCGTAACAACACGTCCCGCCCTTTCCGGCAGGCGGGCCAGCGTATGGGCCCCACCAGGCTATCGCGTGCTCCCGCATCCCGGGCGAAGCTCACCCAGTAGTCCGCCACCTGAGCGGCGAAGGCCAGATCGCGTTCATTTACATACTGCCGCGAGGGTTCCACCTGCCCAAGGGTATCGAACACGTAGGGCACTTCGTTACCGTGCCAGGCGCCGTTGGTATACGTCGCGTGCTCCGCTTCGGCCACATAATCAAACCAGTATCGCCAGCACAGGCCGCCTGCCCGCTGCTGCGCCTGCATCACTACGTATCCCATGGTGGTAAAGGCCATGTCGCGGCAAACCTGCCTGCCGAGTTCCTCATCGCCCTTCACGCCCGGATAAAGCAGCTTGATCAGCCCCAGGCCAAAGCGCCGCTCGCGACGGAGCTTCTGGATCTGCCCGGCAAGATCGACCCCGAACACCGACATCACGCTGGCTTCGTCGCTGTTTGACCCAATCATCACCGGTACTGAATGCTGACGGGCAGCGAAAAAGACATCGAGCATGGCCTCAGGCAAAACGCAGTCACCCACGATGGGCGCAGGGGCGATATTCAGTGGCGAGGTCAGCGGCCAGAACGCCTCAGGCGGGATCGCGCGCAACTGTTCCGCGGTGGCATTTTGCAGGCCAAAATGGGCAGCAATCACTTCGCCTTTATGCATGGCCTGCTCGCGCGGGGTGTCGGGCAGCGTGTATCCGCTTTGCACAATGGCTTTATGGAACAGTCCTCCCGCAAGCGGAGAAGCCATCAGCGACAGCACGCTGCGCGCACCGGCCGACTCGCCAAATACGGTGATGTTCTCAGGATCGCCGCCGAACGCGGCAATGTTATCGCGCACCCATTCCAGGGCCTGGATCTGATCGAGCAGAGCAAAGTTATGCACCACGCGTTCTTCTTCCCCCTCAAGCGCCGGATGGGCAAAAAAGCCGAGGTGGCCGAGACGGTAATTAATTGTCACCACCACCGTGCCGCGCTTCGCCAGCGCCCTGCCGTTATACGGAGGCAGACCGCCAGCGCCGAGGGTAAATCCTCCGCCGTGCAGCCAGACCATCACCGGAAGCGGATCGGCGCGTGCGACTGGCAACCAGACGTTAAGGTACAGGCAGTCTTCAGAGAATTGGCCAGGATCGCCGCCGCCCAGCTCCTGACAGCTTTCGCTGCTCTGCCAGCTGGAGGCGGAGAACGCCGTCGCCGGACGCACGCCATCCCAGCGTGCAGGGGGGCGTGGGGAGCGCCAGCGCCACGGGCCAACCGGCGGTGCCGCATAAGGAATGCCACACCACACATGGGTATCGCCTTCAGTAGAACCAATTAGTGCGCCCTGGCGCGTTTCAACCACAGGGGCGGAGGGATTTTCCATACCAACCTTCTTTTTCCATCACACCCCTGCAGAGTAACGGTTTCAGAGCAAACCGCAACGCTGTTTGCTGCGCGCTTCCGCCTCCTCGTAAAGCGTAAACTCGTCGTACACCGCACAGCCGAGCGCGGCTTCGAAGGCATTGCGGCTGGCATTGCCGTGGCTGCGCGCCTGCGTTTCATTGCCAAGATTCGACTGGAAAATCCCCGCCGCGCTGACGGGCAGAAAATCCTCATAGGTGATCGGCTGCGCCACAACCCAGCCGCGTTCGATCAGCGGCTGCGGATCGTCGCCGGGACGAAACGCGTGGCGATGCGCCTCACCTGTCGGAGTCAGACGGTAGCGGAAATAAGCCAGCCCCTGACGGCGCAGGAACATTTCGCTGTCCGGGAAGGTGCTGAAGATCTCGCGCAGGTGAAGCTGATGGGTCAGGTTGTCTTTGCCGGTCCCGGCCTGATTTAACAGACGGTCGTACAGCTCGCGCCCTTTCGGCGTAAGGGCCACGCCCCGCTGCTCAATCTCACCGAAACGCGCGGTATGCGTACCCTTGTGTTCTCCCGCGAAAAGCACCGGCTCTTCCAGCGCCTTAAAGCTGGTCTGGCGCAGGAGGATCGGCACCTCGCGGCGCGGCGGGCCTTCAATCAGGATTTTCGGCTCAATGCCGTACTTCGGCATCAGCTCCTGTACCCGGTCGATATCCAGCGTGCGCGGCGTGAGATGGTTGATATGGCACCCCGGGAAACAGACCACGTCGGCTATCAGGCGATGTTCGTTGCTAAGCGCCAGATAGGTTTCCTGATCGACCGTCGCATGGCGATGCCAGCGGAAGGTTTCTAAGGCTTCCTGCACAAATTCGCGCGCCTGTGCCTCGGTAAAGTGTCCCTGCGCATCATGCAGGTCGATCAGATCCAGGCAGCGCGGCGTAAAGATGTTGCGCCGGGAGAGGATCTCTGCCGCCCTTTCGCGCAGCGCAACGTTTTCAATCAGCTCCAGGCGCAGCAGCGAGGTAAAAATGCGAAACGGATTACGGCAGAGCGCCGCATCGTCAGTCGGACGAAACGCCGTCGAGTGGACGGGCACGCCCGCCTGGGAGAGATCGTAGTAGCTGACCGGGTACATGCCCATAATGGCGAAGATCCGGCGCAGGGTGGAAAGCTCCTGCGCGGTGCCAACGCGGATCGCACCGTGACGTTCAACATTCAGGCGCGCCAGTTCGTCTGCATTTGCCAGTTGTTCATGTAAAAGTGGGTTATTTTCCAGAACCGCCAGGTTAACGTCCGCCACCAGTTCCAGCAAGGTGCCGTACTGCGGAACTTCCTGCTGGTACATCGCCGACATAGCCTGCGAAAAGTGTTCCCGAATATCATCAGCCGTGATGGTGTTCGCCATGATGTCATGCCTCCAGTGAATACTACCTGGAGTGTAGAGAAGCCCGTTCTTTTCGTTGGGAAGAATTTACAAATTGTGATCCAGGCAGACGAGTGGTCAAAGCATGGGCGTTTTCGAAAAACAGTTGTAACTCAAACAGATCAAATGTTAAAAATATTTTGCTATCAGGTTATCAAATTCAAACAACTTAACTTGTCACCCGCGTCGCTCTGTTTTTAACATCGCCTATGGAAAAAAATGGTCTGTTCAGTCAGCGCATACGCTTGCGCCATTTGCATACATTTGTGGCCGTCGCTCAACAGGGAACGCTGGGGCGAGCGGCTGAAACCCTTAACCTTAGTCAGCCTGCACTATCCAAAACGCTGAACGAACTGGAACAGCTTACCGGAACCCGTCTGTTCGACCGCGGCCGTCTGGGCGCTCAGCTTACGCTCGTAGGCGAACAGTTCCTGACGCATGCCGTTAAAGTTCTTGATGCCCTCAATACCGCCGGTCAGGCCTTAAACCGTAAAGAAGAGCAGGCCAGCGACATCGTGCGCGTGGGGGCACTGCCAACGGCGGCGCTGGGCATATTGCCTGCGGCGATCGGCCAGTTCCACCGCCAGCAAAAGCACGCCACGCTTCAGGTCGCGACCATGAATAACACCATGCTGCTGGCGGGCCTGAAGTCAGGGGAGCTCGATCTGGGCATTGGCCGGATGTCCGATCCGGAACTGATGAGCGGCCTGAATTACGAGCTGCTGTTCCTGGAATCACTGAAGCTGGTCGTGCGTCCGAATCATCCCCTGCTGCAGGATACCGTCACCTTAAGCCGCGTAATGGAGTGGCCGGTGGTAGTTTCCCCGAAAGGAACGGTTCCGCGTCAGAATGCGGAAGCGTTGCTGCAAATGCAGGGCTGCACGCTGCCTTCAGGGTGTATTGAAACGCTCTCGGCGTCTCTTTCGCGCCAGCTGACGGTGGATTATGACTACGTGTGGTTTGTGCCGTCCGGCGCGGTGAAGGACGATCTGCGACGCGGCGTGCTCACCGCGCTGCCGGTAACCTCACCCGGCGCAGGAGAACCCATTGGGATCCTGACGCGGGTAGATGCCCCGCTCTCTGAAGGCGCCCAAACGCTGTTAAGCGCCATTCGTAAGTCAATGCCTCTCTGATCCTAAACGCAGAACCCGCCGCGAGGGCGGGTCTGTCTTACTCAGAACGTTTCCCAGTTATCACCTGAGACGGCCGCCGCCGGGGTTAAAGGCGCGGGTTTTGCTGCGGTTGCGGCGGCTGTAGTCCGTCCTGCGCGCGCCCCGTTGAGACGAAACGCGCCAACGGCTTCCGTCAGACGCGCGCCCTGCTCTTCCAGCGAGGCCGCCGCCGCAGAGGCTTCTTCCACCAGCGAGGCATTCTGCTGCGTCACCTTATCCATCTCGGAAATCGCCTGGCTCACCTGAACAATGCCGCGGCTCTGCTCATCAGACGCGGCCGCAATCTCCAGCATAATATCGGTGACGCGTTTAACCGCCTCGACGATCTCATTCATGGTATTGCCCGCCGCAACCACCTCCCCGGAACCCTGATCGATAAGCGACACCGATTCATTAATCAGGCTTTCAATCTCTTTCGCCGCGTTCGCGCTGCGGCTTGCCAGGGTGCGGACTTCACTCGCCACGACCGCAAAGCCGCGTCCCTGTTCACCCGCACGCGCCGCCTCGACCGCCGCATTGAGCGCGAGAATATTGGTCTGGAACGCGATGCTGTTAATCACGGCGGTAATTTCAGAGATCTTCTTCGAGCTGGTGGAAATATTACCCATGGTTTTCACCACGCCGGAGACCATCTGCCCCCCGCGGCTGGCCTTACCGGAGGCATCTTCTGCAAGTTTACTCGCATGATGCGCGTTATCGGCGTTTTGCTTCACCGTCGCGGTGAGCTGCTCCATGCTGGCCGCCGTCTGTTCGATGGCCGCCGCCTGCTGTTCGGTTCGGGATGAGAGATCGGTATTACCCGCGGAGATCTCGCTGGTTCCACGGTAAATCTCCTCCGCCCCCTGCCGCACCGTGCCCACGGTTGTCACCAGCGCGTGCTGCATTGTTTGCAGATCGCGCGTCAGGCGGCCAATTTCGCTGCGCCCGGTCGGTTCGTCCGGCATGGTTAAATCGCCTTTCGCGATATTTTCGATACGCGTAGCGGCTCGCTGAAGCGGGTTTATCACCGTACGGCGCAGCACCACAAAGGTGATCACCGCCAGCGCCAGCGCCAGGCCAAACGCGCCGAACATAAACATCAGCCCCAGCCGGGTGCGGGTGTGAGCCTGCGCCGTCAGTGCGTTGGCGCGTTCGGTGCGGATTTTTATCGCCTTCAGCAGCACCGCGTTATAGGCATCATCCAGCGGACGCGCGGTCTCATTTTCATGGTTGATAATGGCTTCAAACATGCCGTTTTTGGCATATTTCAGCATCGGCTGCATACCGGCGATGTAGGCGTCATAGCGTGCTTTCAGATCGCCATCCAGCGCTTCATCAGCCTGAGTGCGAACGGTGCGCTTCATATAGGCGGCAAATCCATCCTGCGACTGCCTGATGCGGGTCTCAGCCTCAGCGATGTTTTGCTTCATCGCCTCCATCTCCGCGATGCGGCTCGCCGCCCCCGCGTGGATCATGTTGATACGGGCGGTGCGTAAATGGTTGGAACTGTTTGACAGACCGGTGCGCACCTGGATTTCTGCTGTGACATCCTGCTGATCGTTATCGGCCTGGAGCAGGAAATAGCCTGCCAGACCCGAGCTCAAGGCAAACAGGAGAATAATGCCACCGAGAATGGAGGAAAACAGCGGAACCAGCCGGATGTGATGCAAGAAACTCAGCTTGTGCTGCGCCTGCATCGATGTTGTGTTGTCCATGACCGTCGACTCTCTTATAGGTAAGATGCGTAAAAACACGCCTGTAAAAGAGTCATCGGCACAGCGGGGAATTAGATTACGCCTAAAAGCGCCAGACAGGTCACACTTTAGAGAAGATCAGGGAAGAAATGCCAGCGGGAAAAACCGCTGGCAGAATAATCAGTTGTCGCCGAAATGGATGACGGTACGAATGGATTTTCCTTCGTGCATCAGATCGAAAGCTTCGTTGATCTGCTCCAGCGGCAGGCGGTGCGTAATGAACGGGTCGAGCTGAATTTTGCCGACCATCGCATCTTCAACCATGCCCGGCAGCTGTGTACGGCCTTTCACGCCGCCAAATGCCGACCCGCGCCATACGCGCCCTGTCACCAGCTGGAAGGGACGGGTTTTAATCTCCTGACCCGCGCCGGCCACACCGATAATGATGCTCTCACCCCAGCCTTTGTGGCAGCACTCCAGCGCTGAGCGCATCACGTTGACGTTGCCGATACATTCGAAGCTGAAGTCCACGCCGCCGTCGGTCAGCTCAACGATCACGTCCTGAACCGGTTTGTCGTAGTCTTTCGGGTTGATGAAGTCGGTCGCACCCATCTCACCTGCGAGCTTAAATTTCTCCGGGTTGGTATCCACAGCAATGATACGCCCAGCTTTCGCCTGTACCGCGCCCTGGATGACCGCCAGACCGATCCCGCCCAGGCCGAACACCGCCACGGTATCACCCTCTTTCACTTTCGCCGTGTTATGCACCGCGCCGATACCGGTGGTGACACCGCAGCCGAGCAGACAGACTTTATCCAGCGGGGCCTGCGGATTCACTTTCGCCAGTGAGATCTCGGCGCACACCGTGTATTCGCTGAAGGTGCTGGTCCCCATGTAGTGATAGATTGGCTCGCCGTTATAGGAGAAGCGGGTTGTGCCGTCCGGCATAAGACCTTTGCCCTGCGTGGCGCGCACGGCCTGACAGAGATTAGTTTTGCCGGATTTGCAGAACTTACACTCGCCGCATTCTGCGGTGTAGAGCGGGATCACATGGTCGCCGGGCTTCAGGCTGGTAACGCCTTCACCCACTTCCACCACCACACCGCCCCCTTCGTGGCCGAGCACCGCCGGGAATACGCCTTCCGGATCGTCACCGGAGAGGGTAAACGCATCGGTATGGCAGACGCCGGTGTGAGTAATTTTGATCAGCACTTCGCCTTTCTTCGGCGGAGCAACATCAATTTCAACGATTTTCAGCGGCTGGCCTGGGCCGAACGCGACAGCTGCGCGAGATTTCATGATGTCTTTCCCTTGTTGTGAGGTGTGTGGGTTTATTTTAGATAAGAGCGCAGCAAATGGCCGACTTCCGCCATCCGCACTGCCCGCTGATCCGGGGTGGTCTCCCCCGTCACCAGCTCATCTTTGAGGTGAATTTCAACCATTTCACCCATCAGGCCATTGGCAGCACCCCGCACGGCGGCAATTTGCTGCAGAATGGCGAGACAGGGATCGCCCGACTCCAGGGCGCGTTCAAGGGCATCAACCTGGCCTCGAATGCGGCGGACGCGGGTCAGAATACGTTTTTTATCTTCGGGTGAATGCGGCATACGCCCTCCTGATACTATAGGGGGGTATGGTACCTCGTATGTTATTGCCCTGTAAACCACAAGAAAGAGACGCTGCAATGAGCACATCGCCGGCAAGGAACAAAAGATATTTAGGGTTTATTCTGGCCGCTACGAATCCTATTTAGCTCGTAATGTTAAAATTCAGCACTTATATGGCACGATGTGAACAGAAATAACATTCTCGTCACCTAACATACTGCTACAAACAAAATGGTGGTGTTAATGATTGTACTAAAGAGCTTTTTATTCTTTGTTGGCGCGGCGGTCGCATGCGCGCTTATTATACTTTGTCTTTGGGTTGATATGCGGTTTGTCGGCCATGATATTCCGGAATTATCACTGACCGAAATCATGCAGGAAACGGTATTAGCGACTATCGTGTTTCTCCATTTTCGTCTGGCGAAAATGGATGAATCCATGCGTTACTGTAATATACTGGTTGGCGGTTTTTTCCTGACGATGTTAATTCGTGAACTGGACGCGCTTTTTGACCTCATTTCTCATGGGAGTTGGGTGTGGTTCGCGCTGATTACCGCTCTGCTGGCTATAATTCGCCCCGTTATGCATTTTCGCACTACCCTGGAACAGCTGGCAAAATACACGCAATCCCCCTGGTACGGTATTCTGTTGAGCGGCCTGCTGGCTGTACTGGTCTTCTCCCGTCTCTTTGGAATGCAAGTGCTGTGGCACGCCATTCTGGAGCATGGCTATATGCGTGTCGTGAAAAACGCCGTGGAGGAAGGTTCGGAATCGTTCGGCTATATGCTGTGCCTGGCCGCATCCCTTGGCTATTACATTACCTTTCGCGCTAACGCACGAGAGAAATAGTCTCTTCCCGCTACGTAGACAGAGACGGCGAGGGAAATATTTATCCACTCCATCCTTAGGGCGTTATGGTGGACATGTAAGAAAGACATATCCTAAAAAGAGGTAATCAGGCGTCGATTTTAGCGAATTCTCTCTCACTCTTGCCATCAGCGTCTATCCTTAGACTATCAACAAAAGGAGGCTGGAATGTCTGATTTCGACACTGATAAAAATGCACAATACGCTGGCGATAAAGCCAAAAACAAACTTGATGAATTATCCGGCTCTGCACAGCAGCAGTTTGGTGAATTCGTTGATTCCCCTAAACATCAGGTGAAAGGTGCAGCGAAAAAATATGCTGCCCAGGCCAGTGATGCCGTCTCGGATGTTACTGAAGCCGTCAGAAATAACCCGTTAACGGGCTTAATCGCTGCGGGTGCGGTAGGCATCGTTCTGGGACTTCTGCTGGGACGGAAATAATTTCAGGCCCTCCGGGGCCTTTTCTTTTCCCCACGTTTTTCTCCCTCTCTTACCCCCTAATTTTGATAGTTCTTCTGAGAAATCCCCGAACTGCACGAAAAACTTGTACAATTTAGATGTACAGATTTGACCGGATAGTATAAATTCGATGCCAGTGATGTTACAAAATTGTTTGTCAACGGTGGAAAATTATGCGTCGCAACCATGCTCCCTCTACAGCAGAAAGCGCTATAACCTTGTATTTTAACAAGGATAACGTCCCAACACAGCAGGAAACCCTTGGTGCCATCGTCAGTGAGATCATCAAAGAAAATGTACAACTGAGCAGAATGACAATTTGTACAAAGCTGTTGCGCAGAATTGAAGAATCAACGTCTGACGTAGAGAAAGCGCACTATAACGGTTTGATAGCCCTCTTCTTCGAGCGTTAACCTGAACACTGTTTTTAACTTACTAAGTTAGTCATGCTGAGTGAGAATAGAGCATCTGGATGCGATGACTAACCCCATGCTACAGCCGCGTGTAGCAGAGTGAGATTAAGCTATGCATAGAACTAAATTTGAACGACTTAAGGATGACCTTATCGGTGAGGCCGTATTATCCATACTGAAAGAGAACGGACCTATTACCTTTGCGTCTCTTGCTAATCGCCTGCAGGCGATGGCTAACGTTGAATCAAATGATGAGCGTAAAAATGCATTGATTGCCGCTGAAGATGAAGTGCGCCAGCGTGTAACCGGCGTATCGCACGACCGGGGAAGAGTGATGGGCGATTATGATATTGGCCGCATGCGCTCTCTCTTTACTCACAACACGCTTCTGAGCCCAAATAAGAAACACTAATTTTAACCGAGACGGTGACCACCATGAGTAAAGCGACTATGCACCAGACGTATAATTTTGAAGCCCTGCACGATAAAGGACTGGCGGAACACTTTCTTAATGCTGGAAAGCATCTCAGTGGTGAAGTTGAAGTGTTAGGCTCGGCAATACGCTGTATTATGCTGACCGGTGACAACCTTTCGAATAAAGAGATCATCCTGCAACTGATTCACGCCCTTGAAATTACCGAGGAGCCTGAAGCCTGCGATGTCATTCGCAACACACTTGAAATTGTTGTCGGCTTTACGCGTGATGATATCTGAGAATACACTATTGCGACGGTGATTGAGTGTTTTTTACTGGTGGTCGAATACTGTAGTCTGTCGTACCACCAGCATAGCGAAGCCGTTAACTAAATAGCCGTACCATTCGATCCAACTCTTCTTCTTTAACCGCGTGGGAAAGATAATAACCCTGGAATCGCTTAACCCCTAACGCGACAAGTTTTTCAAATTTTTCTTCGCTATCGACGCCTTCCGCAACGCATTCGGTCCCCGTCATGTCGCTGTAAACCTGTATCGCTTTAATAATGCTATAGTCTTTGTCGTTAGCCACAAAGTGCTCAACAATATCGCGATCAAGCTTTAGTCCATCAACATTAATCAGTCTGATGGGCAACATAGCATGATATTTTGAAAAACAGTCATCCAGAAAAAGCCGACATCCCTCGGCGCGTAAACGCTGGAGTGTTTCGGGAATATTTTTATCCTTTGTTACGTCAATCGTTTCAGCTAGTTCAAAGACTAGTTTCCCGGCCCACTGCGGTTTGAGTAACATTTCGACGGCCTTTTTGGCCATCCCCGGCAGCGCGTTTCCCGAAGCAAGTTGAGGAGGAATGTTAACTGAAAAATAATATTTTCCATTGTATTTATTGATACCTGATACGGCCGCATGGATGACTAACGCTGTTAGCTTGAGCCATATTTCACTATTTTTTATCCCTCCCAGAAAATAGGCTGGCTTCAGGATCTCACCTTTTTTATGCCAGCGCAGCAGGATTTCAAATCCAACTCCTTTTTTATCACTATCAGTGATAATTTGATAAACCGCAAAGATTTCCCGTTTATGTAACGCTTGTAATATATCTATTTCCGTTTCCGAAAACACTTTTGTTTTATTTTTTACTGCACAAACCTCATCTCTGAAAACGCGAGAGTCGCTAAACCATACTCTGATAATATATAATTTACCCAAACCCACCTTGCGATGGGTATAAATAGTTTTATCTGACAGCCCTAACCTCTTACTCTGCTCTTTTATGGAAATACCCCGATAGAAATTCAGTAGCACGGTTAACTCGCGATGTGTTAACCCATGCAAATTTTCTTTACCCTCCTTGTCCGGTACGTTACGCAACAAGCGTGAAGGGCCAGCACGCTCATCTGTCTCATTTTTTACAAAGCCCATTATTTCTGTAATATTCTCTACCCTGATCGTGGAAAGCTTTTTTGTATTATTAACGAGACTTCTCAACGTTGCATTAAGCCATCGCTCAGGTAGTGCACCATACAGGGTGACCCTGCAAATAACTGGCAGTGCATTCAGAACGGATACCAAGCGCTTCAGGCTTTCAAGAAAAGTAGCAACGTCACGACCAAGGAAAACCGAAACCTCGGGCGATTGATTTTCCATCATTTTTTCAACGTCAACGGAACATATTTCATCCTCTTCAAAATGGAGTCGCGTGGCGTGTACGCCTCGAGATTTCAGAAGCAGGCTATACCCTTCAAAGGTGAAACCGCAGGCTGAAATAACAAACCGTTGCTTGTAGCAAGTACCTTGCACAGAAGGTAAATTTTGAGACATAACCTGCTCCTGAGAATACAAACATCATTCCCATATGTAATTAAAGCCAATATTCCTTGTCGCATTGAATAATTTTACCGCACCCCATTTGGTTAATAAACCGTTATCAATGTTATGCACATGAACATCTTTGCGTTAATCAACCGACTCATCCATATGCAGCATAAATATCATTTTCTTTTCATATAACAACAGTAACCAGGACTTTCTCAAGGTATAATGAAAATTCCGAAAAAGAAGTCCGGACACTTCTTCTCATCGGCTCAGACAAAAAAGAGAAAATGCTATGGATAATCACATCTCATCCAGAGCTTTGCTACATCGACGGGATGTCATTAAAAACAACCCGCGATTTAGTGAAGCTATAACAGAACATTACAGAATCAATGACGCCATTTATAAAAAACAACCCCTGTTCTACAAAACGATGCTTCAGGAATCACGGTTCAATATAATACTCTCAATATGTTGTTTTGTTTTTGGCAATCAGGCTGAGTCGGTCTCGGAGATTAAGGCACTGTGCTCACGCTATAATATCGCCAGCCCTAACAGCGTTATTGCAATCATCACCATACTTAAAACCACCGGGCGAATTAAGACCTGGCGCTGTACCGAAGATCGGCGAAAAACAAAAATCGCGCCTACGGAAAAAGGACTGGATGAGCTTAAACGCTATATGTCCGGGGCGTTCACGCCTGTTAGCATTCTTTATCCGACATTCAACATTAATGTTAATCTTCTGGACAATGGCACACTCAGGCACAACTTTTTCCGGCGCGCCGCAGAATACCTTTTCCGCGGATTAACATTCAGTAAAGTACTTCCGGAGGTGGGTTTATTTATTGATAAGGATGGTGGCCGGATGATTATGCTCTATCTCTATTTGCAGGCCATTAAAAACAAAACAGCATACGGTGCCATAATAGCTTATTCAGCCAGCACACTTGCAAAAGAATTTTTCGTCTCGCGTATTCACGTCAACCGCATTATCAAATCGGCACAGGAGGCTGGTTATCTTAAAGATCGCGGCGATGGCCGGATGTCCATTTACCCGGCATTTATCGAACTTGTCGAAAATTATGCCGGTTTATATTTTGCCTATGTCACACATTACATCAATGTGGTGCCAAAAGAACGACGCCATGCTGCCAACATGACGTCTACACTCTGATCTGACGGGCGTTCGGCTTGCTGAACGCCTTTTTTATCGCTCGCGCAGCGCCTCTTTTGCCTTATTTAACGGTTTCAGCAGATAATCAATGACGGATTTACTGCCGGTTTTGATATCAACCGTAGCTATCATGCCCGGAAACACCGGGAATTCCTTGCCCTGCCGGTTAGTCAGATGGTTACTGTCTGTACGGATATAAACGCGATAATAATAAACATCCCGTTTCACCTCGTCCTGAAGGGTATCCGGTGAAATCATCGTCACCTCCCCCTCCAGCCCGCCGTAAATGGAGTAGTCATAAGCGGTGATTTTCACCAGCGCTTTTTGCCCGGGATGGATAAACGCGACATCGCGCGGCGAGATTTTTGCTTCTATCACCATCTGGTCATCAAGCGGTACCAGGCTCATCAGTTTGCCGTTCGGCGGGATCACCCCGCCAACCGTCGTCACGTCAATGTCTTTCACGATGCCACGTACCGGCGCATTAAACGTTAAGCGGGTGAGTGAGTCTTCGCGCCCTTTCATCACCGAACGCTGCGCTTCGATTTCCGCGTTCGCTTTCGCCAGTTCTTCGCGGGCGCGAACGTAGTACTGGTTTTTCATCTCGGTGATTTTGCTCTCCAGCTCATTTTTTTGGCGTTCAAGGCGTAAGACTTCGACCTTACTGGCCGCCCCCTGCGTCACCAGCGGGCGCGTTAATGCCAGTTCACGCTGCACGAGATCCGCTCCCTGGCGTAAACCCGCCAGCCCTTTTTCAAGGCTTTCGCGACGAGACTGGTAAAGCGCCGTTTCCTGTTTAACCAGCTCAACGTCGTCATCCAGCTCTGCCGGGAATGTCAGCCCGGTGTCGTTCACTTCAGCATTCAGACGCGCGGCTGTCGCCATCGCAGCATTTAATCGAGACTCGCTCTCAAGCACGCTGGACTCGGTTTTCGTCCGGTCCAGTTGGGCAAGCTGTTGACCACGCTCGACGATATCGCCTTCGCGCACCATCAGACTGTGGATAATCCCCCCTTCCAGGGACTGGATCACCTGCTCGTGGGAGGACGGGATCACCTTGCCACTGCCCGTAGTGACCTCATCCAGCTGGAACAGGCTGGCCCAGGTAATAAACACCACCAGCAGGGCAAACAGCGACCATGCCACCAGCGACGATCGCGGCAGGCGGGGCTCCTTCAGTCGGCTATTAAAGCGGGAGAAATCATTCATGCCACGCCCTCCGTTTTCAGTTTAACCGTGCGCTGCGGCGCCTGCTGCGGGGCCATCCCGTGCTGGCGTAAAATGGCATCACGAGGGCCATCCATCACCACTTTGCCGTTTTCCAGCACGATGATGCGGTCAACCAGGTCCAGAATCGGCAGACGATGCGTCGCCACCACCAGCGTCCGGCGCTTACCGAGCCACTGGTGCAGATGCTGGATAAACTGCTTCTCGCTGACCTCATCCAGCCAGGCGGTGGGTTCATCCAGCAGCAGAATATTCGGCGAGGTGATCAGCGCGCGGGCCAGCAGCAGCGCCTGACGTTGCCCGCCGGAAAGCCCCATTCCGCCCTCGTTGATGATGGTGTTCAGCCCCATTTTCTGCTTGCGCACAAACTCCAGCGCGCCGCTATTGACCAGCGCCTGATGGATTTCCTCGTCTGTCGCCAGCGGATTACCCATCAGGATGTTGTCGCGTACGGAGCCGAAGAACAGCCTCGCCTGCTGACTGAGCAGCTGCATATCGCGGCGTACGTCAGCCGGGTCAAGATGATTGAGAGCAATATCGTCCAGCAAAATGCTGCCCTGCTGTGGCTCCTGCATTCCCGCCAGCAGGTGCAGCAAAGTGCTTTTCCCCGAGCCATTCCGCCCGAGCACCGCCACGCGCTCCCCGGCGCGAATGCGCAGTTTGCTGACGTTCAGCACGGTGAGCTTCTCTTCTTCGTCGTAATAAAACCCGACGTCGTCCAGCTGATAATCACCGCGCAGGTGGGCTTTATGCACTTTTTTGCCGTGCTGGGGATCGTCAATCGGACGCTGCATCAGGTCATCCAGTCCCTTGCGGGCCACCTTTGCTGACTGCCAGCGGGAGAGCACGCCGGAAATCTGCGACAGCGGCGCAATGGTGCGGGACGCCAGAATCGAGGTGCCCACCAGCGCACCGGTGGTCATGTCGCCGCTGATGACCAGGTAACAGCCCACCAGCAGCACCACGGCGTAGACGATAGATTGCACCTCCTGGGTCCAGGTCAGCAGCAGCCCCGTCAGCCAGCGCTGTTTCATGCCGACGCTGGCGGCAACGTCATTGGTGTTATTCCACTGGTTCTGGAACCGCTGCTCGGCGCGCATCAGCTTGATGTCCTCAAGCCCCTGCACCGCTTCCACCAGCGTGGCGTTACGAATCGCCGATTCACGCATCCCTTCGCTGGAGAGTTTTCCCAGCGGGCGCTGCACCAGCAGGCCGGGAATGAGCAGCAGCGGCACGGCCAGCAGCACCACCAGCACCAGCGGGCCGCCAATCATCCACAGAATGAAGACGAACAGCAGGAAGAACGGCAGATCGGAGATGGCTGCAATGGTGGTGGAGGTGATCAGCTCCCGCACCGACTCCAGCTCGCGGATCTGGGCGATAAACGACCCGGTCGATTTCGACCGTGCGCCGTTTTTAATCCGCAGGGCGTGGGCAAACACGCGCTCGGAAATACGCAGGTCGGCGCGTTTCCCTACCACATCCGAAATATGCACCCGCAGCATGCGCATGATGAATTCAAACACGATAGCGATCATCACGCCCCCAAACAGCACCCACAGCGTGGCCTCCGACTGGGACGGCACCACCCTGTCATACACCTGCATGGAAAAGACCATGCCGGAGAGCGCCAGCACGTTGGCGACCAGCGCCACCAGCATAATGTCGCTGTAGCGACGCCAGTCTTTCAGCGCCAACTGCCAGAACCAGTTTTTCTCATAGGGTTTGATGTAATCATCCACGCGCGCATCCGGCGTGGACTCCAGGGGACGCAGCACCATCAGCCCTTTTAACCGCGAACCGAGTTCGTCACGCGTCAGCGTCGTCTCCAGGCCGCCGTCGCCGCTGAACTGCACGCTGATGTTCCCTTCGTTGTCCATACGGTTGATGACCGCGATTTGCCCGCCGGTGAACTCCGCCAGCAGCGGTAAGCGCCACGGGTCGAGCGATACGGCTTCCGCCGCTACCCAACGCATCCCCAGCCCAAGCTGGCGCGCCATCTCCTCCAGCACCAGCTGGCGCGAAGACTGGCTTTCATGTTTAATCGTGACCCGAACATGCTCCGCCGAAAAATCCAGCCGATAATATTTCGCGATGATGAGCATGCCCTGCAACCAGGGTTCGTACTGTGGATGTGTCTTCATAATGCTACGTCCTGTTCAGGGCGATGATTTCGCACTGAAATGATACATTTGCGAGATGATTAGAAATCGAACGTTGCCTAAACGAGCCCGCAAAATAATCTTGTGAAATAGAGGGTTATGGCTATTAATGTAAAGAAACGCAAAAAGCCGCGAGGATCGCTCCCCGCGGCGTTGTTTTACGCAATTAACAGTTGATGATTTGCCAGCAGCGTCGCCAGATCCGTCTGCACGCCGTTCAGCGTCACCAGGGTGGTTGGCGAGAACTGGCCGCCCGTCCCGTCGAGGTCAACCTGGATCTCGGTGTTGCTGCCGTTCTGCACCACGCGGATGTAGTCAGCAATGTTGCCCGCGCTACTGTCCAGCGTCGCCACGCCGTTCACGTAGCTCGCCGAGCCGGTGCCGGTATAGCCGCTGTCGGAAAGCAGGTCGCGCAGATCGATGCGGTCCGTGTCTGCCGTCCCTTCCCAGGTACCGACGGTAAAGCCGTTCACCACATCGCTACCGTTGCCGCCCGTCGCGTCAGACGCGTTGATCAGCTTATAGAGCAGCGTGTCCTGACCGCCGCTGCCGATGTTGAAGGTGTCGTTACCGCCGCGGCCTTCAAAGAAGTTATCCGCGGTATTGCCTGTAAAGACATCGTCACCATTTCCACCAGCCAGCCCTTCAATGTTGACAAACCGTGCAGAACCAAAACCTGTATCTTGCATACCGGTCTTACTGAGATCGATATTCAGCGCTGTCGAACCAGCGAGCTTGTAATCGACAATATCCATTCCCCCTTCGGCGGTCCAGACGTTCACATCGGATACCACGCGGCTACCGCCGCCACCGTTATAAATATGCGTACCGGCCGTTGCGTATAGCGTGTCGTTGTAACCTGTTCCTACAATACCTACTGAATTGCTTCCATCCGTTGCGGCCTGGGCGCTATCAACGACTGCATCCCCATTTTCTGCGGTCAATACATAGGCATGGTTCTTCTCTACCGCTTTGAGTCCCGCCCAGGAAGCGTTGACGTTCTCGATGGTATTCGTTGTCCCGGAAGAGTCGAAACTGACGGACGAAACACCGCCAAAGTCATTAGCATTAGAAAGCAGTACAGCGCTGTAAGACTTGCTCGCATCAAGACCATAGAAATACACCAGCCCTGTCGAATCGTTCATGTTCACGCCGCCCTGCGGGTTAAGGACCTGTGAACTAACAACTTTACCGGTACTCTCGTCTACCAGCAGTACCGTATTACCATAGAAGGCGTTAATACCGTTGGCGTCAGAAATACGCAGAATGATGCTGGTTCCATCGTTGATGGTACTGGTATTTTCGATGTACTCCGTCTTGCCACCCGCCGCGCGGAACACGACTAAATCGCGATCGCCATCATAATCAAGGTCGAGCGCTAGTGCTCCCGTGGTGACGTTAGTGCTGCCCTGATTTGCGCCCGTTAACAGCGTTTGCGATGACCAGTTAACCTGCCCTGTACCGGCGTTCACACCATTGTTGAGCCAGAGCATGCCGATATTGTTGGCGTTAGTGGCAACTGTGCTGCCCGCTGCGCCCGCAATCTCGATCAGATCCATCTTGCCATCACCGTTCCAGTCCACCGCCAGCGAGGTCATGCTGTTTACGCTGTCGCCAAAGGTCTGAACATTCGACCCGGTTCCCACACCGTTAGCCGCCGCGGTTAAATTCCCGGCACCATCGTTGTAGAAAACGGCACTGGTGGCGTTACCCTGACCGGTTAGCCCTCCCACAAAGAGATCCATATAGCCATCGCCGTTAAGGTCGGCCCAGGTCATAGTGGTGTAATAATTACTCGTCGTCCCCTGATTTCCATAGAAAACCCCCGTCACAATCTGGGTATTGGTCAGCGTATAATTACCGTTTGCATCCACGCCATTGGTCGCGACCACCAGTCGGGTATTCGCACTGCTGGAGCCTCCGCCTGAGGTATAGTTGGTGCCTACCGTCCCGTGATACACAATGTCGACATAGCCATCATTGTTGAGATCCACGCCAGAGAGATCGCGGCTCATTTGCGCATTGTTATTGTTGGTCGATGCCACCCCATCCTGGGTTGTAGCGGTTTCAACATAAGCACCACTTTTGTCAAAGCCGATAATAGTGCCGTCCGTGTTCATTACGATTTGCGTATCATAGCCACCCGGTGCGTTGGAATCGTTTGGAGATCCATCGCCGTATACCATGTCGACAAATCCATCCCCATCAATATCAATGCCCATTACGCCGCCGTACCAACTCCATGTGTTGCCATTGACATCATTTGTCTGTCCCGCAACGCCATTAGAACCCACCTGGAAGGTGGTGTAGGTGCCGTCCGCATTGTATTTGAAAGACTGCTGGCCATTTGCATAACTGGTATCTGCACCGAGGATATCCATCAGGCCATCACGGTCAAAGTCGACAAATGTTGATTGCTGCTGTCTGTCCGGACCACTGATTGCGACGGAGCTGAATGAACCTAACGTCGTCGAACTGGTTGCGTTCTGGGTAAAGACCGTAGAATTGCTGAGGATCCTCCATGAGCCATCTTCAGCCAGAGTCAGTGCCGTGCCCGTATCCTGCGAAGAGGCTGCGGTCGAGGTAAAACTTATTTCCGGCGTCGGTGATACCGTCAGCTCGTTCGTGGAGTCATCCGGCGTGATCTGCGTGCCGTCAGCTTTGTAAAGTGCAGCCTTGACATCATATGTGCCTAGCGCCAGGGCGTCTGCGTCAGGGATCTGCACGTACCAGGTACTGTTCTTAGGATCAACAACGACAACGCCATTGCGAGAACTGTAAACCACATTGTTGACCGTCACTTCAACGTATTCACCATCGAGGATCTCGAAGTCAACGCGGCCGGTGATAATCGGCGTGGTATCCAGGGTATCCTGCACCTCTACATACATTTGCAAATCAACGGTGAAATCAAACACAGGTGAAGGTGTGGTTTCATTTCCAGCGGCATCGACAACGACCGCATAAAATTCCCCTTTTTCTCCATCTACCAGCGGATCCGTCAAGGCGAAGGACCAGGAAGTACCGTTTACGTCAGCCTCGCCAAGCAAGGTGCCGTCGGCGCGATACACACGCACCAGCTCGCCGGTCAAAAGCGAGGAAGACAACGTGCCGTTTAGCACAGGCAAACGATCGTCTGTTGTCGTGCCAGCACTAAACTCACCGCGTGATGAGCCTACCTCATCCGTATAGCTAATAATTGTCGCTGCGGTGTTAGACGGCGTCAGATCGACGGTAACCACCTGCTCAGCCGTTGCGCCTGTATTCCCCGCTAAATCTACAACCCGAACTTGATAGGTATGTTCCCCTTCAGGCAAATCGCGGATATCGATGAAGCTCCAGCGGTTGCCATTCATCGTGACATACTGCCAGGTCAAACCGTTATCGACGCTGATCTGCACATATTCACCGCTGGAAAGCGGCGCACCAATCGAACCATTAATAGTCAGTGACGTATCATTAGTCAGGAAGTCGCTGTCGCTATAGCCCGTATCGGTTGAAATACTGTCAATGCTGACGGTAATCGCACTATCAGGCGCCACCAGGTCCACGGTCACCTTCTGATATGCCGACCCACCAATGTTACCCGCGATGTCTATTACCCGCACATAGTAGTCATAGGTGCCGTTACCCAGCGTGCGGCCGTCCACGTAGTACCAGCTGTTGCCGGTAACGTTAACGTTCTGCCATGTGACACCGCCGTCGATGCTAATCTGGGCATATTCGCCGTCGGCCAGCGTTGCGCCGAGCGAGCCATGCAGCGTCAGGGAGGTATCATTGGTGATAAAGTCGCTGCTGCTCAGGCCGGTATCGTCGCTTATGCTGTCGATAGCGATCGTTTTGCTGGCGTCCGGCGCGACGGTATCAATGGTCACCACCTGGCTGGTGGTGGCGCTGATATTCCCCGCGTCGTCAATCACCCGCAGCTGGTAGTTGTAGTCTCCGTCGGCCAGCGTGCGGCCATCAACGTAGGTCCAGCTCAGACCGCTGACGCTCACGTCAGTCCAGGTCGCGCCACCGTCCAGGCTGATCTGCGCGTGGTCGCCGCTGCCCAGGGCCGCGCCGAGCGTCCCTTTCAGGCTAATCTGGTTGTCGCTGGTAATGAAGTCGCTGTCGGACAGGCCGGTATCCTGCGAGACGGTATCCACGGTAATGCTCGTCGCCGCAGGCTTCGTCAGATCGATTACCACGTCCTGGCTGTCCGTTGCCCCAACGTTCCCCGCGTTATCAATGACGCGCACCTGGTACGGGTACGTCCCGTCCGTCAGGGTACGCCCATCGGTGTAGCGCCAGGTGGTGCCGGTCACGGTCAGGTCAATCCAGGTTGAACCACCGTCCAGGCTGATCTGCGCCTTCTCGTTATTGCCGAGCTGCGCCGATAGCGAACCGTTCACCACCACCTGCTTATCGTTGGTGATGAAGTCACTCGCGCTCAGGCCGGTATCGTTTTGCAGGGAATCAATGCTGATCCCCATTGACGGTGCGGTGAGATCCACGGTGACGCTGTGGTTATCGCTGGCGCTGTTGCCGATGGCGTTGCTCACCTGCGCATTGATCACGTACGAACCGCCGTCCGCCAGCGCGGTCACGTCTGCGCTGCCGACCGTATAGCTCCAGGTGCCGTCATTTTGAACGGTAGCCGTGTAGGTTTTACCGTTAAGCGTAATGGTCACCGTCTGGCCCGCAGGCGCGTCGGTGGTGCCGCTGACAATTAGCGGCGTGCCGTGCTCGGCGGCGTTGACGATATCGTCCTGGGCAAAGGTGTTAATGACGATGGTCGGCACGTCGCCGTTCAGCGTCACGTCGTGTGTTGCGCTGCCCGGGTTACCCGCCTTATCGCTCACCGTAGCCGTAATGGTGTAATCCCCATCGCTCAGGCCGAGGAAGTCGCGGCCCGGCACGAAGACCGACCACGAACCGTCTGATCCAACGGTCGCCTGATAGCTGTGCCCGTTGAAGGAGACGGTCACCGTCTGGCCCTGCTCCGCGGTGGTGGTCCCGCTAATAGTCTGCCCCGCCAGCTGCTCGGCGTTGTTGACGATATCGTCATCGGCCACGGTGCTGATGGTGACGGCTGGTGCGACGGTATCGACCGTTAAGGTATGGGTCGTCTGGCCGCTGTTACCGGCTTTATCGTTGACCACGGCGGTCACCGTCAGCGCACCCAGGCTCAGTGCGGCCCGGTCTGCCGCCGGAACGTCCAGCGTCCAGGTGCCATCGCTGCCGACAAGCGCAGTGTAGGTTTTTCCGCCCAGCGTGACGGTCACCGTCTGGCCTGCTTCCGCGCTGGAAGAGCCGTGTACGGTGAGCGGCTGCTGAGCTTCCGCCGCATTCAGCACGTCGTCGCCCGACAACGTGTTCACGCTAATCACCGGCGCGGTGGTGTCCACGCTGATGGTATGCGTCGCCGAGGCGCTGTTCCCGGCGCTGTCCTGCGCCGAAGCAGAAACCTGGTAGCTCGCGCCGTCGGCCAGAGCGCCCACGTCGGCGGCCGGAACGGTGGTCTGCCAGGCGCCGTCGCTCTGAATGGTGGCCGTATAGCTCTTACCATTCAGGGTGATAGTGACCTGCGTACCGCTGGCGAACTGCGCACTGGAACCGTTGATAACCAGCGACGCGCCCGCTTCTGCCGCATTGATCACGTCATCACCGCTGAGGGTGTTGACGGTCAGCGCGACCGATGCGGTATTTACCACCACGTCATGGGTCTGAGTGCTGCTGTTGCCTGCGCTGTCGGTGATAGTCGCGCTGAGGGTTACGGTGCCGTCGGCCAGTGCGGAAATCACGCTGGCCGGAACGCCCACGCTCCAGTAACCGCTGGCGTCAACGGTGGTGGTGTACTGATTCGAACCGATGGTGATAATCAGCTTATCGCCGACGCTGGCGCCGGTTGCGGTGCCGCTGACGATCTGCGCCTGCCCGTGCTCCACGCTGTTGATGACGTCATCACCCGCTACGACGTTAAAGCTGACGGTCGGCGGCGTGGTATCAAGCGTAATCGCTTTACCCGCGCTGCCCGGGTTACCCGCGGCGTCACTCACGCTCACCTGCACGGTGTAGCCGTTATCCGCCAGGGCGGACAGGTCTGTGCCCGGCACGTTAACGCTCCAGACGCCGCCCTGCTGAACCTGCGCGGTGTAGCTGTTCCCGCCGAAGGTTACGGTTACCGTCTGACCGACTTCCGCCGTGGTGGTGCCGGAAATGGCCACGCCCGCAGCCGCTTCGCTGCCGTTGATCACGTTGTCGCCTGCGACCGTGTCAATCGTCACGGTTGGCGCGGTGGCATCTACACTGTATTCGCGGCCCGCCGAAGCGCTGTTGCCGTGCGCGTTGGTGATGCTCACCTGCACGCTGGCGTCGCCGTCTTTCAGACCCGCAAGATCCGAGGAAGGCACGTTCGCCGTCCAGTTGCCGTCGGCATCGACTTTGGCGGTGTAAGACTTGCCGCCAAAGGTGATGGTAACGATCTGGTTCTCTTCCACATTGGATGTGCTGCCGGAAAGCACCAGATCCGCGCCTTTCTCCGCCGCATTAATCACGTCGTCGGTGGCGATGGCATCGATGCTGATTGCCACGGCTGCCAGATCGACGGTGACGTCGTGGCTGATGGAGACCGGATTGCCCGCCGCGCTCTGGCCCGCTACGGTGACGGTCATCGTGCCTGCGGCCAGAGCGCCCACGTCTGCCGCCGGGATCGCCGCGGTCTAGGAGCCGTCTGCCAGTACCGACGCGGCATAGGTCTTGCCATTCAGGGTCACGGTGAGCGTAGTGCCCGCCGCCAGCCCATCGCTTGAGCCAGTGACGATAAGATTCTGACCATGCTCAATGCTGTTGATCACGTCATCGCCCGCCACGGTATCCACGCGCAGCCCCGGCAGGCTGGCGTCGATAGTGATATCGCGCTCGCCCGTTCCCGAATTGCCATGGTCATTAGTGACGGTCGCTGACACCGTTAAATCGCCGTTGCCCAGCGCCGTCAGAACCGACTCAGGCACGTTCACGGACCAGGTCAGATCGCTCTGCACCGTCGCGGTGTAGCTGTTGCCGCCGATGGTCACCGTCACGGTGTTGCCCGCCTCAGCGTTCGTTACCGTGCCGCTGAGGGTCTGCCCCGCAGCCACTTCCGCCGCGTTAATCACGTTGTCGCCCGCCACTGTGTTGATGGTGACGGTTGGCAGCGCGGTGTCGACAAGCAGGTTCGCGGTATTGCTCACGCTGTTGCCCACGCCGTTGGTGGCGGTCGCGCTCAGGGTGTAGTTGGCTTCGCCCAGGCTCGCCAGATCCGCCGCCGGAACGGTCAGGCTCCAGGTGCCGTCTGCCGCAGTTGTCGCCGTGTAGTTTTTACCGTTCAGAATTACGGTCACCACGGTGCCTTCCGCCAGGTTGGCGCTGGTGCCGCTGACGCTCAGGTCCTGCCCTTTTTCTACCGCGTTCAGTACGTTGTCATCGCTGATGGCGTTGAAGCTGACCGACGGCAGACCGGTATCGACGGTCACATTATGCGTGCCGCTGCCGGTGTTGCCCGCCGCGTCGGTGACAGACGCAGTGACGGTCACGGTGCCGTCGCTGAGGACTGAAATGACGCTGGCCGGAACGCCCACGCTCCAGTTACCCGCCGCGTCCAGCACGGTGGTATAAGTCTGGCCGCCAATCGTGACGGTGACCTTATCGCCCGCTGCCGCGCCGGTGGCGGAGCCGCTGACGATCTGCGCCTGATTGTGTTCAGCCGCGTTAATCACATCGTCACCTGCAACGGTGTGGATGGTCACCCCAGGAACGGTCACATCCACCGTCAGAGTGTGATCAACCGATGCCGGGTTACCCGCCTTGTCGCTGACTGAGGCAGTGACCGTCACGCTGCCGTCGGTTAATCCTGCCAGATCCGCCGCCGGAACGTTCAGCGTCCAGCTGCCGTTCGCGCTGACGGTTGTGGTGTAATCTTTGCCGTTCAGCGATACGGTCAGCGTCTGGCCTGCTTCGGCGGTGCTGGTGCCGGAGATTGCCAGGTCAGACTGCGCTTCCGTGGCGTTCAGGATATCGTCTGTGGCAATCGTGTTGATGGTCACGGACGGCGCGGTAGCATCCACGCTGTACTCGTGGCCCGCAGACGCGCTGTTGCCGTTCACGTTGGTGACGCTCACCTGCACGCTGGCGTCGCCATCCTTCAGGCCAGCCAGATCCGCTGACGGCACGGTGTAAGTCCAGTTGCCGCTGTCGTCCACGGTGGTGGTGTAGATCCTGCCGTTCAGACTGATGGTCACGGTCTGCCCGGCTTCCACGTTGGTGGTCGCACCGGACAGCACCAGATCCGCGCCCTTCTCCGCCGCGTTAATCACGTCGTCGGTGGCAAGCGCATTGATGCTGATGGCAACGGTAGCCAGATCCACGGTCACATCGTGGCTGATGGTGATCGGGTTACCCGCCGCGCTGTCGCCGGTAACGCTGATTTTCACGGTGCCTTCCGGCCACGCGCTCACGTCGGTGGACGGGATCGCCGCGCGCCAGGTGCCGTCTGCCAGTACCGTTGCCGCGTAATCTTTACCGTTGACGGTAACCGTCAGCGCCGTGCCCGGCGCCAGCCCGTCGCTGGAGCCTGAAACAATCAGGTTCTGCGCGTGCTCAATAGTGTTGATCACGTCATCACCCGCCACGGTATTCACGCGCAGGCCCGGCAGGTTAGCGTCGATAGCGATCTCGCGTTCGCCGGTGCCGGTGTTGCCGTGGCCGTTGGTGACGGTTGCCGTCACGCTCAGGCTGCCGTTGCCGAGTGCGGTCAGCACGTCAGACGGCACATTCACGGACCAGGACAGATTGTTCTGCACCGTTGCGGTGTAGCTGTGACCGCCGATAGTCACGGTCACGGTGTTGCCCGCTTCGGCATTCGCCACGGTGCCGCTCAGGGTCTGACCTGCCGCCACTTCCGCCGCGTTAATCACGTTGTCGCCCGCCACGGTGTTGATGGTGACGGTTGGCAGCGCGGTGTCCACCAGCAGGTTCGCGGTGTTGCTCACGCTGTTGCCCACGCCGTTGGTGGCGGTCGCGTTCAGGGTGTAACTGGCCTGACCGAGACCGGCCAGATCCGCCGCCGGAACCGTCAGGCTCCAGGTGCCGTCTGCCGCAGTTGTCGCCGTGTAGTTTTTGCCGTTCAGAATTACGGTCACCACGGTGCCTTCCGCCAGGTTGGCGCTGGTGCCGCTGACGCTCAGGTCCTGCCCTTTTTCAACGGCGTTCAGGACGTTGTCATCACTGATGGCGTTGAAGCTGACCGACGGCAGACCGGTATCGACGGTCACGTTATGGGTGCCGCTGCCGGTGTTGCCCGCCGCGTCGGTGACAGACGCAGAGACGGTCACCGTACCGTCGCTGAGGCCTGAAATCACATTTGCCGGAACGCCCACGCTCCAGTTACCCGCCGCGTCCAGCACGGTGGTGTAAGTCTGGCCGCCGATCGTGACGGTGACCTTATCGCCCGCCGCCGCGCCGGTGGCGGAGCCGCTGATAATCTGTGCCTGCTTGTGTTCAGCCACGTTAATCACGTCGTCGCCTGCCACGGTGTGGATGGTCACAGTCGGAACGGTGACGTCCACCGTCAGGTTGTGGTCCACCGACGCCGGGTTACCCGCCTTGTCGCTGACTGAGGCAGTGACCGTCACGCTGCCGTCGGTTAATCCTGCCAGATCCGCCGCCGGAACATTCAGCGTCCAGCTGCCGTTCGCGCTGACGGTTGTGGTGTAATCTTTGCCGTTCAGCGATACGGTCAGCGTCTGGCCCGCTTCGGCGGTGCTGGTGCCGGAGATTGCCAGGTCAGACTGCGCTTCCGTGGCGTTCAGGATATCGTCTGTGGCAATCGTGTTGATGGTCACGGACGGCGCGGTAGCATCCACGCTGTACTCGCGGCCCGCCGAGGCGCTGTTGCCGTTCACGTTGGTGACGCTTACCTGCACGCTGGCATCACCCTCTTTCAGACCGGTCAGATCCGAAGATGGCACAGTGGCGGTCCATTTACCCTCAGCGTCCACCGTGGCGGTGTAGTTCTTGCCGCCGAAGGCGATGGTGACGGTTTGATTTTCCTCCACGTTCGCAGTGGTGCCGGAGAGCACCAGATCTTCGCCCTTCTCGGCGGCGTTGATCACGTCATCGGAAGCGATGGCGTCAATGCTGATGGCGACGTTTGCCAGATCCACCGTCACATCATGGTTGATAGTCACCGGATTGCCCGCGCTGCTCTGGCCTTCAACGGTCACGGTGACCGTGCCTGCGGCAAGGGCACTCACGTCCGCAGAAGGGATCGCCGCACTCCAGGTGCCGTCTGCCAGCACGGTAGCCGCATAGGTTTTACCGTTTACGGTGACGGTCAGCGCCGTACCCGCCGTCAGGCCGTCGCTTGAACCCGTGATAATCAGATTCTGCCCGTGTTCGATGCTGTTAATCACGTCATCGCCCGCCACGGTGTCCACGCGCAGGCCCGGCAGATTCGCGTCTATCACGATTTCGCGCTCGCCCGTTCCGCTATTGCCCACGCCGTTGGTGACACTGGCTGACACGGTTAAATCGCCGTTGCCCAGTGCGGTCAGCACCGACTCCGGCACGCTCACGGACCAGGTGAGATCGCTCTGCACCGTTGCGGTGTAGCTGTTGCCGCCAATGGTCACGGTCACGGTGTTGCCTGCTTCGGCATTCACCACCTTACCGCTGATGGTCTGGCCGGTTGCCAGCTCCGCCGCGTTAATGACGTCGTCACCTGCCACGGTGTTGATAATCACGCCCGGCAGAACGGATTCCACGTTCACGGTGTGCGAGGTGCTGGTGCTGTTGCCGACGCTGTCCGTCGCGGAGGCCGACACGGTGTAAAGCGCTTCACCCAGTTGCCCCACCTCGTTCGCCGGAACGGTGGTGGTCCATTGGCCATTGGTAGCTACCGTGGCGCTGTACGCTTTGCCGTTCAGTATCACGGTCACCACCGCGCCTGTCGCCAGGCCGGAAGCCGTACCGGAGATCGTCAGATCCTGGTTTTTGTCGGTGTTGTTGATCACATCGTCACCGGACACAGTGTCAATGGTCAGCACCGGCGCGGTGAGGTTGACTTCAACCTCGTGCGTTGTGCTGTTGCTGTTTCCGGCTTTATCGGTCAGCGCCGCGGTGATGGTGTAATCCCCGGCGGCCAGAGCACTCACGTCCGCCGCAGGCACGCCCACGCTCCACCTGCCGGAAGTGTCCAGGGTCGCGGTGTAATCTTTGTTATTGATGGTGACGGTCACCACGTCGCCCGCCGCCGCACCGGTCACGGAACCGGTGACAATCAGCGCCTGCGCATGCTCGGCGCTGTTGATCACGTCGTCGTCGGAAACGGTGTTAATGGTCAGCTGTGGCACCGTGGTATCCACCAGCACATCGCGGTCCGCCGAGGCCGGGTTACCCGCCTTATCCGCGACGGCTGCCGTGATGGTGTAATCGCCGTCGGAAATCGCGCCGACATCCGCAGACGGTACGGTGACGCTCCAGCTGCCGTTCGCCTGTACGGTGGTGGTGTAGTCCACGCCGTTCAGCGTCACGGTCACGGTCTGGCCCGCTTCGGCGTTGGAGACACCGTTAACGACCAGATCCTGCTGCGCTTCGGCCGCGTTGATGATGTTGTTGTCGCTGACGATCTCGATGGACACCGTCGGCGCGGTGGCGTCCACGCTGTACTCGCGGCCCGCCGAGGCGCTGTTGCCGTTCACGTTGGTGACGCTGACCTGCACGCTGGCGTCGCCGTCTTTCAGGCTACCTAAATCGGCAGACGGTACGGTCGCCGTCCAGTTGCCGCTGGCATCCACCGTCGCGGTGTACAACTTGCCGCCGAAGGTGATGGTAACGGTCTGGTTTTCTTCCACGTTGGTGGTCGAGCCAGACAGCACCAGGTCCGCGCCTTTCTCAGCCGCGTTGATTACGTCGTCCGAGGCTATCGGGTTAATGCTGATGGCGACTGCCGCCAGATCCACCTTCACGTCATGGCTGATGGAAACCGGATTACCCGCCGCGCTCTGGCCGTCAACGGTCACGGTGACTGTACCTGCGCTCAGCGCGCCGACGTCAGCCGCCGGAATAGCCGCCGTCCAGGTGCCGTCCGCCAGCACGGTTGCCGCGTAGGTTTTGCCGTTGACGGTGACCGTCAGCGCCGATCCGCTCGCCAGCCCGTCGCTGGAGCCGGTGATAATCAGGTTTTGAGTATGCTCGATGCTGTTGATCACATTGTCGCCTGCCACGGTATCCACGCGCAGGCCCGGCAGGCTGGCATCAATCGTGATGTCGCGCTCGCCGGTGCCGGTGTTGCCGTGGCCGTTGGTCACGCTCGCTGTTACGGTGAGATCGCCGTTACCGATAGCGGTTAAGACGTCAGATGCCACGTTAACCGACCAGCTCAGATCGTCCTGAACCGTCGCGGTATAGGTGTTGCCCCCGATACCGATCGTGACAGTGTCACCGCTCGCCGCGCCGCTCACTTTCCCGCTCAGGGTTTGTCCGGAAGCCACTTCCGCTGCGTTAATCACGTCGTCGGTGGCAACTGCATTAATGGTGACCTGCGGCAGCGCGCTGTCGACCAGCACGCTATGGCTGGTGTTCGTGCTATTACCCGCGGTATCGGTCACGCTGGCCGTCACGCTGTAGCTCGCTTCGCCCAGTGCCGAGACGTTTGCCGCCGGAACGGTGACGCTCCAGTTACCGCTGGCATCGGTGGTGGCGGCGTAACTGATACCGTTCAGGGTTACGGTGATGCGGGTCCCGTCCGGCTGGTTGCTGGTGCCGGAGACCAGCAGATCCTGACCTTTCTCGGTCGCGTTGATCACGTCGTCAACCGCCAGGGTAGTGATGGCAATCACCGGCGCGGTCAGGGAGACGTCAAACGCGTGCGTCGCGCTGGTGCTGTTGCCCGCTTTATCGGTGAGCGTGGCGGAGATCGTTTGATCGCCGTTAGCCAGCGCGCCCACGTCCGCCGCCGGAACGCCCACGCTCCAGTTACCGGCACCGTCCAGCATGGCGGTGTAGTCTTTGCCGTTCAGGGTCAGGGTAATCACATCGCCCGCCTGCGCGCCCGTCACCTTGCCGGTGACAATCAGCGCCTGGCCGTGCTCGGCAATATTAACAATGTCGTCGCCCGCCACAATGTTGAAGGTAATCTGCGGCACGGTAGTGTCGACCAGCACGGACGCCCCCGCGCTGGCCGGGTTGCCCGCTTTATCGGACACGGTCGCCGTGACCGCCGCGCTACCGTCTGCGATCCCCGCCAGATCCGCCGCCGGTACATCCAGCGTCCAGCTGCCGTTTGCCTGCACCTGGGCGGTGTACTGATTGCCGTTGAAGGTCACGGTGACCGTCTGGCCTGCTTCGGCAGTAGACGTCCCGCTCAGGGTCAGGTCCTGCGCCGCCTCTGCCGCATTTAGCATGTTGTCGCCGCTGATGGTGTTGATGGTGACCGCTGGCGCGGCGGTATCGACGCTGAATGCCTGCGAGGAAGAGGCCGCGTTGCCGTTCATGTTGGTTACGCTGACCTGTACGCTGGCGTCGCCATCCTTCAGGCCGCTCAGATCGGCAGCCGGTACGGTGCAGGTCCAGTCGCCGTTGGCATCGACCATCGTGGTCCAGGTTTTACCCGCAAAGATAATGGTAACGGTCTGGCCCGCTTCAACGTTCGAGGAGGAGCCGGACAGCACCAGATCCTGGCCTTTTTCTGCCGCGTTCAGCACGTTGTCGTCCGTCACGCTGTTGATGCTTATCGCCACCGGGGCGAGATCGACATCCACCACGGTACCGATGTTCACCGGGTTGCCGGAGGTATCCTGCGCGCTGGCGCTGATGGTGAGCGACCCGTCCTCCCACCGGGAGACGTCCGCGGCCGGAACCGCAGCCTGCCAGGTGCCGTCCGCCAGTACCGAGGCGGAATAACTCTTGCCGTTGATGGTCACGGTGACGGTGCTACCCGCCGCCAGGTCGGTGCTGGTGCCGGAGATAACCAGGTTCTGCGCGTGTTCAATAACGTTAATGACGTCGTCACCGGCGACGGTATCAATGCGCAGGCCGGGCAACTGGGCGTCAATGGTGACATCCAGGGAAGACGATCCGGTATTACCGTGCGCGTTCGTCACGCTGGCCGAGACGGTCAGGTCGCCGTTGCCGAGCGCGGTTAACTGACTCTGGGTTAACGGCAGGCTCCAGGTGAGATCGTCCTGTACGGTAGCCGTGTATGTCTGCCCGCCGATGATAATGGTGACGGTATCGCCCGATGCCGCGTTCGATACTTTCCCGGTCAGGGTTTGCCCTGCGGCCACTTCCGCCGCGTTAACGATATTGTCGCCCGCGACGTTGTTGAGGGTAACAACCGGCAGCGAGCTGTCCACCAGCACATCGTGCGTGGCAGAGGCGCTGTTGCCCACAATATCGGTGACGCTCGCCGTCACGGTGTAATTGGCTTCACCCAGCGCGCTCACCGCAGAGGCGGGTACGGTAACGCTCCAGTTGCCACTGGCGTCGGTGGTGGCTGCATAGTTGATACCGTTCAGATTAACGGTGATGGTGGTTCCTTCCGGCTGGTTGCTGGTACCGGAAAGCAGCAGATCTTCGCCCTTCTCTGCCGCATTGATCACGTCATCCGCTGCCAGCGTATTAATACCGATTACAGGCGTGACTGTATTGACCACCACATCCACTGAACTGCTGCCGGTGTTGCCGGACCGATCGGTCACGGAGACGTTAATGGTCCAGGTGCCGTCCGTCAGCCCCTGAACGACGGACGCAGGCAGGCCGAGGCTCCAGTTGCCCGCCGCATCCACCACGGTGGTGTAGTCCACGTTATTGATGGTGATGATGACCAAATCACCCGCCGCCGCGCCGGTGACGGAGCCGCTCAGGATCTGCGCCTGTGAATGGGCCAGCTGGTTAACGGTGTTGGTGTCGGTGACGAAATCGTTGATGGTCACCTGCGGCACGGTGGCATCCACCAGCCCAACGCGGTCCGCGCTGCTGCTGTTGCCCGCCACGTCACTGACGGTGGCCGTGACGGTGACATTGCCATCGGTCAGCGCGCCAACGTCGGCGGCAGGCACGTTCAACTGCCAGCGACCGTCCGCCTGGACCGTGGTCTGGTAAGATTTACCGTTCAGCGTCACGGTGACCGTCTGGCCCGCTTCAGCGGTTGTGCTGCCGCTGAGCACCAGATCCTGCTGCGCTTCTGCCGCATTAATGATGTTGTCGTCGGTCAGGTTATCAAGCGTAATGGCTGGCGGCTGTGTATCGACAATCACCACGCGTGAGGCGTCCGCGCTGTTGCCGTTGACGTTAGTCACGCTGACGCTCACCTGCGCCCGCCCGTCGATCAGCGTTTCCATCGCGCTCGCCGGAACGGTCAGGCGCCAGGAGCCGTCCTGCTGCACCTTTGCGGTAAAGGTTTGATCCGCGAATTTCACCACCACGGTTTGCCCGGCCTCTACGCCCTGCGTCTGACCGGAAAGCGTGACATCCGCGCCTTTTTCCGCCGCGTTGAGCCTATCGTCAGTGGTTACGGTATCGATGGTGACGGCCACCGCGTTCAGGTCAAGCTCGATCGGGTGTTCAGCCGCCACGGTGTTGCCCCAGGCATCTTCCGCACTGACGCTGACGGTCATGCCTCCCGCCGTCCATGCCTGAAGGTCCGCCGACGGCACGCCAATCTGCCAGCTGCCGCTGGCGTTAACCGTGGTGACGTATTCAACATTATTGATGGTGACGGTGATCTGTGTGCCTTCGGCCAGATGAGTGCTGGAGCCGGTCACGGCCAGATCCTGCTGCTGTTCAATGGCGTTAATCACGTCATCGCCAGAGATCGTGTTCACGCGCAGGCCCGGCAGTTCGGCGTTGATGTTGATATCACGTTCGCCGGTGCCGGTGTTGCCGTGCGCATTGGTGACAGAGGCGCTGAAGGTTAACTCGCCGTCGCCAAACGCCTGAAGGTCGGCCGATGGGATGGTCACGCCCCATTTCAGGTCGCTGCCAACCGTCGCGGTGTAGCTCTTGCCGCCCACGGTGACAGAGACGGTATCGCCCGCCGCCGCGCCGGTGACGCGTCCGCTGAGGGTTTGGTCAACCGCCGCTTCGGCGTTATTGACCAGGTTATCCCCGGCAAAGGTGTTGAGGATCACCTGCGGCAGCGCGGTATCGACCAGCAGATTCGCCTCGGCGGAGCCGCTGTTACCCACGCTGTCGGTGCCGCTGACGCTCACGGTGTAAAGGGTATTCGCCAGATCCAGCACGTCGGAAACTGGCACCTGAACGGACCAGCTACCATTCTCAACGGTGGCCTGGTAGTTAACGTTGTTCAGCGTCACGGTGACAGCGCTGCCGTTCGGCAGATTACTGGTCCCGCTCAGGCTCAGAGGCTGCATGGCCTCCAGCGCATTCAGGACGTTATCCTGGCTGATGGGGTCAAGGGTAAATTCCGGCGGGTTGCCGCTGAGCGTAATGCCGTGCGTCGCGCTGCCGGTGTTGCCCGCCGCATCGGTCACGGAGACCGAAATGCTGTGGCTACCTTCACCCAGCGCGCCAATGACAGAGGCTGGCACGCCGACGCTCCAGCTGCCGTCCGCCTGGACGACACCGGTAAAGGTCTTGCCGCCAACGGTCACGGTGACAACGTCGCCCGCCGCCGCGCCGTTCGCCTGGCCGGAAATAATCTGAGCCTGCCCCTGCTCGCTGGTGTTCAGAATGTCGTCGCCCGCGACAGTGTAGATAGTGACCACTGGCGCTACGGTATCGACCGTGAAATCGGCGGTGGTGGAGGCCCCGTTACCCGCTTTGTCGCTGACGTTTGCCGTCAGGGTGTGCTCGCCGTTAGCCATCGCCTGTACTTCACTGGCCGAAAGCGTAACGGACCAGGTGCCGTCGCTGCCCACGGTCGCCGTGTGATTTTTGCCGTTCAGCGTGACCGTCACAATCTGGCCCGCTTCCGCATCGGTTTTTCCGGTCAGCGTCAGCGGCTGATTATGTTCAGCCGCGTTGATGATGTTGTCCTGGGCGATCGTGTCGACAGAAATCGCTGGCGCAGCGGTATCGACGCCAATCGTCTGGCTGCCGGTCACGGTGTTGCCCGCCGCGTCTTTGCCGCTGACGTTGACCGTCCAGGTACCATCGCCCAGCGCCTGCGCGTCAGCAGCAGGCACCTTCACGCTCCATGCGCCGTTTGCCCCCACTTCTGCGGAATAGGTTTTACCGTTCAGCGTGACGGTAAGCGCCGTTCCCTGCGCCAGGTTTTTGCTGGTGCCGGACAGCGTAAAGCCAGCGGCCTGCTCGCTGGCGTTGATCACGTTATCGCCCGCCGTGGTGGCGAGCGTCACGCTGGTATCCGCTGTAGAAACGGTTACGGTAATACTGCCCGCAGAGGTCGTTTTACTGCCGTCGATCTGGACGACGGACCAGGTATGTTCCCCCTCCGCCTGGGTCGGAAGTGTTACCGTCCAGGTGCCGTCCTTTGCGACCATGGTGCTGGCGATGGTGCTGCCGCTGCTGTCTTTAACCTGAATGGTCGCGCCCGGCTGCCCGGTACCGCTGAAGGTTGGGGTGTTATCATCCGTGACCTCTTTTGCACTCAGCACCCCCTGCTTGTCACCCGCGTTATCCGTCAGCAAAAATGTTGGCGTGGCGCTTTCGACTTCTTTCGTATTATCAATAACTTTTGTTTTGGTTTCGCCGTCACCGCCGTGAGCCAGCAGTGCGCCAATCGCACCGCCTCCCAACGCCGCTCCGGCAATCCAGCCCCACGGCGCATCGCTTAAGACGCTTCCCTGCTCCAGAAAAGGTTCAATGCTGCTAATGGGTGCAGCCTGGGCGGTTAATTCGGTGGCGGCAACGCCTGATGCTTCCCCGGCATCGGCAAATGAAATATGCGTCAACTCCTGGTTATCGTTAAATACCAGTTCGGAATGATTATGGGTTTCCGTGTCTTCGACAAAATAATTATTGCAGCGGATCACGCTGCCATCTTTCATATAAATGAGGAGGTCATTCCCCTGGCGGACATAACGCACCACGTCCTGAGCAGAACCCTGAATTTCAATCACGCTCGGCGATGAAATAGAGACCGAGAGATTCCCTTCACCGGTTAATTTCGTTTTTTCTGCCGTTTTTCGAATGATAACATCAACAACTTTTGCGTTACTCATATTCTTCTCCTTGCAGGTGCGCGTATTCCTGTGGTTATGTCCACCAGAGGGATGTAACTATCCCTGGGAAAAACCACCCATTATTGTCTGACTTATTTCGCGCAGAAAGGCGCGCCTTTTTTTAACTCAAATCAGGTAATTTCGCGGCAGCGTTTTTCTCTATTCCGATAAGCGGCATGAGATTATCCACCGCGGAGGCGTAATTAATCGCCGCGCTCCAGCCATCGTATTCAGCCATTATTTTCGCTGAGGTGGCAGACCAGACATCCTGCTCCACGCTGAGCAGATCGTTAATGCTGCGCTTGCTCAGGGTATATTCATTTTTGTAGACGTCGCGGGCGCGCAACGCATTTTCCAGCTGACGTTTTCCGGCCTCCATACGTCCTTGCGCCCCGGTCCAGTCGGCCTGTGCGACGGAGGCTTTTTGCAGGACATCAAAACGGGCCTGATCGACCTGAGACGATGCCATTGCCCTTGCGCCCTCGGCCTGACGGACGCGCGCCGAGACCGCGCCGCCCTGATAAAGCGGTGCATCAATATTGAGCTGGATCTGATCATCCCAGTACGCGCGATTATCAGACTCGTACCGGGTGCGGCCCCCTTTCAGGCTTAAGGTTGGCCAGTGCTGTGACTTCGCGGTTTCTACGCCGTACTGGGCTGAACGCTCCATGTTCTGCGCGGCCATCACCGTTGGGATCAGTGAATAATCAATTCGATTGAGAGAATCCGGCTCCACGGCCAGACCTCCCGGAACCGGTGAATAGCGTTCAGTCTGTATGCCAGTCAATACCGCCAGCCGCGCGCGGGCGCTGTTCAGTGACGCATTGTACTGCTCTACCGTCGCCTGCATTCCGGCAATACGGGTGCGGGTCTGAAGCTCATCAGAGGTGGAGCTTACGCCTGCATCGGCGCGGAGTTTTGCCAGCTGCTCAACGTTTTTAAGCGCCTGCACATTCTCTGTTGCCGCCTGTAGCAGATCGCTGTAGCGTTTCACTTCCACATAGCTGAGGGCCGTTTTTTCCGCGACGGCAGACATCGTGCTCATCAGCTGGTAGCGATAGCTGTCACGCTGAGCTGAAGACTGGCTGATGCTGTTATTGGTCTTGCCAAAATCGTACACAAGCTGCGTCAGGCTCAGCCCCCAGGCTGCGGAATTTCGCAACGAGCCGCTCGAATCGGTGGTCTGGCTGTGACCCGTACTCCCGTTCAAGGCTATTTGTGGCATCCAGCCACTACGCGCTTCGTCTATTTGTGCCTGGCCAATCCCCAGCTGTGCAGCCTGCTGACTCACCGACGGGTCGCGGTCAAGAGCGAAAAGAATACTTTCTTTCATCGTCACTGCCGCAACGGGAGATATTCCTACCAGACCGTTAGTTGCATGAGCCGCTGTCACCACCAGTGAAATTAAGGTCAGGGAAGCAGATAATCTGAGCATCCTGTTATTGCATTTCATCTTTATAATACCCCCGGACTTCAGGTGATGGCTAAATAATTACCAGGAAGAGGTACAAATAATTCACCCTATTTGCCCCACTCCTGTTTGATAAATTCCGCCAATAGTCGCCCACACCCATTTCAATTGAGATGAGAGCCGTTCAATCTCTTTTTTTCTTTTAAGAATTTACTTAAATATTTATTGATTCGCAGCATAACAAAATGTGATATGAGCGACCACATCCGTAATGTTAATGCGGTGTTACAAATAAGAAAAAAGATGGGGTTTCTGGACAAATGGCTATTAGATGCGTTTACGCTGAAACATATAAACCCTCTGTAATTTAAGGAAAATTCTGAAACACCCTGATGTACATTTTTGCGTTTATTTCATCTCGAATCAGACACAAAGATTTTCAAAGAACTGTCAATTTAAGTCATTCGCTGATTAATATTAAATTATTTTACTTTAAAAAGAATATCTAATAGATATAAGCACCAATTTATATTTATAATCTGGTTTTATATTCTTATTCGAACTCCTTATTCGGTAGCTTTAACCAAATTTCTATGTAAAACATAGCGTTAACATCAGGTCTAAACGATACATACATGTTTTTGATGACTGATTAATGCTAATTCAATATTCACCTTATTAAACTGTTTTTGGACAACATCCCCCTCCTGTTACGATTCCCTTTCCTGTAAAATGCTGTAAACTGCATAGTATTGCGACATTTTGCAGGATACTGCACCCATGCATAAAACCGCCAGACAGAAATATGTACTTGAAATTATTACTGAACAAGGCCAGGCCAGCATCACTGAGCTGGCAGAAAAGTTGCAGGTTTCGGCGGATACCATCCGTCGCGATCTGACCGATCTGGAAAAACAGGGACTGGCGCAAAAAAACCATGGCGGCGCCATCGCGCTGAATCTCTCGACGATGAACCGAGTTAGCAGGAATACCTTACTGCCTGAAATCAAGCAGCGGCTGGGTAAACAGGTTGCGCAGTGCGTACCTGCGGGCTCGACGCTTTTTCTGGACGCCGGAAGCACACTTCTGGCCGTTGCCTCTTTCCTGCAGGGACCGCTCACCATAATCACCCCTTCTCTTGATATCGCCCAGCAGGTTAGCGATCGGGAAGATATCGATCTGATCCTGCTTGGTGGAAAGTGGGATCAGAAACAGCGCCTGTTTGCCGGAAGCGCCACCCTTTCGCTGCTCTCTCGCTACCGGGCGGATATCGCCATCCTTGGCGCATGCGCCATTCATGCCGAGCTCGGATTGAGCGCCAGTCAGGAGGCGGATGCCGAGGTGAAGCGTGCCATGCTGGCCGCAAGCCAGGCGCACTGGGTAGTCGCCGACCATCTTAAACTCAACCAGTGCGAACCTTATCTGGTTTCAGGGTTATCCCAGATTCATCAACTGTTTTTAGATCGTCCCTGGGCAGAGCTCGGGGACCATAGCGCCGTGCAGGTTACCGTTTGCGCGCATTAACGTGGAGAAGGTCATGAATAAAGTGAAGACAATGAATATTGCGCTGATCGGGTATGGTTTTGTGGGTAAGACGTTTCATGCCCCGCTGATCCAGTCCGTCGACGGCCTGAAGCTGGCGGTGGTCTCATCCCGGGATGAAGAAAAGGTCAAACGCGATCTGCCGGACGTCCTCGTTGTTGCCACCCCTGAAGAGGCTATTCAGCACCCGGATATCGACCTGGTGGTTATCGCCTCCCCTAACGCGACCCATGCGCCGCTGGCCACCTTGGCGCTCAACGCCGGCAAGCACGTAGTGGTGGATAAGCCATTTACGCTGGATATGCAGGAAGCGCGAGACCTGATTGCGCTTGCGCAAGAAAAACAACGCCTGCTCTCTGTCTTCCATAACCGCCGCTGGGACAGCGATTTTCTCGGCATTAAGCAGGTGATTGAGCAAGGCAGTATCGGCAAGGTAAAACACTTTGAATCGCATATCGATCGTTTCCGCCCGGAGGTTCGCGTGCGCTGGAGAGAGCAAAATGTTCCCGGCAGTGGCCTGTGGTTCGACTTAGGCCCGCACATGATTGACCAGACGCTACAGCTTTTTGGTCTGCCGCTGTCGGTACAGGGCAACATCGCCACCCTGCGTGACGGTGCGGAAATTAACGACTGGGCGCACGTGGTGCTGAACTATCCTGAACACAAAGTGGTCCTCCATTGCAGCATGCTGGTGGCAGGCGGCGTTGCCCGCTTTACCGTCCACGGCGATAAGGCCAGCGTGGTGAAAGCGCGCATCGATCAGCAGGAAGCCCAGCTTCTGGCAGGCGTCATTCCGGGTAGCGAAAGCTGGGGTGAGGACAGCGACGCTATGGTGCTGTTTAATGCCCAGGGTGAAGCCAGCGCTATCCCTGCGCCAAAAGGCGACCAGCGGCAGTACTATATAAACGTGCGCGATGCCCTGAACGGCAAGATTGACAATCCGGTCCATCCGGTGGAAGCCCTGGCGGTGATGGCGGTGCTGGAAGCGGCGGTAAAATCTTCAGAAACGGGTACAACTCAGGAACTGGATTTAACGGCGCAGGAGCGCGCGCAACTGCAATAAGCCGCAAAAAAAATGCCCTGCGGGTTGGCAGGGCATTATCGGTCACTGACGCTTTTTCGGCATCATGCGCAGCAGCGTATTGTCTTTCCAGAAATAGTGATGCATCAGCGCGGCAAAGGCGTGCAAACCAATCACAAAATACCCCAGATTCGCCAGCGTTACGTGCCACGCTTTTAGCGTATCCACCAGGTCAAAATTCCCCTCCGCCGCATGCGGCATCGTCAGGCCAAACGCAAACCAGTCATTTCCCCGGTTATACATCATCACCATGCCGATCAGCGGCAGCGCAATAAACAGCAGGTAGATAACCAGATGCCCCAGATGGGACAGCCCGGTGATCATCGCTTTTGGTTTCGGTTGAATGGGCGGAGCCGGGAATTTCAGGCGGATAAACAGGCGCGCCACCATCAGCACCAGGATGCTGATCCCGCAGGAAACGTGGATCATATTAATAAGCGGACGATCGGTTCGCGGGAACCAGCCTCTGAATTCCATGGCGCAATAGGCCATAATAACTAACAGAAAAACCAGCCAGTGAATGCTGATTTGCAGACCCGTATATTTTGTGCGCATGTTGTTTCCCGATAAATAACAGTTATCGCGCCAACATAACCACCTTTCCTGAAAATGTGAACCCCCTTTTACGGAGGGCCGAGTATTCCCAGTTATTTGAAATCAGAAGCATTAACGTGCCTTCAGAATAACGGAGGGATTACAGCGATGCCCAGGTCCGGCTGTAAATCGCTGAGGCGTTTGCCTTCCGGCCGGGGCGAGGCGCAGGGATGCGCCGAGAGGGCGGGCTTTACAGGGATGTTACCTCCGCCCGTCCCCGATAAGCCGGAAGGAATAAGCCGAAGGGACCGCGAAGCGGCGATTTACCGCCGGGAGCACGGGTCGCCAGGGTGGTGGCGACTGAGCCACCCTGGCACGTTCACCGGTCATGTCGTTACAGAGTAGCAAGGAACATAAAGTGAACGGAATGACCACCAGAGCCGTATGTTCCCCTCACCCTAACCCTCTCCCCAAAGGGGCGAGGGAACTGCTCCGTGCACACATTATCTCGCATGGAGGGGGCTCCTGATTACGACTGTAAATAGACTACCTGCGTCTGCAAATACTCATTCAGACCGTGTTTGCCATCCGCCCCGCCGATCCCGGATTTCCGCCAGCCCGCATGGAAGCCCTGCATCGCTTCAAAGTTTTCACGGTTAATGTAGGTCTCGCCGAACTTAAGCCCTTTAATGGCTTTCATGGCGACATTCAGATCCTGCGTATATACAGACGAGGTTAAACCGTAGTCGCTGTCGTTGGCCATTTTCAGGGCCTCTTCCAGGGTGTCAAAAGCCACCACCGGCAGCACCGGGCCAAAGGTCTCTTCGTGCATGATGGCCATGTCCTGACGTACGTCCAGCAGCAGCGTTGGGGGATAAAAATACCCTTTACCCTCTGCCGCTTTACCGCCAAGGACCACTTTAGCCCCTTCCTGCACCGCGCGCGCCACCTTCTGCTCCACACGCTCCAGCGCGGCGGCGTTGATCAGCGGCCCCATGGCAATATCCGTTCGCTCAGCCGGATTGCCAAACTGGACGGCTTTCATTGCCTCGCCCAGACGATTCACAAAGCGGTCATAGATCCCCTTCTGAACATAGACACGTTCCGCGCAGTTACACACCTGTCCGGTATTGATGACGCGTGAATCCACAATGGCCTTCACGGCCAGCTCGAGGTCGGCATCGTCCATCACGATGGCCGGGGCTTTACCACCCAGCTCAAGCCCCACTTTGGTGATGTTTTTCGCAGCCGCAGCCATGATCTTTTCACCCGCCCCGACGCTGCCGGTCATGCTGACCATCGCCACTTTCGGGTTCCCGGCCAGCTCCTGTCCGACGGTTTCACCGCGGCCCAGCACCAGGTTGAAGACGCCTTTCGGCAGGCCAATCTCGTCGACGATTTTGGCAAACACAATGGCGTTGTTTGGGGTAAATTCGCTCGGTTTGATAACGATGGTGTTGCCGGTGATTAGCGCAGGAGCGAGCTTACGGGCAATCAGGAAGAAGGGAAAGTTCCACGGCAGAATGCCGGTGGTGACGCCAAGGGCGCGCTTAAACACCAGAATATTCTCGCCCGGACGGTCGCTCTGAATGATTTCCCCTTCATAACGGCGCGCCCACTCGGCCATATAGTCGATATAGTCAGCTGTAAAGTTAACTTCCACTTCCGCCAGCTGCTGGATCTTGCCCCCTTCGGCCACGATCAGCGCGCTGATTTCGCTGACGCGCTCGCGGATCCCGGCGGAAATTTTGCGTAGCCAGCTGGCGCGTTCAATGGCAGGCAGCGCCTCCCAGCCAGCCTGCGCGCGCTCTGCCGCGTCAATGGCCTTGCGGGCGTCCTCGGCGGTGCCATCGGGAATACGGGAAATGACCTCTTCCGTGGCCGGATTGATCACGTCAATCCAGGCATCACCCTGCCAGGCAACAAACTGTCCATCAATATACATAGGATGTTGTACGGGTACTGTCATAACCTGCTCCTGTAATCACACTGTTTTTAACAAGTAAACTTAATGTTAAAAACTATAATTACCGGGGCAATTGCCTACTCTATGAGTCTGTTTTTGTGAGATATCTCATAAAAGAAACGGGTCAGCCCGTTTCAAAAATCACAAATCGGCAACAAAGGCTGCCCGTTTGCGTAAAAGATGGCGCAAACGGGCAAGAGCATTACAGCAGAGAACGGCTCACCAGCGCGTCGGTGAGAATGACGTCGTTTCGCAGGATCTGCCACGCGGCGTCCACGTCGGCAGGGATATCGACATGGGCAATGAAATCACGTCCCGCCGGACCGTAGCCGTTGATGTCGTCCCTGAGTCGCGGAAATTCACCCAGCACCAGCGACAGGTAACGTTCTACCGGCCATAACCCCTCGACCGGGCCGCTGAACGCCAGACCGTCGTCACTGTTTTGCAGCACGGGCGTCAGGCCGGGATGACTCATCCATGCGGGCGCAGCCTCGTCGCGGCAAACGCGGGCAAACGTAGCCATTGTGCGACGCTGCATCGTCGGGTCCTGCACTACCAGCACCCGGGCGGCGTTCAGTCCGGACTGTTTCATCAACGCCCGGCTGAAGCGGGCGTTTTCGCCACAGTTGGTCGACTGATCCTCAACGTGAAGATGCTCAGCCGGAATGTTCCAGAATTCACGGGCGATGTCGGCCAGAATAGCCGCCTCAGCCCGCCCGGTGGTGGGTATCCTGTTATAGCGGGGGTGCTTAGCAATCGCGGCGTAGAGGAAGGTCGTCGAGTGACCGATCCCGCCGCTGATGATCAGAGGAACCCCCTGTTCAGCCGCGATTTTACAGGCAGCATCAATCGCGGGGATCACCGCGTTACCCGCCAGAATCACCAGATCAACGGGCTGGTTGTCCTGATAGTCGTCCTGAGCAAGCCACGCCCCAACGGTATTCACGGCGTCGAGTGTTGTGCCAGGCAGACAGGGGAAAAGTGCCATTGTCATCGTTACCTCCTTACAGCATTAATCTTTAGAGTACTTCACACAACGGGGTTGAAAAGGAGATCACTCTGAAAGCCGAGGTGCTCATTACGCTGCATATTTGTCATTTTGATGAAATAACCAGAAACATCCAAAAACAATTGGGTTGCACCCTGAGTTTGTGCTTTTGATTATCTGCCCTTCAACACATCCTGCCACAACAGCGTGCTGAAAAAGCACCAGTTGCTGCTTAACCCATCGTGTTCTGACCCGTTTTAGTTCTGGCTGACTTGCCAAACGTAACATCCAACCCTAAGTTGCTTAACAATTTCACAACCATTACACACCGACAGGTTGCACCTGAAGCGCGCCAGGTAACACCTCTATTATCATCCACGTGGCGGAGTTTTGAGTCATGACACAACATGAGAGCACGACAACGGTATTGCGGAAAAACAAAAAGGTATTAATTGCCAGTCTTACGGGAAGTTCTATTGAATGGTTTGATTATTTTCTCTATGGCACCGCTGCCGCGCTGGTGTTTAACAAGATTTTCTTTCCGATGGTCGACCCGGTAATCGGGCTGATCCTCTCCTATCTCTCCTTCTCGTTGACCTTTTTTATTCGCCCCATTGGCGGCGTTCTCTTTGCACATATCGGGGATCGTATCGGTCGCAAAAAAACGCTTGTCCTCACCCTTTCATTGATGGGAGGTGCAACCGTGATGATTGGCCTGCTGCCCACCTACGACATGATCGGGATGTGGGCGCCCGCGTTGCTGATCCTGATGCGTATTATTCAGGGGATGGGTATCGGCGGTGAATGGGGTGGCGCGCTGCTGCTGGCTTACGAGTATGCTCCAGAAAAACGCAAAGGCTTCTTCGGCAGTATTCCGCAGGCGGGCGTTACCATCGGCATGTTGATGGCGACATTTATCGTCTCGCTAATGACGCTGTTCAGCGAAGAGGATTTTCTCTCCTGGGGCTGGCGCATTCCGTTCCTGCTCAGTTCCGTGCTGGTAATATTGGGGCTTTGGATCCGGAAAGATATTGACGAAACGCCTGATTTCCAGAAAGTGAAAAAATCCGGTCAGGTTGCGAAAGCTCCGCTGCGCGACACCATAAAACACCACTGGCGTGAAGTGCTAATTGCCGCCGGGCTTAAGGTTGTTGAGACAGCACCGTTCTATATTTTCTCCACGTTTGTGGTGAGCTACGCCACTACCACCCTGACCTATCAGAAATCCCAGGCGCTGGAGGCAGTAACTCTTGGCGCACTGGTCGCCACTATTATGATCCCGCTGATGGGGCTGCTCTCAGACAGGGTTGGCCGCCAGCGTATGTACGCCGTCAGTGTCTTCGTGCTCGGCCTGTTTATCGTGCCCTGGTTTATGCTGCTGAATACCGGCACCACCTGGGGAATTGTGCTCGCGACCGTTATCGCTTTTGGCGTACTGTGGGCACCGGTGACGGCGGTTCTCGGCACGCTCTGCTCTGAAATTTTCAGTGCCAACGTTCGCTACACCGGTATCACGCTGGGTTATCAACTTGGGGCCGCGCTGGCGGGCGGAACGGCACCGCTAATAGCTACCGGACTGCTGGCGAAATACGACGGCGACTGGGTACCCGTGGCCTGGTATCTGGGCGTGACGGTCGCTATCTCCCTCATTGCAATTTTTTGTGCCAGCCGCATCAACCGTGAACGCCACCTTCAGGCGCAGCCGGAACAGCGATAATATTATTGCGGCTCCGTTCGCGAGCCGCACTTTTTCTTCATCATTCCCTCTACATTTGATTAACATACAATATTCGTATTCACTTGAATTATGATTTGCGTCAGCCGTAGAATCATTAGCCCGCTCACAATTCAACATTTTTAAAGGTAAACCCCGTTATGCGCCTGCCCCAACGCGATCCTTATGCTCCTCGCGAGTGGCAGCCACACGAGAAACCCGCTCTGCTGGGTTCCCCTTCCACCCCGGAACATCCGACGTCGAAACGGATCGCCTATGGCGTGGTCGGCCTGCTGGTGTGTCTGACCGGGGCGCTGGGTAACGCGGTCGTCACCGCCAATCTGCAAAATCTGCAAGGCACCTTCGGCGCCTGGTCGACTGAAATCGCCTGGCTGCCTGCCGTCTATGTCATGACCAACGTCTCCATCAACCTGCTGCTGGTAAAGTTTCGCCAGCAGTACGGTTTGCGCGCGTTTACGGAAGGCTTCCTGGTGCTGTATGTGCTGGTCACCTTTTTTCACCTGTTTGTGAACGATCTCAGCTCGGCGCTGATGGTACGGGCGGCACACGGGATGGTCGCCGCCGCGCTCAGCTCGCTCGGCATTTATTACCAGATACAGGCCTGGCCCGCGAAGCACCGACTCAAGGCGCTGACCATCGGCATTACCGGTTCGTCGCTGGCGATACCGCTGGCGCGGCTGTTCTCCACCGAGCTGTTGCAGCTTGATGAGTGGCGTGGGCTGTACTTCTTCGAGCTGGGTTTGGCCCTGATCTCACTGGCCTGCGTGATGGTGCTGAAACTGCCCCCGGGCGATCGACGCAAAGTTTTCGAGAAAAAAGATTTCATCACCTTCTTTTTGCTTGCGCCCGGTATGGCGCTGTTGTGCGCGGTTCTGTCGCTAGGGCGTCTGGAATGGTGGTTTGAAACACCGTGGATCGGCTGGGCGTTGGCTCTCTCGCTGGTGCTAATTGTCTGTGCAATCGTCTTTGAACATAACCGCAGCAACCCGCTGCTCAATACCCGCTGGCTGTCCAGCGGCAGCATCGTACGCCTGGGATTGATTATGCTGCTGATCCGCATCGTACTGGCGGAACAGAACACCGGCGTCATCGGCTGGCTGCAATATGCGGGCCTACAGAATGAACAGATGACCCATCTGGCGTGGTCTATTTTCGCCGGAATCGTCTGCGGTATCGTCACCAGCTGTCTGACGATCAAACCCACTAAGCTGGCCTGGCCGATTATCACCTCGCTGGCGCTGATGATTGTTGCTTCGCTGCTGGACAGCCAGTCCAACAACCTGACCCGGCCGGATCAGCTGATGTTCAGCCAGTTCCTGCTTGGTTTCGGCAGCGCTTTCTTCCTCGCCCCTGCGATGCTGGCCGCCATTGGCGGGGTGATCGCCGAACCACGCAATCTGGTCAGCTTTTCCGTGATGTTTGGCATGAGTCAGAACCTTGGTGGCCTGCTGGGTTCTGCAATCCTTGGTACCTTCCAGACCTGGCGCGAGAAGTACCATTCCAGCCTGCTGGCTGACCAGCTCACCACCCTCAACCCGCTGGTGAACGAACGCATTCAGCTTTACACCCAGATGTATAAAAGCCTGGTTGGCGACAGTTCCCTGTTGGGAACCCAGGCCATTATTCAGCTTCAGACGGTGACGACGCTTGAGGCAAACATTCTGGCTTACAACGATACTTATCTCCTGACGGCGAGCATTGCCACAGCCACGCTGGTCTGGATTTTATGGCGCTTGCTGCGCCTGCGCATCACCGCCCGTATGGCCCTTAAGAACGCCACTGGCAATAAGTAATGACTATTTTTCAGGAGAAGTTATGAGTCAGCAGGATGCCGCCAAAGAGCAGGCCAACACCCGCAAAAATGTACGCGTCGTTTCCATTTTCACCGCCGCGGCTATCGGCATTGTCGGGGTGCTGGTGATCCTTTATGCCTGGCAGTTGCCCCCGTTCACGCGTCATACCCAGTTTACTGATAACGCCTACGTGCGCGGCCAGACCACGTTCATCAGTCCGCAAGTCAACGGCTACATTACTGAGGTCCATGTTCAGGATTTTGTGCAGGTTAAAAAAGGCGACCTGCTGTTGCAGATTGATGACCGGATCTATCGCCAGCGTGTCCATCAGGCCGAGGCGCAGCTGGCAATGAAAATTGCTGCGCTGAACAACAACCTGCAACAGCGTAAAAGCGCGGAAGCGGTGATTGCCAAAAACGAAGCGGCACTGAAAAACGCCCGTGCCCAAAGTCTGAAAACCCAGGCGGATCTGAAACGCGTGAAGGATCTGACCGCAGACGGCTCCCTGTCCATTCGCGAGCGCGATGCGGCGCTGGCCAGTGCCGCCCAGGGGAGCGCCGATATCGACCAGGCGAAAGCAACGCTTGAGATGTCGCGCCAGGATCTACAAACGGTTATCGTCAATCGCGCTTCGCTGGAAGCGGACGTTGAAAATGCGAAAGCCGCGCTGGAGCTTGCGCAGATCGATCTGCAAAACACCCGCATTGTCGCGCCGCGTGACGGTCAGCTCGGGCAGATTGCGGTGCGTCTGGGAGCGTACGTCACCGCCGGGACGCACCTTACCACGCTGGTCCCGCCGCAGCACTGGGTGATCGCCAATATCAAAGAGACGCAGCTGGCGAATTTACGCGTCGGACAGCCAGTGAAATTCACCGTCGATGCGTTAAACGATAAAGCCTATCAGGGCCGCGTGGAGAGCATATCCCCGGCCACAGGCGTCGAGTTCAGCGCTATCACCCCGGATAACGCCACGGGCAACTTTGTTAAAATCGCCCAGCGCATCCCGGTACGCATTGAGGTACTCGGTGAGCCGGAGGCGTACCGGCTGCTGCGCCCTGGCATGTCGGTGCAGGTCACCATAGACACGCGGGAGGCGAAACAATGACGCTTCGCCCAATAGCCGGCCTGCTGATGATGGCTATCCTTGCGGGTTGCCAGTCGGTTGACGTAGAGCCCGCCAAATCGTCCCTGCACATCCCGGCCCAGTGGCGCGCGACGTCGGGGCCAACCAGCCCGACAGAGCAGCTCTGGTGGCGTAATTTCCACGACAGCAATCTGAATCACTATGTGGATCAGGCGCTGAAGAACAACAGCGACGTGCTGATTGCCCGCGAGCGGATTAATGAGTATCAGGCCCGGGTATACGCCGCCGACGGCAGCCTGTTCCCGTCGCTTGACGCGGGCGTGACCGGGACGCGCGCGCGCTCGCAGTCCGCCGCCACAGGCCTTCCGGTATACGGTACGTTGTACAAAGGCAGCCTGACCGCCAGCTACGACGTGGATATCTGGGGGGTAAACCGTAGCACCTCCCGTGCCGCCGAAGCGTCGCTGGAGGCACAAAAGGCGGCGGCCGCGGCGGCAGATCTCACGGTCGCAACGTCGGTGGCCTCCGGGTACGTCACTCTCCTGTCGCTGGATGAACAGCTTCACGTTACCCAGTCCACGCTGAAATCGCGTGAAGAGGCGTTCAACCTTGCTAAACGACAGTTTGAGACGGGATACAGCTCTCGCCTTGAGCTGATGCAATCGGATTCTGAGCTGCGCGCCACCCGCGCTCAGGTTCCACTGCTTCAGCACCAGATTGCGCAGCAGGAGAATGCGCTTAGCCTGCTGCTGGGCAGCAACCCGGGTAACGTTGCGCGCGGTGAAAGCTTTGATGCCCTGACGCCGCTGAAACTGCCCACCCAGTTGCCGTCGACGTTACTGAACCGGCGTCCGGATATCGTCCAGGCTGAACGTCAGCTGATTGCGGCGGACGCGACGCTGGCGGCATCGCGTGCCAGCCTGCTGCCGTCGATCAACCTCACGGCCACAGGATCGGTGCAGGATCGCACGCTGTCGGGATTGCTGGATAACCCCCTCCAGCTCTGGAGCGTGGGCGGCAGTATTCTTGCGCCGCTGCTGAACCGACAGGCGCTGAATGCACAGGTGGATATCTCTCAGTCTCAGCGTAATCAGGCGTTGTACAGCTACGAAAAAACCGTACGTAATGCGTTTGCCGAGGTGAATGACAGCCTTGATGCCATCACCCGTTATCAGGAACAGCTTAACGAGCTGCTGGCTCAGCAGGCGGTCGCGCAGGAGACGCTGCGGATAGCGCAAAACCGCTACCGCAACGGGTACTCTTCTTATCTGGATGTGCTCGATGCACAGCGCACGCTGTTCTCGGTGCAGACCAGCGTGGTACAGGTGAAAAACAACCTGCTGCTGGCGCAAATTGATTTGTATAAAGCGCTGGGCGGCGGTTGGGTCAGTGCGTGAAAACATGCCGGGTGGCGGCTACGCCTTACCCGGCCTACATTTCGCCTCTGGCGATACCCCCAAGGAGTCAATCTATGCAACAGCAGTGGTGTTCAGTAGATAATTACATGATTTCGTCGCTTATTCCTGAAGATGAAGTTCTCCAGAACGTTCTTGAAAACAACAAACGCGCCGGTTTACCCGAGCACGACGTTGCCGCAAATCAGGGGCAACTGCTGGCGCTGTTTGTCCGCATGACGCAGGCGCGTCGAATACTGGAAATCGGTACGCTGGGCGCGTATAGCTCAATCTGGATGGCGCGCGCCCTGCCGCCGGATGGAAAGCTGATTACGCTTGAAGCGGACCCGAAACATGCCGCTGTTGCACGCCAGAACATTCACCTTGCGGGACTCAGCGATCGTATCGAACTGATTACAGGCCCGGCGCTAAAGTCGCTCGAGAATTTCGGTGACGTCCCGCCCTTTGACCTGATCTTTATTGATGCCGATAAGCCAAACAATCCCGGCTACCTGGAGTGGGCGCTGCACTACTCCCGTCCCGGCACGGTCATAATCGGCGATAACGTGGTGCGCGACGGCGAGGTGGTTAACGGGCAAAGCGACGATGCACGCGTGCAGGGGGTACGGAAGTTTATCGAGATGACTGGAGATAACCCACGCTTAACCGCCACCGCGCTGCAAACGGTGGGCGTTAAGGGGTGGGATGGGTTTACGCTAGCGATGGTGGAACGATAAAAAAGCCGGGTGGCGGCTACGCCTTACCCGGCCTACATGTTCTCCCGTAGGCCCGGTAAGCGCAGCGCCACCGGGCAATGGTTTTAGCCGGAGATCTGCTCCATCGCCTGCAAGATACGCTTATCCGAAATGGGATACGGCGTACCGAGCTGCTGGGCGAAGAAGCTGACGCGCAGCTCCTCGATCATCCAGCGGATCTCCCGCACATCGTCATCATCGCGACGCGCTGGCGGCAGTTTGTTGAGCCACTGCTGCCACGCCTGCTGCACGTTTTCGACTTTCAGCATCTGCGCTCGATCGCGATGCGGATCGACCGCCATTTTCTCCAGACGCTTCTCAATCGCCTGCAAATAACGCAGCGTATCACCCAGACGCTTAAAGCCGTTGCCGGTGACAAAGCCGCGATACACCAGCCCCGCCATCTGCGCCTTCACGTCCGACAGACCCAGGGCCATGGTCATATCCACCCGCCCCTTCAGGCGCTTGTTGATATTGAACACGGCGGTGAGGATCTGCTCGACCTGTTTCGCAATCTCTACCACGGTGTCGTTCAGCTCCGCGCGCACCTTTTCATGAAGCTGAGCAAAGCCCTCTTCCGTCCAGACCGGACCGCCCGCCTCGTGGATCAGTTTGTCCACACCGCAGGAGATGCAGTCGTCGATCAGATCCAGCACCTTACCGTACGGGTTAAAGTAGAGCCCCAGCTTGGCTTTGTTCGGCAGCTTCTCGTGCAGATACTTAATCGGCGACGGGATGTTAAGCAGCAGCAGGCGACGCAGCCCGCGCCACATCATCTGCTGTTGCTCCTGCGGATTGTCAAAGAGCTTAATCGCCACGCTGTCGCGCTCATCCACCAGCGCGGGCCAGGCTTTCACCTTGTAGTTCCCGCGCTTCTGCTCATAGCTTTCCGGAAGCTGACCAAAGCTCCAGATGTGCAGCCCGCTCTGCTCAATACCGTCATCGGCCACCGCAGAGAGCGTCTCCTGGACTTTACCTTTCAGCGCTTCTTTCAGCTCCGTCAGAGAACGGCCTTCGAGCAGCTTTTTGTTTTTATCGTCCACCACGCGGAATGTGATTTTCAGGTGATCGGGCACCTGATCCCAGTTCCAGTCGTCGCGGTCAATGGTGGTCCCGGTCATGCGTCGGAACTCACGCTCCAGTGCGTCCAGCAGCGGCAGTTCCAGCGGCGTGACGCGGCCTAAAAACGCTTCGGCGTAGTTCGGCGCCGGTACAAAGTTGCGCCGCACTGGTTTAGGCAGGGATTTGATTAATGCAATGACCAGTTCGCGGCGCAGGCCGGGAATTTGCCACTCAAACCCGCTCTCATCCACCTGGTTTAACAGCGGCAGCGGAATGTGCACCGTCACGCCATCGGCATCCGCGCCCGGCTCAAACTGATAGGTCAGACGCAGCTTCAGGTTGCCCTGATGCCAGAAGTTCGGGTAGTCGAGCTTGCTGACCGACTCCGCGCCCTCTTTGATCAGCATGCTCTTTTCAAAGTTGAGCAGGTCCGGGGTCTCTTTGCTGGCTTTCTTCCACCAGCTGTCGAAATGGCGCGCCGAGATCACATCGTGGCTGATGCGCTGGTCGTAAAACTCAAACAGCGTCTCGTCGTCCACCAGAATGTCGCGACGGCGGGACTTGTGCTCAAGCTCTTCCACCTCGGCGCGCAGCTTGAGGTTTTCGCGGAAGAACGCATGGCGCGTCTGCCAGTCGCCTTCCACCAGCGCATGGCGGATAAACAGCTCGCGACTCAGCGCCGGGTCAATCTGGCTGTAGTTAACCTTACGCGCTGCAACCACCGGCAGGCCGTAAACGGTGACTTTTTCCGTCGCCATCACCGCGCCCTGCCCGCGCTCCCAGTGCGGCTCACTGTACGAGCGTTTCAGCAGGTGCTGCGCCACCGGTTCAACCCACTCAGGATCGATGCGTGCGGCAATTCGCCCCCACAGACGGCTGGTTTCCACCAGCTCGGCGACCATGGTCCACTTCGGCGGCTTCTTGAACAAACCGGAGCCCGGGAAGATGGAGAAACGCGCGTTGCGTGCGCCGGTAAATTCCTGTTTATCCGCATCCTTCATCCCGATATGAGACAGCAGGCCGGTCAGCAGGGCGATATGAATTTCGCGGTACTCCGCCGGTTCACTGTTCACCGGGATGCCAAGCTCTTTCACCACCTGGCGCAGTTGGGTGTAGATATCCTGCCACTCGCGCACGCGCAGGTAGTTCAGGAAATCCACCCGGCACTGACGGCGGAACTGATTCGAAGAGAGCGCTTTTTGCTGCTCGCCGAGGTAGTTCCACAGGTTGACGAATGCGAGGAAATCGGACTCTTTATCGTGGAAGCGACGGTGTTTTTCATCCGACGCCTGCTGTTTGTCCATCGGACGCTCGCGCGGATCCTGAATGGAGAGTGCCGAGGTGATGATCATCGCCTCGCGCACGCAGCCGTGCTTTTGCGCCTCCAGCACCATGCGCGCCAGACGCGGGTCGACCGGCAGCTGGCTAAGCTGGCGGCCCAACGGCGTTAGCTTGTAGGCCGTCGCCTGCTCGTCGGTAGTAATGGCCCCCAGCTCTTCCAGCAGCCGAACCCCGTCCTGAATATTGCGCTTATCCGGCGCTTCCACAAACGGGAAGGCGGCGATATCGCCCAGCCCCAGCGCGGTCATTTGCAGGATAACGGATGCCAGGTTGGTTCGCAGGATCTCCGGATCGGTAAACTCCGGGCGCGACAGGAAATCGTCTTCCGAATAGAGACGAATACAGATCCCTTCCGACACGCGGCCGCAGCGGCCCTTACGCTGATTAGCTGACGCCTGCGAAACCGGCTCGATCGGCAGACGCTGAACTTTGGTTCTGTAGCTGTAGCGGCTGATGCGCGCCGTACCCGGGTCGATCACGTATTTAATGCCCGGTACGGTCAGCGAGGTTTCGGCCACGTTGGTCGCCAGCACGATGCGGCGCCCGCTGTGCGGCTGGAACACGCGGTTCTGCTCGCTGTTGGACAGGCGCGCGTACAGCGGCAGGATCTCGGTATGGCGCAGATCGCGCTTGCTGAGCGCATCGGCGGTATCGCGGATCTCACGCTCGCCGCTCATGAAGATCAGAATGTCGCCAGAACTCTCGGTGCCCAGCTCGTCGACGGCATCGAAGATGGCCTGAAGCTGGTCGCGCTCGGTATCGTCCGCCTCTTCAACAATCGGGCGATAGCGCACTTCAACCGGGTAGGTTCGGCCTGAGACTTCAATGATCGGCGCATTATTGAAATGTTTTGAGAAGCGCTCCGGGTCGATGGTCGCGGAGGTGATGATGATTTTCAGATCCGGACGCCGGGGCAGCAGCTCTTTCAGGTAGCCGAGCAGGAAGTCAATGTTCAGGCTACGCTCGTGCGCTTCATCGATAATGATGGTGTCGTACTGCATCAGCAGACGATCCTGCTGGATTTCCGCCAGCAGGATACCGTCGGTCATCAGCTTAACCATGGTGTTATCGCTGACGTGGTCGCTGAATCGCACCTTGTAGCCGATGCAGCCGCCCGGCTCCGTTTGCAGCTCGTCAGCAATACGGTTCGCCACGGTGCGCGCCGCCAGACGACGCGGCTGGGTGTGACCGATCAAACCTTTCACCCCGCGGCCTAATTCCATGCAGATCTTCGGCAGCTGAGTGGTTTTACCTGAACCGGTTTCCCCCGCGACGATCACCACCTGGTGATCGCGCACGGCCTCAAGAATGTCCTGTTTTTTCTGGCTGACGGGCAGGTTTTCCGGATAGGTAATCTCCGGGCGTGCGGCTTCACGCAGCACAACTTTCCCTGCCGCCTGTTCAATCTCTTTGGCCATCTCCTGGTAAATGGCCTGTTGTGCATCAGGATTTTTAACCTTCTTAACGCCGTGCAGACGGCGCGCAAACCGCTGTTTATCGCGCAGCATCAGCGAATCAAGCTGTTGCATCAGCATCGGGAAGGATAATTTCTGTTGTTCTGTCATAGCGTTAACGGGCAGTGCACTGCCGGATAAAATCTCTTTTTAATGATTGCTATAGAGTACCACATCAGCGCTTTTCGCGCCTTATTCAAAAAATTCGAACATAGGCTTCGATATATTGCGCTATCCCTGTGGCAGGATTGTGAATAAAGTGTCAACAAGCAACGGGGCAACCCCCTCAATCAAATACAAAACAGGAATTTCCCATGAGCAAAGTATTAGTGTTGAAATCCAGTATTCTGGCAGGGTATTCACAGTCTGGTCAGCTGTCTGACTATTTCGTTGAACAGTGGCGTGAACAGCACAGCGCGGATGAAATCACCGTGCGTGACCTGGCGGCAAACCCAATTCCTGTGCTGGACGGCGAGCTGGTTGGCGCGCTGCGTCCGAGCGATGCGCCTCTTACCCCGCGTCAGCAGGAAGCCCTGGCGCTCTCCGACGAGCTGATTGCTGAGTTGCAGGCGCACGACGTTATCGTGATCAACGCCCCAATGTATAACTTCAACATTCCTACGCAGCTGAAGAACTACTTCGACCTGGTGGCGCGCGCTGGCGTAACCTTCCGTTACACCGAGAACGGCCCGGAAGGTCTGGTGAAAGGTAAACGCGCTATCGTCCTGACCAGCCGCGGCGGTATTCACAAAGATACCCCGACCGATCTGGTCGCACCGTACATGACGCTGTTCCTGGGCTTCATCGGCATTACCGACGTGAACTTCGTGTTCGCTGAAGGTATCGCTTACGGCCCGGAAGTAGCCACCAAAGCGCAGACCGACGCGAAAGCCGCTATCGACAGCCTGGTCGCAGCCTAAATTTTCCCCCTCTCACCGCCCGGTGGGAGGGTTTTTCTTTCCCCCGTATTTCGTTATCATCCGCACCCACTCTCCAGCCCGGCGGCCTGATGTCTGTCATAATCGATACGTTTATTGCACCACCCTGTCACGACGACATTGAGATCCTCTGGCAGGACGAGCATCTGCTGCTGATCAACAAACCCTCTGGTCTGCTCAGCCTGTCCGGGAAAAATCCGCAAAACCGCGATTCCGTCCACCACCGTCTGGTGCAAACCTTTCCCGGCTGCACGCTGGTGCATCGTCTTGATTTTGGCACTTCGGGCCTGATGGTGATTGCACGTAACAAAGCGATTAACGCCGCGCTTTGCCACCAGTTCAGCCAGCGCGCCGTGACCAAGGTTTACACCGCCCTGTTGTGCGGACATGTGGAACAGGACGAAGGGACCGTGGATGCCCCGATTGCCAAAGATCCGGCGCTGTTTCCGCTGATGACGATCTGTGCGCGCACTGGTAAGCCCGCTCGCTCCCGCTATCGGGTGATGGAACGTATTTACCAGGATACGACAATGCCGTTGACGCGGGTTGAGCTTACCCCGGAGACCGGGCGCACCCACCAGCTGCGCATTCACTGCCAGCAGTTAGGCCACCCTATTTTGGGGTGCGATCTGTATGGGGGTCTGGAATGGCCGGGGGCGGAAGAAACGCCCCGGCTGATGCTGCATGCAAGCGTTCTGAGTTTTATGCATCCGCTGAGCGGCGAGACCATGAATGCCCGTCACGCCGCGCCATTCTGAACGAGGTTTACCACATTAAATCGTCAGGGATTTTGAAGTCTGCGTACGGATCGTCTTCGTCCTGCTCTTCCTGACTCAGCGCGCTGTTTAGCACAATGCTGTCCGCATCGCGCTGGGCAATTTTATCCGCCACCACCGCCGGGATAATCGCGTAATCACAGTCGCCATTCGCGTTAATCACCAGTCGGGCAATCGCCAGACGACCGTTGATCAGCTGGGTTTGCGTCTGCTTATCGACGTCGATTTTTTTGATCAGGCTGCCATCGGTAAAGTTAAAGGTAATGTTGCCCTTCGCCACGGTGATGCGGTTCATCTCAATCAGCTGCTTCACCTGCGCCCTGAACTCTTTTGCCAGCACCGCCTGTTTTTGCTGTTCGCTCAGCTGCTTATCACGCTCCAGCTGGGCTTTCTTGTTCTCTTCAACAGCCTCTCTCGCCTCGCGAGCCTGGACGCGGGATTTTTTCGCCGTGCGCTGAACCTTCGCCATCTTTTTACTGCTGACTAAGCCCGCTTTCAGCATCTGCTCTTGTAGGGTGAGTTTTGTCATGATCGTTTAAACCGGTTGGAAATGTCGGGGGATTATACCTGAATCGCGCAGTTCATGAAGAACCCTCATGACGCAGTGAAATTAAGTCACTTCCCCTGCGCCAGTGGCTCAGGCATAAATTATGCATCGATAACGTTTAGGCAACATGAACTTAGGATGCATAACCAAATGAGTCAGGCTTTCACATTTACCCTTAAGCGCAGTTGCTTTGATGAAAATTATAACCCGTCAGAAAACACGCGCACCACCACCAACTTCGCCAACCTGGCGCGTGGCGAGAAGCGTCAGGAGAACCTGCGCAATACGCTGATGATGATCAACAACCGCTTTAACGCGCTGGCGAGCTGGGATAACCCGAAAGCCGACCGCTATGCCGTCGAGCTGGAGATTATTTCAGTCGATATGAATATTGGCGGCGATTTTACTTTCCCGGCCATCGAAATTCTGCAAACGACGATTGTGGATAAAAAGACCCACGAGCGCATCGAAGGCATCGTCGGGAATAACTTCTCATCCTATGTTCGTGACTATGATTTCAGCGTCCTGCTGCTGGAACATAATAAAGATCAGCCCCGTTTTACCCTCCCCGAGAATTTTGGCGAGCTGCACGGCAATATCTTTAAAAGCTTCATTCATTCTGCGGAATATCAGGCGAACTTTAAAAAAGCGCCGGTGATCTGCCTGAGCGTCTCCAGCAAAGACACCTATCGTCGTACCGGTAACCACCACCCGGTGCTGGGGTATGAGTACCAGCCGGACGGCGAGTCGCTAACGGAACAGTACTTCGCGAAGATGGGCCTCAAGGTTCGCTATTTCATGCCGGAAAACAGCGTCGCGCCATTTGCCTTCTTCTTCACCGGCGATTTACTGCGTGATTACACCAATCTGGAACTGATCGGCACCATCAGCACCATGGAGACGTTCCAGAAGATCTATCGACCAGAAATTTACAATGCCAATTCCGCTGCGGGACAGTGCTATCAGCCCGACCTGAATCAGCAGGATCACTCATTAACAAAAATCGTCTATGACCGTGAAGAGCGCAGCCGGCTGGCCATTGAACAGGGTAAATATACCGAAGAGCGGTTCATCAAACCCTATAAAACCCTTCTTGAGCAGTGGTCTCATCACTTCACGCTTTAATTTAATACGAATAAAAGGTTCTTCTTATGAAAACATTGCTCCCGACATCGACGGCTGGCAGCCTGCCGAAACCCACCTGGCTTGCGCAGCCGGAAACGCTCTGGTCGCCGTGGAAACTCCAGGATGAGGAATTACTGGCAGGGAAACAGGATGCGCTGCGTTTGTCTCTGGATGAACAGATTCGCGCCGGGATTGATATCGTCAGCGACGGGGAACAAACCCGCCAGCATTTCGTCACCACCTTTATTGAACATCTCAGCGGCGTGGATTTTGAAAATCGTCAGACGGTGCGGATCCGTAACCGTTACGATGCCAGCGTGCCGACCGTGGTAGACGCGGTGGCGCGCCAGAAACCGGTGTTTGTAGACGACGCGAAATACCTTCGCCAGCTGACGGACAAGCCGATCAAGTGGGCGCTGCCCGGCCCGATGACCATGATCGACACGCTATACGATGCTCACTATAAAAGCCGCGAAAAGCTGGCCTGGGAGTTCGCAAAAATTCTCAATCAGGAAGCCCGCGAGCTGGAAGCGGCCGGCGTTGACATTATTCAGTTCGACGAACCTGCCTTTAACGTCTTTTTCGACGAAGTGAATGACTGGGGCATCGCCGCGCTGGAGCGCGCCATTGAAGGGCTGAAATGCGAAACCGCAGTACATATCTGCTACGGGTACGGCATCAAAGCCAATACGGACTGGAAAAAAACGCTCGGCTCCGAGTGGCGCCAGTATGAAGAGGCGTTTCCAAAGTTGCAGACCTCAAAGATCGATATCATCTCGCTGGAGTGCCACAACTCGCGCGTGCCGATGGATCTACTGGAGCTGATCCGCGGTAAAAAAGTGATGGTCGGGGCAATTGATGTTGCCACCCAGATCATCGAAACGCCGGAAGAGGTTGCCGATACGCTGCGCAAGGCGTTGCAGTTTGTGGATGCAGACAAGCTCTATCCGTCCACCAACTGCGGCATGGCTCCCCTTTCCCGCCAGGTCGCCAACGGTAAGCTGAAGGCATTAAGCGCCGGGGCTGACATTATCCGTCGCGAGCTTGCCCGCTAACCTTCAGGTTTGCCAGTACAGCGGCGTACCGAACCGCTCTATATAGTAGTCAATCACCGCCCTGACGTTCAGGGGCGGATGACGCGCGTTCGGGTAAATCGCCGCAATCGTCAGTGGCTCCGTATTAATAGAACACTCCATTTCCGGCAGCAGTGCCACCAGCTCACCGCTTTTGAGCCGTTCGCTCACCATCCAGTCCGGGAATAGCACAACGCCCATGCCGCCCAGCGCCGCAATCAGGAGCGTTTCCGCGTTATTGGAAGTCATCAGCGGTACGATGGGATAGTGAACCCACGCCTCGCCCGGCTGCCGGATTAGCCAGCGGTTAGGCCCGGACGAGCCGCGGTAAACCAGACAGTGGTGACGGCTGAGATCGTCCGGCCCCTCGGGTGCGCCATGTTTTTGCAGATAGTCCGGCGAGGCCGCCAGATGGTAGAACTGCTGACCGAACACCCGGGCGTGAAACGAGGAGTCCGTCAGCACGCCGATGCGGAAGATAACGTCCGCGGCGTCGCGGTGCGGATCGATAAAATCGTCGGTGAGGGTCAGTTCAATGGAGAGACGAGGATAACGCGCCAGAAGCCCCGGCAGGCCCGGCGCGATGTGCCGTTGTCCGAAAAAGACCGGGCCATTGATACGCAGCGTGCCCGACGGCTCGCAGGCGCGTTCATCCAGCTCGCGTCGCGCATCCTCCAGATTTCCGGCCATCGCCCGGGCATAGCGCACAAAAAGATGCCCGCTCTCTGTGGGCATAATCGCCCGCGTGTTGCGGTAGAAAAGCTGTTGCCCGAGGGCGTCCTCAAGCTGGTGGATCATGCGGGAAACCTGCGACGCAGAAATTCCTTCCCGCCTCGCCACCACGGAAAAATTCTGCGTTTCATAAACGTCGATGAAGATCAGCAGCGCGCGAATGCTGATATGTCCGGCATCCATCATTAATGCATTTCCTGCACAGGTGTTTCCTGCATTATGGCATTTTTCTCAATGATGTTCAGACGTAATCTTCTCCGCCTGGAAAAAGGAGAAAAAGCGTTATGCACATTATTTTAATTTTACTGGTGATTGCCGGCGGCATGGGGCTGTCCGTGGAAGCCGGGCTGCTGGGGCCGCTGGGCGCGGAGGTGGGCGACCTGTGGGCGGCGTTCAGCATATTTAGCGTGGGAACCGGGCTGACGTTTCTGCTGATGCTGTTTTTCAGCCCCCGCAACAGTCCCTCATTTTTTGCGCAGCCGTCATGGCACCTGCTGGGCGGCGTGCTCGGCCCGGTCTACGTCATCATTCTCACCATTGCCACGCCAGCGATCGGTATTGCTATGACGATGATCGGCATTCTGGCAGGCCAGGTCTTTAAAAGCCTGATTATTGACCACTATGGCCTGCTGGGTACGCCGCACCGCAGGATCGATACAAAACGCATTATTGCGCTGGGATTTATCATCGCCGCGCTCATTCTCGTGGCTCAGGGGTAACGTTATGACAGTGATTATGATTATTCTGGCGGTGATTGGCGGCGCGACGCTGAGCATTCAGGCTGCCATTAACGGGCAATTAGGCAGCAGCGTGGGGGTATTCAAAAGCGCGTTTCTGACCTTTTCCGTCGGCGCGCTGGTAACCGCCCTGCTCATCTTCTTTTTTGAGCCGAAACAGGCGGTCAGCTTGATGGATGTGCCCAAGTGGCAGCTTCTGGGCGCCCTGTGCGGCGTGCCCTATATAGTGATTATGGTGCTCGCGGTGCAACGTATCGGCACCGCCGTTGCCACGGTAGCGGTGATCCTGGGTCAGCTGGCCATGAGCATGCTGATTGATAACTTCGGCTGGCTGAACAATGAAGCCATTCCGTTTTCAGCGAGCCGTTTCGGGGCCGTGGTCTGCCTGAGTATCGCGCTCTTCTTCATCTACTCAAGCAGTAAACCTCAGCCCGAAGAGGATTAACCGCCCTCTTTGCGGGTAAAGAACAGCGTCACCGTGGCGACGGTGACGCCAAATTTCTTCATCTCGGTTTTATTGAATAGGCGGGTGCTGTCCTGCAAATACATCCAGTCATCAAAGTGCAGCAACCAGGTTTTGCCGTCCGCCTTCACGTTCATGCTGTAGCGCCAGTTAAGGGCGTTGCCCGAAACCTGACCTGTCGCGACACCTTCTATGTCACCCGCCGTGCCTTCGTAACGATCGTGGCCAATGCGGCGGATATGCCAGACGCGCTTTTGCTTCTCGCCGTCGTCATAGACAAAATGCTCGTTCAGCGTCAGCGTATCGCCGATAACATCTCCGGCGATCTCGACGTGAAAACGGCGGATCTGCTTACCGCTGCGGTCCTGCACCATCCCCCACGCCTCGGTTTTGCCCTGGAAGTAGTGGAAAATATCAAGCCTTGGCTGCTGCTGACGATACTCGGTCACTTCTGTGCTGCACCCGGCCACCAGCATTGTCAGTGTAAGCGCCATTAACAGGAATCGTTTCATTGTGGTCCTCCGATTAACTGCTGACGCAGTTCAGGATACTCGGTGCGGGGATCGAGCCAGATCGCCAGAAAGCGCGAGCTAAACGCTGCCGACTGGCGCGGCCCGAGGGGCGTAAATTTTTTCTGCAAAGCCGTGGGGCGATACCAGAATTGCCCCTGACCGTTATTAACCACAAACGCGAGCTGCGTGCCGGGCGTGACGTCGGGCCAGAGCGCTTTTAGCATCCGCAGCCAGGCTTCACTCTGCGGCTCCTGCTGCAAAATGCCCTGCGCCTGCCACTGGTCACGGGTCGCCTCGACCAGGTCGTCGCCATCGATATCCCGGGCATAAGTGATAATCAGCGCGTTATCGCTGTCTGTTCCCGTATAGCTGCCGTCGGGCGTCAGCAGTTGAGAGGTATAAACGGTAAACGGCCCCCAGGTGAGGGTGGCATCGCCTACCTTGCGCCAGCTCAGCCAGTCAGTCGCCTGCGCGTTATAGGCCATAACGGTAAGCGCGAGCGCGAGTAACAGATGTCTCATTGTTGTCTCCCCATCAGCAGGTGGAAAAACAGCATCAGCACCAGCCAGCCCGGGATCATCCAGCTGACGACGATAAAAGTCGGCTCCAGGAACGTGATGGCCCCCAGACGCTCGCCAAACAGGTAGGCCAGCGGCCCCCCCAGGGTCGCCAGCGCCGTCAGCAGCCAGCCCGGCAAGGTGGTCGTGCGGGTCAGTTGCGTCCAGACGGTGGCAAACATCAGCCACAGCGCCACCATCCATAGCGGCATCAGAGACGTGCCAGTGAATGAAATCAGCCCCGTCAGCGCCCAGAGGGCGTCCAGCATCGCGCCCGACGCCGCCAGCACAAGGGCGTATACCCGGTGTGATGGCGGTAACAACAGCCAGGCAATCAGCGCCAGCGCGATCCAGATGACCAGCCCCTGCTCGCGAAACAGCACCACCAGCGTCCAGTAGAGATCAAACCCGATGGCCAGCAGAAAGACCTGCCCGTAGCGCTTCATACGCGTTCCGCAGTCAGTTGCACCACGCTGATGGTGCGGGCGTTAAACCCGGCTTCACAGTAGCCGAGGTAGTACAGCCACATCCTACGGAAACGGTCATCAAATCCGAGCTTTTCAATCTCCTGCCAGGCGTGAACGAAGCGCTGACGCCAGTGCGCCAGCGTGCGGGCGTAGTCCGGCCCCATATCGAAGAGGTTACGCACGACAAAATCGGTATGGCGGGTCATCAGTTCATTCATGGCGGTGATGCTGGGCAAAAAGCCGCCGGGGAAGATGTAGCGCTGAATAAAATCGACGCTTTTGCTGTAGTCGCGATAGCGCTGATCCTGAATGGTGATGGCCTGAATCGCCATCCGCCCGCCCGGACGCAGACGCGCCTGGCAGGTGCGGAAAAACGTTGGCAGGTAGCGTTGGCCGACGGCTTCAATCATCTCAACCGACACCAGCTTATCGTACACTCCGGTCAGATCGCGGTAGTCACAGAGCAGCACCTCAACGCGATCCTGTAAACCTGCCCGCGCGATCCGCGCGGTGGCCCACTGGTACTGCTCCTGCGATAGCGTGGTAGTTGTTACCCGGCAGCCATAATGACGGGCGGCATATTCCGCCATCGCCCCCCAGCCGGTACCAATCTCAAGCAGATGATCGTTTGCGGTGAGCGCCAGTTGGTCGCACAGCCTGGCCATTTTTGCCTGCTGAGCCGCTGCCAGATCCTGCTCTTCCCCGGTAAACAGCGCGCTGGAGTAAAGGAGTTGTTCATCAAGGAAATGGGCGTAAAAGGTGTTGCCCAAATCGTAATGGGCGGCAATATTTTCCCGTGCCTGCGCGCGGGAGTTGCGCCGCATCCAGTGCCGTAGCCGCTCTACCGGTTTCCCGAGCAGGCGAAACCCTTTTTCCAGTTCCCCGAGGATCTGGCTATTGCGCGCTATCAGCTCCAGCAGCGGCGTCAGGTGGGCCGTCTCCCAGTCGCCATCCATCCACGCTTGTGCCGCGGCGAGGCTGCCCCCGGTTAGAATGCGCCAGTAGACGCCCGGCGCGAGTACCTGCACCTCAGCGTGAAGCGCGGTGGAGGCATCGCCGAACTGGAATGTCTGCGCGCCTTCACGCAGCGTCAGCGAGCCGCCGCGCAGCCCGTTCAGCAGGCGAAAAAGCAGCCATCGCGCGACGCGGACGTTGCGCGGGATATCGGGTTCAAGCGCAAAGACGGGATCGGTCATGAGCGTTCACTCCTGCTTAGGGGATGGTTATGCAGCGGCACGCGCTTCAGCCACAGCCTGAGCGCCTGCCAGTAAATGGCGAAAACGGTTTTGAGGGTCATCAACGGGATCCGCGCCAGCAGCGACCGCAGCGCTGCGCGCGTCAGCGGCTCCCGGCGCAGCGTCAGAGTGGCATCAAACACCTTCGTCTCCTGATGGTTTTCGATATGCATGCGCAGCGTGCTGGCCGGACTGTTGAAGCGCCAGTGGTAGACCATGTCCATCGGATTAAAGGGCGAGACGTGAAACGCTTTTTCCGTCGGCGGGGCGTCCCGCCCCGCTACCGCGTAGTAGTGTCGTTCATTCCACGGCGTGTTGCGGACTTCGGCGAGAACCCAGCGCAGGGTGTCTTCCCTGTCATAGCAGTAGTAAAAATTGACCGGGTTAAAATGAAAGCCAAAATAACGCAGTTGGGTTAGAAGCATGACCCGCCCCGCCGGGCGTTCGCCGATCAGATTTTCCAGACGCTCAAGGACGCACTCTTTGAGCGGCGTGCCCAGCGGGTAGTCCGCATCATAAAATGCCGCGGGCGCAACGCGGTTACGGCGCACACCGACGGAGGGCAGCGCGTCCAGCTCATCGAGATCGAGCCAGGCCATAAAGACGCTATAGGTAAAGTGGTGCGCTTTTGGCGAAAGACGGCGATGGCGCAATGTGCCGTGGTAAAGGCAGCTGTTCATCTCAGTTGCCCTCCCCGGCCGCGATGGCGTTTACCACATCCAGCGCACTGCGTACCCCATCTTCGTGGAAGCCGTTGTACCAGTACGCGCCGCAGAACCAGCTCCGCTGGCGACCGTTTATTTCTCCGCGTCGGGCCTGGGCTTGCCAGCTTTGCGGGTTAAAAAGCGGATGCTCATAGACAAAGCGGCGCAGCACATAGCGTTCTTCCACCGGCGTTTCCGGGTTGAGGGTGACGCAAAACAGCGGGCTACCCGGCGGCAGTCCCTGCAAGATATTCATGTTGTAGGTGACGCAGGCGCTGGCCCGATCCTGCTCGCTGAGGCGGTAGTTCCAGCTCGCCCACGCGCGCTTGCGCACCGGCAGCCAGCGCGGATCGCTGTGAAGCACCACCTCGTTACGCTGCCAGCCGATATCACCCAGCACCTCACGTTCAGCCTGCGTTGGGCTGGCGAGCATCGCCAGCGCCTGAGCGGAGTGGCAGGCGAAGATCACCTGATCAAAGTTATCTGTTACGCCCTCACGCGTTATATCAACCCCGCGAACGTGGCGAATAACCTGCTGCACCGGCGCATTGAGGTGCAGCGTCAGGCGATCGCCAAGCTTGTCCATCATCGCGCGGATGTACTCCCGGGAGCCGCCCGGCACCACGTACCACTGCGGACGATGGGTAATGTCCAGCAGACCGTGGTTCTCGAAAAAGCGTAAAAAGAGCGGCAGCGGGAAGCGTTTCATCTCCTGTAGCGAGGATGACCAGATAGCCGCCCCCATTGGCAGAATGTAGTGACGGGCAAAAAAAGGCGTGAAGCGGTGCTGGTGCAGGAACGTCTCCAGCGTGGCGGACTCGCTGACGTCACCCCGGAGCGTCTGTTTCGCCAGCCGGTTAAAGCGCACGATCTCCTTCAGCAGCGTCCAGAAGGCAGGGTTTAACAGATTACGACGCTGGGCGAACAGCGACGTCAGCGTGTGGCCGTTGTACTCCAGCCCGCTCTGCGGGTTATGTACCGAAAAACTCATCTGCGTTTTTTGCCCGCTGATGCCCAGTTCGCTCAGCAGCCCCATGAAGCGCGGATAGGTGCGGTCGTTGTAGACAATAAAACCGGTGTCGATGGCAAAGTTGCCCTGCGGCGTGTCGACATCCACCGTTGCGGTATGCCCGCCCGGCGTAGCCTGCGCTTCAAACAGCGTGACCTGATGATGTCCGGCGAGCCGCCAGGCACAGGTTAACCCGGCGATACCGCTGCCGATAATCGCGATCTTCATGGTCGCACCATCCTGCGCAGCAGTGCGCGCTGAAGTATATCGGGCAGACCGGAGAGCAGGCGCAGCGCCAGGCTAAACCCGGCGGGAAACGCGATATGATCCTTCCCTTTTGCCAGACCGCGACGAATGGCATGGACGGCGTCCTCCACGCTGACCCGGCCCGGCATCGGGAAATCATTTTTTCGGGTCAGCGGCGTGTCGACAAAACCAGGTGAAACGACCGTGACGGCGATCCCTTTCGGCTCCCAGTCGAGGCGCAGCGTGTCGGCAAACCAGGTTAACGCCACTTTAGAGGCGCCATAGGCTTCGGCTCGCGGGAAGTGAAGCCAGTGCGCCATCGAACTGATCAGCACCACGCGGTTGCCGGATATCAGCTGCGGCTGCAACGCCGCAAGGCAGTTTACCGGCCCCATGAAATTGGTGGTCATGACCCGCGCCACCAACGCGGCATCCACCTCGCCGCGATCGAGATACTCGCAGGTTCCGGCGCAAAGAATCACCGTGTCGGCAGCACAGTCCGCCAGCGCCTGGCGACAGGCGTCCCTGTCTGTCATATCGAACAGGCGCACCGTAATGTTGGGGCTGTGCTGATGCACGGCTGCCAGACGTTGCGCATCGCGCCCGCAGGCAATCACCCGGTAGCCATCGTCGGCAAAAGATTTCGCCAGCCCGGCCCCGATGCCCGAGCTTGCGCCGGTGATCAGAACCGTTTTCATGATTTCACTCTCCGCTTCACGCCGCGTACGGCCCAGCCGAGCACCGGAAGATGTTCGTAAATCATCTCTCCGGCATCGTAGTAATCCCGCTGGCGAACAATGCGATCGTCGCGCATGTCTACCACAGAGCAGCCCGGCAGCTGGCGCATTGCCCCCCGGGCAATACGCGGGTGCGACCAGTGCATCATCCAGGTAACAACAAAGCGATCGCCCTGCTGCAACGGTGCATCGACGGTAAAGCGGCACCGCTGGACGTTAGCCAGCAGGTGAGTGAAATAGCGCTGAATCGCGAACAACCCGCTGTGTTCGCCAAAGGGATCGATAAGCGTGGCATCGGCGCGATAAATCTTTGCCAGAGCCGAAGGTGGCTGGGTATCCAGCGTGGCGTAATAATCAACGAATCGACTGATGACGGGCGGCAACGTGCTCATGGGTCACATCCTGGCTGTAAACAACGTAGCGAAATCGCATAATTAAAACTTACACAATTAGCGTTATTTGTCCAAGTTTGTGCAGATATATTTTTTATACCTCTTTTAATTCAGTATTTTAAAAACTTTCCCTGAGGTGCCAATTTGAGTCAAAAGCAGATTCTCACCGCCGTGCCGTTATTTTTTAGGGATAACCTTAAGGCAAAGGTGCCATTTATCTTCCAGACTTATCCTTTTAATTCATAAGGATGTCACGCGATGAAAAATTTACTGATGGCGCTCTTTTCCAGCCCGGAATCCTTGTTGCAGGTTATGAGTCACCAGGAAATTATCGAAGCCGTAGAGGATGGCGACCGCATCATCATCGATCAGGATGGAAACGCCTCGGTTAACTACAAAAGTAACGAGGTTCGGCAGGACTTTCTGCGCCATGTCAACGCGCTGAAGAGGGCCTGAAATGGGAACGGCAATATTCATGGTATTGATGGTATGCGGCTACTGGTACACCAGCCGCGATCTCTCAACACGGTTCAAAATTAAGCGTTCATTCGGCTGGGATGTCTATTTCCTTGTGGCGCTGTATGGCTGCATTTTCGTTTTACAGGGCGTGATCGCCACCGGCCTGCTCTGGCTGCTGTTGTTCGCCCTCTCGGCCGCCGACAACACGTTCCATTTCACGTCCGCAAAATACGCCGACTGGCAAATTGATTTTATGAACTGGAGCTTTTTAGGGATTCAGGCTCCGGTCGTGGTGATGCTGGCCTTTGCGATCCTGTTTTGTCTCTATCGTTCTAACTGGGCCGGCAGCGCGCGGCTGGACGGCGAAGGCCGGAAAAAGCTCTACAAGCGGCTGGCGCAATCGAGCGGGATTGAACAACTGCTCTATCAGTGCATGGAGGAAGGTGAACTTGCGCACGTCACGCTGAAGTCGCGGCGGATTTATATTGGCATGATCCATACCGCCACGCTGGAGTATGAAAAAACCGCCAATATCGTGCTTATCCCGATGCTGAGCGGCTACCGCGACGGGGAGAACATGCAGCTGTGTATTGAGCACAACTACAGCAAATGGTACGCCGAGCATGAGGTTACGCTCGACTCAGAGCCAAAAAGCGCTATGGATTTCCGTAAGGTGATCATGCTTGATCAGATCGAGAGTATTTCGCTGTTCGATCCGGCAAGTGCCAGCGCGCTGGCGATGCGTGAATAAAAAAATGGCGCCTTATTTCTAAGGCGCCAGGATTATGTGGATGAAACCTGAACTTATGGCGTTACGATATTGAACCAGAAGTCAAATTTGTCCATGTAGCTCAGCATCTCTTCCAGCTTCGCCCCGTTTCCGCTCACCTTCACGTCACCTTTATCCATCGCCTGCTTCAGCGTCTCTTTCTTAAGGATGATGTTGTTCAGCGTGGTGCGATCAAACGCGATAGTTGCGTCGGCATCCTTCGCCTGCGCGTTGGCGGTATGGTTCAGCACGCCGTTTTCCAGCTCCAGCTTGTATTTGCCGCCATCCTTACCGAGATCGACATTGAAGACCGCCTTCGCGTTACCGGCCCGCACCCCGTTGATGTGCACACCCAGGTAGTCGAAGAACATTTCCGGGGTCATCGCTCGCACGGTATCCGGGCTGGCGGTGTTCGGCGTCGGCAGCTTCTTCACGCCATTACGCAGTTCTTGCGCGCCGGTCAGGTAGAAGTTACGCCAGGTGCCCGCTTCCGCCTGGTAACCTAACTGCTCAAGCGCGTCGGCTTCCAGATTACGGGCAGCCTGGTTGTTAGGATCGGCAAAGACCACTTTGCTGACCACCTGAGCAACCCAACGGTAATTACCCTGCTGATAATCCGCTTTGGCTTTCTGCATGATGGCATCAGCGCCGCCCATGTACTGCACGAACTTCTTCGCAGCCTGTTCAGGCGGCAGCTCGTCGAGGGTTGCCGGGTTGCCGTCGAACCAGCCGAGATAAAACACGTAAGTGGCTTTGACGTCGTGGCTAACGGAGCCGTAGTAACCGCGGCTTGCCCACTGTTTCTCGAGCGATTCCGGCAGCTTAAATTCTGCGGCGATCTCATCGCGAGTCAGGCCTTTGTTGGCCATACGCAGGGTCTGGTCGTTGATGTAGCGGTACATATCGCGCTGGCCTTTCATCAGCTTGACGATATTCTCGTTACCCCAGGTCGGCCAGTGGTGCTGCGCAATAATCACTTCCGCGTCCGCGCCCCAGCGCTCAATGGCGGCGTTAATGTACTTAGACCAGGCCAGCGGGTCGCGGATTTTCGCGCCGCGCAGGGAGTAGGTATTGTGCAGAGTATGGGTCACGTCCTCTGCGGCCTCGATCATTTTCTTCTCTTTGACGTACCACAGCATCTCCGACGGAGCTTCTGAACCCGGCGCCATCATAAAGTCGTAGGTCAAACCGTCGATCACTTCTTCCTGACCGGTATGGGTAATGTAGTCGGTCGGCGGGATGAGGGTGACAGTACCCGCAGAGGTGGTGGTGCCAAGGCCTGCACCCACCTGGCCTTTTGCATCCGGCTTCAGCAGGTTGCCGTACATATAGCTCGCACGGCGGCTCATCGCGTTTCCGGCCATAATGTTTTCGGAAACCGCCTCTTTCATAAAGCCATCCGGCGCGTAGATTTTCACTTTGCCAGACTTGACGTCAGCTTCGTCAACCACGCCGCGCAGGCCGCCATAGTGGTCAACGTGGCTGTGGGTGATCACCACAGCGACGACCGGTTTCTTGCCGCGGTTTGCATAGTAGAGATCCAGCGCTTCTTTCGCCGGTTCAGCGCTTAACAGCGGGTCGATAACGGTAATGCCCTTCTCGCCCTCAATGATGGTCATGTTGGAGAGATCGAGATTACGGATCTGATACACGCCGTCGGTGACCTTAAACAGCCCGCCAATGTTGATCAGCTGTGACTGACGCCACAGGCTCGGGTTTACCGTATCCGGGGCTTTTTCACCCTCTTTGACGAAATCATATTTCGCCGGGTTCCAGATAACGTTCCCCTGCTCGCCTTTGATCATGTTTTGCGGCAGCGGGGCGATAAAGCCTTTATGGGCATTTTCAAAGTCGGTTTTATCGGCAAACGGTAATTTGTTATACAGGGCGTTATTAGCCTGCTGGGTTGTAGGAGTGGCATCCTGCGGCTGTACTTCCGCAAACGCGGAAAGCGACAGCGACGTCAACACACCGGCCAGCGCCAGATGTTTAGCGATTATCGTTAATTTCATTAAATGGCCTCATAGATTAATTGCGCCGCCAGCGATATTTAATTGTGGCGGATAATTTTAATGCGAACTCATTGAGGACCATTCTAACCAGAATACCTTCCCTTCATAGTCCCATATGGGACTGGTTATTTATCGATTCGTAATCCGTGGGCTATTGCTGCTATACTCGCTACCATAGCAGACGTTGCGGGGAGAGGCTTAGCGTGAATTTTCAGGATATCCATACCTATTATCAGCAACTCAATATTGGGCAATTTTTTCCGCAAATGCTTTGTGAAGGCGAGGTCTTAACCGTTGCCGCAAATAAAAAACTCACCGTTGAACCTGGCTATATTTATTTCTGTACTGAAGGGTCGCTGACGATATTAATGCCTGATGATGGGCTGAATATTGGCAATACTATTGAGTGTATGCCGATCGGGTTAATGGAAAGGTATTGTCCACTGGCGAAGTATGAATATCGCAGCAGTGCCAGGGTGAAACTGGTGAGAATATCCTGGGCCGACTTCGACCAGATATTTTTCCAGGGTGGGCCTGAGCGCATGCAGGCGCTGGCCACCATACTGACCTACATGTCGATATTCACCATCGACCTGCATAACGAACGCAGGCAGGTCACCAGCTACCAGACCATTAAACCCATGCTCTATCGCTATCTTTATCGGCAGGAAACCCACACGGGCGAGAATGAGGGTCTGGCGCTGTTTATCATCAAGCGCACTAACCTGTCGCGAACGCATGTCTTTCGCGTGCTGGCGGATCTTAAAGCCGGGGGCTATATCACCATGAAGCGCGGAAAGCTGGTGTCGATAGACCGTCCGCTGCCGGAGGCGTATTAAATTACGCCCCTGAAGCGAATGCTTCAGGGGCTGGCTGATTAACGCACCAGGTGCAGGAAGTGCAGATGTTTTTCATACTGGTCCAGAATATCGTTAATTAACTGCTCCTGGTTCCAGCCCATCACATCGTAATTTTGCCCACCTTCCTTGAGGTAGATTTCTGCCCGATAGTACCGGTGCTGTTCTGCCTGATTCTCATCATTCTCCATGGCCGCTAGCGCGAAGGTCGGCGAGTTATAGCCACGCAGCCTGACTTCATAAATGAAATTCAGCTCATTGCCTAAATCCACCTCAAGGCGAATACGATCGTCCGACGCGTCGCTGATATGGCTCTGCGTTCCCTGCTTATTCAGTTCATCCTGCACCAGCACCATGGCCGGTTTGATCACCTCTTCCATAAAGCGTTTCACCAGGGAGCGTTTAGGTAAGTAGGCGATGTTACGCAGTCTGCGCTGCCACGGAATGGGGTTACGGGCCGCTGTCGGCGCGATCGTGGCCATACTCAGGCTCTCGCGTTTGGTCAAATCGCGTCGGAGCGCCTTCAGCAACCCATAGATTGAGACCAGCAGGATCATCGAGAACGGTAGCGCGCTGGCGATAGTCACGGTTTGCAGCGCACTCAGTCCGCCCGCGAGCAGCAGCGCGATAGCGACTACGCCCATCAGCGCGGCCCAGAAGATGCGCTGCCAGACGGGTGTATTGGCCTCGCCGCCGGACGCGAGGGTATCCACCACCATCGCCCCGGAGTCAGCGGAGGTTACAAAGAAGACAATAACCATCGCCATGGCGATAAATGACAGCACGGAAGAGAACGGGAAATGCTCAAGGAAATTAAACAGCGCCAGCGCCACGTCCTGCTGGACGGTATTCGCCAGATCGGACGCTCCCTTGTTCATGATGAGGTAAATGGCGCTATTGCCGAACACCGTCATCCACATCAGGGTAAAGCCCGCCGGGACAAACAGCACGCCGGTCACGAACTCGCGGATGGTTCTGCCGCGGGACACACGGGCAATGAACATCCCGACAAACGGCGACCAGGACAGCCACCAGCCCCAGTACAGCAGCGTCCAGCCTCCCAGCCAGTTGCTGGATTTCGGTTCATAAGCGTACAGGTTAAACGTCTTGCTCACCAGCTCGGACAGGTATCCGCCGGTATTTTCCACAAAGGATTTCAGCAGGAGTACGGTTGGCCCCAGGCACAACACCAGCACCAGCAGCAGTACCGCCAGCCCCAGATTGAGCTCTGATAAAATGCGAATGCCTTTGTCCAGACCGGACACCACAGAAATGGTCGCCAGCCCGGTAATCAGGACGATCAGGATCACCTGCACGGTATCGTTGATGGGCACGCCAAAAAGGTGGTTCAGCCCGGCATTGACCTGTAAAACGCCGTAACCTAACGAGGTCGCCACGCCAAATACGGTGCCGATTACCGCGAAGATATCCACCGCATGACCTAGCGGGCCGTAAATACGGTCCCCGATAATCGGATAAAGCGCCGAACGAAGCGTCAAAGGCAGGCCGTGGCGGTAGCTGAAGAACGCCAGAATCAACGCAACGATGGCGTAGATAGCCCAGGCGTGCAGCCCCCAGTGGAAGAATGTCAGCCGCATGGCCTCTTTGGCCGCAGCGACCGTTTCAGGTGTCCCCACCGGCGGGGAAAGGTAGTGCATGACCGGCTCCGCCACGCCGAAGAACATCAGGCCGATCCCCATCCCCGCCGAGAACAGCATGGCGAACCACGAGTGGTAGCTGAAGTCAGGCTGGGAGTGGTCGGGCCCGAGTTTAATATCGCCGTAGCGGGACAAGCCGAGGAACGTCACGCTCATTAAAATCAGCGCGACGGCAAGAATGTAAAACCAGCTGGCGTTGGTGAATATTTGCTGTTGCAGTAGCTTAAAGTTTTTATCGGCAACGTCAGGGAAAATCGCGGCAAAGGCGACAAGAAGGAAAATTAACAAAGCAGATGTGTAAAATACCGCTTTGTTAATCTGGCTTTTGGACTGCTTTGGGATAGTGTCGTTTTCACTCATATAGTGTCTTCCATAAACGCATTGACCGCTCTGAATGAGAGGCGTGATCTGCGTCAGGGTAACAAAATCCCTTTATGAATGCAGGTCTGAAACGTTCAATTATACACTATCCCCAAAGGGTATTTGTTGCGCGTTAACGCATCCCTATGCCATTGCATTATTTCGCAGGCAAGAAATGGTTAATTATCCCGGCCAGCCGACTTGGGCCGTAAGTTCTCATCGAATACCAGCCGTTTGCGGCCGGGCTCTTCTTCCCGCAGCGGCTCTACCTGATGCAGCGTCTGCTTACAGCGATCCACCAGCACCTGATACTCCCGCGTGCCCTGCTTTTTCCACTCTATTTCCTGCGCGCTTAGCTCACGAATCGCTTTCGCCGGACTGCCAAGAATTAAGTGATTCGCAGGCATTTCCGCTTTGGCCTTCACAAACGCCGCCGCCCCGACGATGCTGTTTTCGCCGATCGTCGCTCCGTCCATCACCACCGCATTCATCCCCACCAGCGCATTACGACGGATAATGCAGCCATGCAGGATCGCGCTGTGGCCGATATGCCCGTCCTCTTCCACCACCGTGTCCTGCTCCGGAAAACCGTGCATCACACAGTTATCCTGAATGTTCGCGCCGTCTTTCACCACGATCCGGCCAAAATCACCGCGCAGGCTGGCGTTGGGGCCTACGTAAACACCTTTGCCGAGGATCACGTCGCCAATCAGCACCGCGGTCGGGTGAACATAGCTCTCTTCAGGCACGACCGGCGTCAGACCATCAATTTGATAAACAGGCATACCCTCTCCTTATGTGATATTCAGACCACCAAAACGCTGGTGATAAAGCGTGCCGGGCGCGGGCAGCTCGCCGACGGAGGTTTCCCCCTTCTCACTGACAAACGCCAGGGCTCCCGCTGCCACGCGCTGGTAGATGTTAATGCACAGCTGTCGCGCGCTCTGTCCCGCCCAGTGCGCCGGGAGTAACTCCTCCGGCAACAGCGGATCTTTCAGCACCACGCGACGATAAAAATGAATGAGTAACAGCTGGATCTGGAAGCAGCGTTCCGGGGTTAAATCCTCGGGCGACGCCTCTTTCAGCAGCGGCAGCAGCGGACGGAACGAGTTGATAAACGTTTCGTACATCGCGTTTTGTTCGGTCAGCTGCCAGCACTCTTCCACGCGGGATCGTAACGCCGCGCGTGACAAAGCCAGCGGCGAATGAGCTTCAAAGAAAATGACGTTTTCCGCCACGCCCGCGTCATGCAACAGCGACTGCACGTCCGCGAGGTTCTGCGACGGCGAGGCCATCAGGCTCGGCGCCAGCGTGCCGAACCCTTGCCAGATGAGCTGTTTTTTCACGTCCGCGAGCGTGGTTTTATCCAGCCCCTCGGAAAGCAGTAGCAGCCATTTACCATCCCACGCCGGCAATTCTGCACGGTAGATTTTATTTTCCGCGCGTCGGGTCAAACGCAGCCCCTTGTCGCTGAGACGGTAAAAGCTGCGGCGGCCAATGCGGGACACGTCCAGCCAGCCCTCTTTGTTGAGGCGAAACAGCGCGGTGCGCACAAAGCGCTCCCCGAATCCCATCCCTTCCAGCAGGGCCGCCAGGCTGCCGAGCCAGATCTCTCCGCCGCGATGGGAAAGCGCGTCGCCATACAGCGAGGAGATAAGCGACGTTCCGCTGACGGGAACAGAGCTGACTGCGTGCTGGATAAAGGCATCAAGTTTATTCATGTGATTCATTCTGTTGTTATTTTTTTCCTGGATGAATCATAGCATAGGAATTTGGGGTTTCCCCCTCACCCTAACCCTCTCCCAAAGGGAGAGGGAACTTAATACACCCTCTCCCTTTGGGCTGAGGGATCCCCAGTAATTTTTTTATGCAGAAGCAATAAAGTTGCTTTCTAAATGACTGAGGGCTGTCAGCGATGCCCTGGTCCGGCTGTAAATCGCTGAGGCGTTTCCTGCAGGCCGGGGCGAGGCGCAGGGATGCGCCGAGAGGGCGGCTTTACAGGGACGTTGCCTCCGCCCGTACCCGATAAGCCGGAAGGAATAAGCCGAGGGCACCGCGAAGCGGCGATTTACCGCCGGGAGCCCGGGTCGCCAGGGTGGTGGCGACTGAGCCACCCTGGCACGTTCACCGGTCATGTCGTTACAGAGTAGCAAGGAACATAAAGTGAACGGAATGACCACCACCTCCGTATATTCCCCTCACCCTAACCCTCTCCCCGGAGGGGCGAGGGGATTGCTCAGTGCTCGCATTAATTTGTGGGGAACCCTCAGCCCTTTGGGAGAGGGCTGGAGTAAGGGAAATTCAACCGTTGGCTGCTACTTTACGCAAATCAAACACCCGGCAGGCTTTACCCTCGGATCGCGGTATGCTGCCGCAGTTAACGATCATCACATCGGTTGAAATCCCCACCATCGATTTAATCCGATGACGCAGCTGATGGCAGACCTGACAACGCTGTTCATGCGTCAGCGTTAAGCTACTCTGTTTCAGCTCGACCTTCACCGAAAGTGAATCAAGATGCCCGCGGCGGTTCACCTCCAGCTGATAGTGCGGCGAAAGATGTTCGAACTTGACGATCTCCTCTTCAAGCTGTGACGGGAAGACGTTAACGCCGCGAATGATGAGCATGTCGTCGCTACGCCCGCTGATGCGATCCATCCGGCGCATGGTGCGTGCGGTACCCGGCAGCAGGCGCGTCAGGTCGCGGGTGCGGTAGCGGATCACCGGCAGCGCCTCTTTGGTCAGCGTGGTGAACAGCAGTTCGCCCTGCTCGCCGTCGGCCAGCGGCGAGCCGTCATTCGGGTTGACGATCTCCGGGTAGAAGTGATCTTCCCAGATGGTCGGGCCGTCAGCGGTTTCAAGACACTCCATCGCCACGCCCGGCCCCATCACCTCGGAGAGACCATAGATATCCAGCGCGGTAATGCCCAGCCGTTTCTCGATTTCGCGGCGCATCGCCTGCGTCCACGGCTCGGCGCCAAACACGCCGACGCGCAGGGAACAGGCGCTGGCATCACCGCCCATCTGACGCTCCAGCTCTTCGATCAGGTTCAGGCAGTAAGAGGGCGTCACCATGATCATATCCGGCTGGAAATCGCGGATCAGCTGCGCCTGCTTCTCCGTCTGGCCGCCGGACATCGGGATCACCGTCGCCCCCAGACGCTCTGCACCGTAGTGCGCCCCCAGCCCGCCGGTGAAGAGCCCGTAACCGTAGGCGACGTGAATTTTATCCTTCGCGCTGCCCCCGGCGGCGCGCAGGGAACGGGCGACGATATTGGCCCAGTTGTCGATATCATTCTGGGTATACCCCACCACGGTCGGCTTTCCGGTGGTGCCCGACGAGGCGTGAATACGCACCACCTGCTCCATCGGCACCGCAAAGGTATCGAACGGGTAGTTGTCGCGCAGATCCTGCTTGGTGGTGCACGGGAATTTTTGCAGGTCCGCCAGCTCGTTGAAATCGTCAGGGTGAACGCCCGCGGCATCAAACTTGCGTTTGTACATCGGAACGTTGTTGTAGGCGTGGTTCAGCGTCCACTTCAGGCGCGCGGTCTGCAACGCCTGCAATTCATCAATGGACGCGGTTTCGATCGGATCAAGCTTTGTTGTATTTATCATCGCAGGGTACTCACATTATTGTTCGCTCAAACACGCTCAAGGATCATGGCAATGCCCTGACCCACACCGATGCACATCGTACACAGCGCGTAGCGCCCGCCGCGTCGGTGCAATTCATTGCTCGCGGCCAGCGCCAGTCTGGCACCGCTCATTCCCAGCGGATGACCTAGCGCGATCGCTCCGCCGTTCGGGTTGACATGCTCCGCGTCATCCGGCAAGCCCAGCTGACGCAGCACCCCCAGCGCCTGTGCGGCGAAGGCTTCGTTAAGCTCAATGACGTCCATATCGGTGATACTGAGTCCGGCACGTTCCAGCACCTTACGGGTGGCGGGAACCGGGCCTAATCCCATCAGACGCGGCTCGACGCCCGCGGTCGACATGGCCACAATGCGGGTGCGCGGGGTTAACCCCTGGGCAAGCGCCATCGGCTCGCTGGCGATAATCAGCGCCGCCGCCCCGTCGTTGACGCCAGAGGCGTTCCCCGCCGTCACCACACCGTTCTTGCGAAACGGGGCTTTCAGCGCGGCAAGATGTTCAAGGGTGGTTTCGGCGCGCGGATGCTCGTCTACGCTCACTTCCGTTACCGCGCCTTTTTTCCCCGTTATCTGTACCGGGATTATCTCCTGCGCCAGAACGCCATTCTGCTGCGCCAGCGCGGTGCGCTGCTGGCTGCGCAAGGCAAATGCGTCCTGATCGGCACGGCTTATATTTAACAATTCCGCTACATTCTCTGCCGTTTCCGGCATGCTGTCAGTTCCGTATTGCTGATGCATGAGCGGATTCACAAATCGCCAGCCGATGGTGGTATCGAATATCTCCGCCTGACGCTGAAACGCCGCGGTGGCTTTACCCATCACGAACGGCGCACGGGACATGGATTCGACGCCACCGGCGATCAGCAGATCGCCATCCCCGGCCTTAATGGCGCGCGCCGCAAAGCCAAGGGCATCCAGACCGGAGCCGCACAGGCGGTTAATGGTGGTACCGGAAACGGTCTGCGGCAGCCCGGCCAGCAGCGACGACATGCGCGCCACGTTGCGGTTATCCTCTCCGGCCTGATTTGCGCAGCCGAAGATCACGTCATCTATGCGCTCCAGATCGAGCTGCGGGTAACGCGCCAGCAGCGCACGCAGCGGAACGGCCCCTAAGTCATCGGCACGCAGGCTGGATAATCCTCCACCGTAGCGACCGACCGGGGTACGCACACCCTCACAAATAAATGCGTTACGCATCAGGCTTCTCCTGTCACACTGCCGCCGGTGCGGTGGGATTTCCCGCGAAAAAGAGCGACGGTTTTCTGTTGTTGATTCTGAATTTCGATGTCGTAGACGCCGGTCAGTTTGCCCTGATGCTTCACCCGCGCGGTAGCGGTCAGCTTATCGCCGGCAAAGCCCGGACGCAGAAAATCGATGGCGCAGCCTGAGGCCACCGCCGCCAGCCCCTGACTGTTGCAGGCGTAGGCAAAGGCGGTATCGGCCAGCGAGAATAGCTGTCCGCCGTGGCAGGTTTTATGCCCGTTAAGCATCTGCGGGGTGATGGTCATGGTCACCACCGCGTAGCCCTCGCCCATCTCGATAATGTCCATCCCCATCGCCTGCGCGCAGGCGTCCCGTTCGTACATCGCGCGGGCGTTATGCCAGGCGTTATGACTCATAACTACTCTCCAGAAGCGCACGCTGGCGCAGCAGTGAACAGGGGCGATAACGTTCCTCGCCGTAGTGACGTTGCAGGTTCTCCAGCAGCGTTAACAGACGCTGCCAGCCAAGGCGCTCGCCCCAGGCGATGGGGCCGCAGGGATAGTTGACCCCTAAGCGCATGGCGGTATCGATGTCTTGCTCACTGGCGACCCCTTTTTGCAGGGCATCCAGCGCTTCGTTGGCAATCATCGCCACCGTGCGCCAGATCAGCAGGCCGGGGTAATCCGCAATCTGGACCACCCGTTTCTCCTGGTGCTGCAACCAGTAAATGGCTTTCTGCGTGGCGGCGTGCGGGTTGCCGGGCGCGGCGGCTATAACGGCCACATCACGCTCGATGCGGTCGACCACCACCACCGGACAGCCGTGGCGCAGCGCCAGCGACTGCGCGGTTTCACCCTGCGTTTCGATCAGCAACAGATCGTCAATTTCCGTGACACCGTCACTTCTTCGCTGTGCGCGCATCGGGCTGAAGCTGTGGCTGACCGGGGCGAGCCAGCTGACGGCGGGTTTGTCCTCCTGCCAGCGGTAAACGCCCTGCCCGCTTTTCTTACCCAGACGCCCCGCCAGCACCAGCTCCTGCTGCACCAGCGACGGCAAAAAACGACGCTCCTGCCAGAAGGCGTTAAATACGGAGCAGGTCACGGCAAAGTTGACGTCCTGACCAATCATGTCCGTCAGCTCAAGCGGCCCCATCGGGAAACCCCCGCTGTCTCGCAGGGCGGCGTCGATCACCTCGGGCGCTGCCACCTGCTCTTCCAGCGCGCGCCAGGCTTCCGAGTAGAAAGGACGCGCTACGCGGTTGACGATAAACCCCGGTGTGGACTGGCAGCGTACCGGCTGCTTTCCCCAGCTCAGCGCCAGCTCGCACAGCGCATCGGCCACTTCGGGTGAGGTCGCCAGCCCGCTGACCACCTCCACCAGCTTCATCACCGGGGCAGGATTGAAGAAGTGCAGCCCGGCGACGCGTTCAGGGTGGTTTACCTCCGCCGCAATCGCGGTAACGGAAATGGACGAGGTATTGCTGGCGAGTAGCGTCTGCGGCGGACAAACCTCTGCCAGCTGGGTAAACAGCGCCTTTTTCACTTCAAGCCGCTCGGAGGCCGCCTCGATCACCAGTTCGGCTTTCGCCAGAGCACCGATATTCGTCACCGGCGTCAGGCGGGCGAGGATCTGTTCCCCGGCGTCGGCAGAGAGTTTTCCGCGCGCAACGCGAGAGGACAGCCGCTGGCGAATGCCGTCGACGGCGCGGGAAATCGCCGCAGCGTCAATGTCGTACACCAGAACCGGATGACCGTGGCTGGCTGCCACTTCGGCAATCCCGGCGCCCATGGTGCCGCTGCCAATGACGGCGACCGTATGGATATTCACCATCTTATTTCCCCGTAAAGTTCGGCGCGCGTTTTGCCAGGAACGCGCTGACGCCTTCCCGGTAGTCGTCGCTGCGTCCGGCCAGACGTTGATAGTCGCGCTCCAGATCAAGCTGGGCGTCGAGGGTGTTGGTTTCGGCGGCGTTGATTGCCTGCTTGATCAAGCCCAGGCCATAGGTCGGCTGCGAGGCAAAATGCAGCGCCATCTGCTGTGCGGTGGCGGAGAGCTGCTCGTCGTCCACCACCTGCCAGATCATTCCCCAGGCCTGTGCCTGCTCGGCGCTGAGCTTGTCGCCCAGCAATGCCAGCCCCATGGCGCGGGCGCGTCCGGTCACGCGCGGCAGCAGCCAGGTTCCGCCGCAGTCCGGTACCAGCCCGAGCTTGCTGAAGGCCATCACAAAGCTGGCTGAACGGGCCGCAATCACCATGTCACAGCCGAGGGCCAGCGTGGCACCTGCCCCCGCCGCCACGCCGTTAACCGCGCAAATCACCGGCTTCGGCAGTTTTGCCAGGCGACGCACTAGCGGGTTGTAAAAAGTCTCAACGGACATGCCCAGATCCGGCGCGGGGCCGGTCGGGTCCACGTTACGGTCGTTGAGATCCTGCCCGGCGCAGAAACCGCGTCCTGCCCCGGTGATCAGCAGGCAGCGGATGGCGTCATCGCGCTCGGCCTGCTTCAGGCATTCGGAAAGCTGCTGGTGCATGACGTCGTTAAAGCTGTTCAGGCGCTCCGGGCGGTTCAGCGTAATGGTCATTACGCCCTGCTCAACATGGCTCAGAATAAATTCCACAATTAGCGTCCTTTAAAGTCTGGGGTGCGTTTTTGTAAAAAGGCGTTGATACCTTCCCGGCGATCGTCTGTGGCCGCGAGCAGCGCAAACAGCTGACGCTCCTGCGCCAGCCCGGCCTGAAGCGGCACTTCCTGCGACTGGCGAAGCGCCTGCTTCGCCGCCTGTAACGCCAGCGGCGAGTGGCGCGCCATCAGCGCCGCCTGCTTCAGGGCGTACTCCAGCGTCAGCGAGGCCGGGTAAACGTCACTGACCAGCCCGGCGCTGTGCGCCTGAACCGCCGTGATGCTTTCGCCCGTCAGCACCATTTTGCTGGCCAGCGATTTGCCCACGCTGCGGATTAGCCGCTGTGTGCCGCCTGCGCCCGGCATGATCCCGAGGGTGATTTCCGGCAGGCCAAAGCGGGCGTTATCACCGGCAATCACCACGTCGCAGAGCAGCGCCAGCTCACAGCCTGCCCCCAGCGCGTAGCCGTTCACGGCGGCAATCAGCGGTTTGGTGAAGGCGTTTATCCGCGCCCACAGCTGAGGGCGGATGTCGTTCAGGGTGGCGGGCAGGTCTTTCTCCGCCATTTCGTTGAGATCGGCCCCGGCGGCAAAGCAGCGTTCGTTGCCGTAAATCACACAGACGGCGATCTCCGCATCCGCGGCGGCGGCTTCAAGCTGCTCCGCAATTTGCGTGAGCAGCGCATTGTTGAGCGCATTGCGCGCCACCGGACGGTTAAGCGTCAGCTGCAACACGCGGCCATGACGGGTGACAATCAGTTCGCTCATGCCATCCCCTTCGCATCAAAATCGACGATAACGTCAGCGGTTAACGGCAGCGCCTGACAGCTCAGCACATAGCCTGCGGCCAGCTCGTCCGGCTCCAGGCTGTAGTTGGTCGCCATGTCCACCTCCCCGCGAAGCACTTTGCATTTGCAGGTGGCGCACACGCCGCCCTTGCAGGCGTAAGGCAGATCCGCCCCCTGACGCAGGGCCGCGTCAAGAATGCTCTCGTCGTCCGCCGTCAGGGTGATCTCCCTGTCGCGCCCGTCCTGACGGACGGTGACCTTCTGCCCGTCGGCCTGCACGCTGACTGTCCGTTTAACGGGGGTTCCCGGCGTGTTAAAGCGTTCAAGATGGATCGCTTTTTCCGGCATACCCAGCGCTTTCAGCGCCGCCTCAGCCTCGTCCATCATCGCCGACGGGCCGCAGATGAAGGCTTCATCGTACTGGCGGAAATTCACCAGCGTTTTTGCCAGCGCATGGAGCTTTTCCCCGTCAATACGGCCATGGAGCAGATCGCTGTCGAGCGTCTCCTGGCTGAAGATAGAGATCAGCTGCAAACGCTGCGGGTATTTATCTTTCAGGTCCGCCAGCGCCCGGCGGAACATCATGCTCTGGCTGCTGCGGTTACCGTAAATCAGGGTGAAGTGGCTGTGGGCTTCAGTGGCCAGCGTAGCGGACATAATCGCCAGCATCGGGGTGATCCCGGACCCGGCGGCAATCGCCAGATAGTGGCCTTCGCGTTCGGCCTGCGGCTGGTAGCCAAAATGCCCCTGGGGAACCATCACCTCCAGCGCCATGCCAGGTTTGATCTCGTCCCGGGCATAGCGGGAAAAACGTCCGCCCTCGATGGCTTTGACCGCCACGCTGATCTCACCGCACGCGGTGCTCCGGCAGATGGAGTAGCAGCGGCGCAGTTCATCCCCGCCAGGACTGGCTTTCAGGGTCAAATGCTGACCGGGACGGAAGCGGTACGCCTCCTGTAACGCCTGCGGCACCGCGAAGGTAATGGTCACCGCGTCGCGGGTTTCGGGTTCCACTTTTGCCACTGTTAATGAATGAAACGTTGTCATGGCAGCCTCAAATACATTTGAAATAGTCGAAGGGCTCACGGCAGGTATTGCAGCGGTAGAGCGCTTTGCAGGCCGTGGAACCAAATTCACTGATGAGCGAGGTATCGGTGCTCGCACAGCGCGGGCAGCTCACCTCCGCGGGAACGTGGGCATGGCAGCTATGGCCGACAGGCGGGCTGATGCCATATTCCCGCAGGCGCCTTCGGGCATCGTCGGTCATCCAGTCGGTGGTCCAGGCGGGCTCCAGTTGCAGCACAATATGTATCGGGGAAAAGCCGTTCCCGGTCAGAGTTTCGCGGATCGCCCCCAGCAGATGCTCCGTTGCCGGACAGCCCGAATAGGTTGGCGTGAAGCCGATGATCCAGCCTTCCCCCTGCGCCTTCACGCTGCGCACCATGCCTAAGTCGGTGATGGTCAGCACCGGCACTTCCGGGTCGGGGATCTGGCTTAACAGCGCCCAAATCTGCGGGATTTGGGCAGGCGCAATGTCGACGAGGCGTTGCATAGCGTTCTCCTTTACCACTGCTGGTCGGGGTAAACGCGCTGGAGATACTGCATCTCAGCCAGCATCGGTCCGAGGTGTTCAGTATGTAGCCCCTTCTTGCCGCCCGTGCGATACGCCACTTCCTCGGGCACGCGGAGGGTAGCTTCCGCCATCCCGGCAAATACTTCGCGCTCCCACGGTTCCCGCAGGGCGCGCGGATCAACCGCCACGTCGGTGTCAACCAGCGCCAGCTCGACGTCGTCGGCGTCGAACAATTCAGCCGTAAAGCGCCACAGGCTATCCACCGCCTCCTGCATTTTTTGTGCGGAGGTTTCTGTCCCGTCCCCCAGCCGCACCAGCCAGCCGCGGCTAAAACGCAGGTGATAGCGCGCCTCTTTAATGGCTTTTGCCGCGATGGCGGCAAGCTGACTGTCGCTGCTGTGGATCAACCGTTCGTACAGCGCTACGTTCCACGCATCCATCAGATACTGACGGGCAATGGTGTCGGCGAAGCTGCCGTTTGGCTGTTCCACCAGCAGCAGATTGCGGAACTGACGCTCATCGCGGCCATAGGCCAGGATGTCTTCATCACCCTTACCCTCCCGTTCAGCGGCGTAGGTCAGGAAATTGCGCGCCTGCCCGAGCAGATCAAGGCCGATATTGGCGAGCGCCAGGTCAATTTCCAGCTCCGGCGCATGGCCGCACCAGGCGCCCAGACGCTGTGAGAGCACCAGACCGTTGTCGCCCAGACGCAGGGCATAAGCAGATACGTTGTTCATCCCCAACCTCACATATGCTCAATGCCATCAGGGATGGTGTAAAACGTCGGATGGCGGTAGACCTTGCTTTCCGCCGGATCGAAAAACTCCCCGCTCTCTTCCGGCTGGGAAGCGACGATTTCACTCGCCTTCACCACCCAGATGGAACAGCCTTCGCTGCGGCGGGTATAGGCATCGCGCGCGTTTTCCAGCGCCATGCGGTCGTCGGCAGCGTGAAGGCTGCCCACATGGCGGTGCGACAGCCCCTGCTTCGAACGGACAAAAACTTCGTATAACGGCCAGTAAACATTGCTCATGGTTGATTCCTCTTATGCGGCCTGGCGGGCGCGTTGTTTTTCCGCGTGGGCCAGAGCGGCTTCACGCACCCATGCGCCGTCATCCCAGGCTTTACGTTTTGCGGCCAGACGTTCGTGGTTGCAGATCCCGCGCCCGTTGATCACCTCGTCAAATTCGTGCCAGTCGATTTCGCCGAAGCGGTAGTGGCCGCTCTCTTCATCGAAACGCAGGTCGGGATCCGGCACGGTCATGCCGAGCATCTCCACCTGAGGCACCGTGTTGTCCACGAAGCGCTGGCGAAGCTCATCGTTGCCAAAGCGTTTGATCTTCCAGGCGAGACTGCGGGCGCTGTTTGGGGAGTTGTCGTCGTTGGGTCCGAACATCATCAGCGCGGGCCACCAGAAACGGTTGATGGCGTCCTGCAACATCTGCCGCTGTGCTTCGCTGCCCTGCGCCAGCACCATACAGGCCTCAAAACCCTGACGCTGGTGGAAGCTCTCTTCTTTACAGATTTTCACCATCGCCCGGGCGTACGGGCCGTAAGACGTACGGCACAGCGCCACCTGGTTCACGATGGCCGCCCCGTCCACCAGCCAGCCAATGACGCCGATATCGGCCCAACTCAGGGTCGGATAGTTGAAGATGGAGGAGTATTTCATCTTGCCGTCGAGCATCTTTTGATAGATGTCCTCCCGGGCGCAGCCCAGCGTTTCCGCCGCGCTGTAGAGGTACAGGCCGTGTCCGGCTTCGTCCTGAACCTTCGCCAGCAGAATGGCTTTCCGGCGCAGCGTCGGCGCGCGGGTGATCCAGTTTCCTTCCGGCAGCATGCCGACAATCTCAGAGTGGGCGTGCTGTCCAATCTGGCGGATCAGCGTCTTGCGATAGGCATCCGGCATCCAGTCCTGCGGCTCGATCGCCGTCTCCTGTGCGATGCGTTGCTCAAAGCGTTGTTCTTGCGTCACATAACCACCTTTGTGATTCGTTAAATCACCACAAACAGCAAAATGGTGAATCATTTGGTTTCTTAAAAGTTACACAAAGGTTAAATATAACCCCAAGAAGCGTTTGTTTATTTTGTGACGATGCTCGCAAGCCTTTTCATGAAAGGCCGATTATACAAGGCTTTCGGGTGGTCAGGCTAAGCAATAGAGATCACAACGTTAACAATTCATTAAAACTCAGCTTGCTTTTTATGATTCGCGATCAAACTATTTATAGTGAAATCACGAAACACCTGGAGAGAAGAAATGCAGCAGTTAGCCAGCTTCTTGTCCGGCACCTGGCAATCAGGCCGGGGCCGCGAGCGCACCATCACCCACGCCATCAGCGGGGAAACGCTATTTGAAGTCACCAGCGAAGGGCTGGATATGGCGGCCGCGCGCCGTTACGCCATTGAACACGGCGGAGAAGCGCTCCGCGCAATGAGCTTTATCGAGCGCGCCGCCATGCTGAAGGCGGTGGCCAAACATCTGCTGAGCCAGAAGGATCGGTTTTATGCCCTGTCAGCCCAGACCGGCGCGACGAAGGCCGACAGCTGGGTGGATATTGAAGGCGGTATCGGCACCCTCTTCACCTACGCAAGTCTCGGCAGCCGTGAGCTGCCGGACGATACCCTGTGGCCGGAGGATGAGCTGATCCCGCTGTCGAAGGAAGGCGGCTTTGCGGCACGTCACGTGTTAACGTCGAAATCCGGCGTGGCGGTGCATATCAACGCGTTCAACTTCCCGTGCTGGGGGATGCTGGAAAAGCTCGCACCCACCTGGCTTGCCGGGATGCCCGCCATCATCAAGCCCGCCACCGCCACCGCGCAGGTGACTCAGGCAATGGTGAAAGCGATCGTCGAGAGCGGACTGGTGCCGGACGGCGTCATCAGCCTGATCTGTGGTGGCGCGGGCGATCTGCTGAACCAGCTCGACAGCCAGGACGTGGTGACGTTTACCGGGTCGGCCAGCATCGGGCAGAGCCTGCGCGTACATTCGAATATCGTCGCGCATTCCATTCCGTTTACCATGGAAGCAGATTCCCTTAACTGCTGCGTGCTGGGTGAGGACGTGACGCCGGAGCAGCCGGAGTTTGCGCTGTTTATTCGCGAAGTGGTGCGCGAGATGACTGCCAAAGCCGGGCAAAAATGTACCGCCATCCGCCGCATCATCGTGCCGGAAGCGCAGGTTGAAGCCGTCAGCCAGGCGCTGATTGCGCGGCTGGAGAACGTGGTCGTCGGCGATCCGGCCCAGGAAGGGGTGAAGATGGGGGCTCTCGTCAACAGTGAGCAACGTGCTGACGTGCAGGAAAAAGTCGAACATCTGCTTGCCTCGGGCTGCCAGATCCGTCTGGGTGGTAAAGCCGATATGCAGGCGGCTGGCGCATTCTTCCCGCCCACCCTGCTGTTCTGCCCGCAGCCGGACGAAACTCCGGCCGTTCACGCCACCGAAGCCTTTGGCCCCGTCGCCACCCTGATGCGCTGCCGCAACAGTGAACACGCCATGCAGCTGGCGCGGGCGGGCGGCGGCAGCCTGGCGGGAACGCTGGTCACGGCAGATTCAAACGTGGCGCGGCAATTTATTGCCGGTGCCGCGCGCGCCCACGGACGCATTCAGATCCTCAACCAGGAATCTTCGAAAGAATCCACCGGCCACGGTTCACCGCTACCGCAGCTGGTGCACGGCGGCCCAGGACGTGCGGGCGGCGGCGAGGAGCTGGGCGGCCTGCGTGCGGTGAAGCACTATCTCCAGCGCACGGCAATTCAGGGCAGCCCGTCCATGCTCGCCGCCATCGGCAAACAGTGGGTCCGTGGCGCGGAGGTGCAGGAAGATCGCGTTCATCCTTTCCGTAAATACTTCGAGGAGTTACAGCCGGGCGACAGCCTGCTGACCCCGCGTCGTACCCTGACGGAAGCGGATATCGTGAATTTTGCCTGCCTGAGCGGGGATCATTTCTACGCCCATATGGACAAAATTGGCGCGGCGGAGTCGATTTTTGGCGAGCGCGTGGTACACGGTTATTTCCTGATTTCCGCCGCGGCGGGGCTGTTTGTCGATGCCGGGGTTGGGCCGGTCATTGCCAACTACGGCATGGAAAACCTGCGCTTTATCGAGCCGGTCAAGCCGGGCGATACCATTCAGGTGCGCCTGACCTGTAAACGTAAAACGCTGAAGAAACAGCGCACTGCCGAGGAAAAACCGACTGGCGTGGTGGAATGGGCGGTGGATATCTTCAACCAGCATCAGCAGGCCGTGGCGCTTTACTCCATTCTGACGCTGGTGGCGCGCCAGCAGGGTGACTTCTGACGCACCTCTTTCATGCCGGGTGTCGCTCCGCTTACCCGGCCTACAACTACCTGACCGGGGTGTGATATCCCCCGGTCTTTTTTTAACCTGGCAAGACTGACAAACAACCTGGCAGATGCAGGCAAACGCTTTTCGTGCGCGCCTGTCAGGATAAGGCTGACACAACACAATAAACACAACAAGATGAGGTCTGCGATGGGAAGCAATTCTTCTTTTTTTGCCCGTAGAACGGCACTGGCCATGGCCGTTGCGCTCTGTTGCGCCTGGCAATCCCCTGTTTACGCTCACGGCAACGAGGCGCATATGGTCCCGATGGACAAAACGCTTCAGGCGTTTGGCGCGGACGTGCAGTGGGATGATTACGCCCAGATGTTCACCATCGCTAAAGACGGAGCCTTTGTGAAGGTCAAACCCGGCGCCAACACCGCCATCGTTAACGGCAAACCGCTGACGCTCCAGGTACCCGTGGTGATGAAGAACAATAAGGCCTATATCCCGGAGACTTTTATCAACGATGTCTTTCAGTCCGGTCTTGATCAGACATTCCAGGTTGAAAAACGCCCCCATCCGTTAAACGCGCTGACGGCTGATGAAATCAACCAGGCCGTAGCCATTGTGAAAGCCTCTGCGGATTTTAAACCCAATACCCGCTTTACCCAGATTGCGCTGGCGGAGCCAGAAAAAGCCAAAGTCTGGGACTTCGTGCTTAACGGCACGGCGGTGGATGCGCCCCGCCAGGCCAATATCATTATGCTTAACGGCAAACGCATCATCGAAAGCCGGGTGGATCTGAAGGACAAAAAGATCCTCCGCTGGGAGCCGATCAAAGACGCGCACGGCATGGTGCTGCTGGATGACTTCAATACCGTGCAGCAGATCATCAATGAAAGCCCGGAGTTTGCCGCCGTGCTGAAAAAGCGCGGCATTACCGATCCGAAGAAAGTGATCACCACCCCGCTTACCGTCGGCTTTTTTGACGGCAAGGATGGGCTGAAACAGGAAGACCGCCTGTTGAAAGTGATCAGCTATCTCGACGTGGGCGACGGTAACTACTGGGCGCACCCGATCGAAAACCTGGTTGCGGTGGTGGATCTTGAGCAGAAGAAAATCCAGAACATTGAGGAAGGCCCGGTCGTGCCGGTGCCGCTCACCCCGCGTCCTTATGATGGCCGTGACCGCGTTGAAACGGTGAAAAAACCGCTGGAGATTATCGAGCCGGAAGGCAAGAACTACACCATTACCGGGGATATGGTGCACTGGCAGAACTGGGATTTTCATCTGAGCCTGGACTCGCGCGTCGGCCCGATGATCTCCACCGTGACCTATAACGACAACGGCAAAAAGCGACAGGTGATGTATCAGGGATCGCTCGGGGGCATGATTGTGCCGTACGGCGACCCGGATATCGGCTGGTACTTTAAGGCCTACCTGGACTCCGGTGATTACGGCATGGGTACCCTGACCTCCCCGCTGGTGCGCGGCAAGGATGTTCCGTCTAACGCCGTGATGCTCAACGAAACCATCCCGGACTATACCGGTGCGCCAATGGAGATCCCCCGGGCGATCGCCATTTTCGAGCGTTACGCCGGGCCGGAGTATAAGCATCAGGAGTTAGGTAAACCCAACGTCAGCACCGAGCGCCGCGAGCTGGTGGTGCGCTGGGTCAGCACCGTGGGTAACTACGATTATATCTTCGACTGGGTATTCCACGAAAACGGCACCATCGGCATTGATGCAGGGGCCACGGGCATTGAAGCGGTGAAAGGCGTGCAGACGAAAACCATGCATGATGCCACCGCGAAGGATGACACCCGATACGGTACGCTGATCGACCATAATATTGTCGGCACCACCCACCAGCACATCTACAACTTCCGTCTGGATATGGACGTGGACGGCATCAACAACAAGCTGGTGGCCATGGATCCGGACGTCAAACCGAACACCGCTGGCGGACCGCGCACCAGCACCATGCAGGTGAATCAGTATGATATTGATACCGAACAGCAGGCGGCGCAAAAGTTTGATCCGGGCACCATCCGCCTGCTGAGCAACACCAGCAAAGAGAACCGCATGGGCAACCCGGTCTCGTATCAGATCATCCCTTACGCGGGGGGCACACACCCGGTGGCGACGGGCGCGAGGTTTGCCCCGGACGAGTGGATTTATCACCGCCTGAGCTTTATGGATAAACAGCTGTGGGTGACGCTTTACCATCCCGACGAGATGTACCCGGAGGGAAAATACCCGAACCGTTCCACGCATGATACGGGCCTCGGCCAGTACAGCAAAGATAACGAGTCGCTGAACGACCAGGATAACGTCATCTGGATGACCACCGGCACCACCCATGTCGCCCGCGCCGAGGAGTGGCCGATAATGCCGACGGAATGGGTGCACACGTTACTCAAGCCGTGGAACTTCTTTGACGAGACGCCAACGCTCGGTAAGAAAAAAGAGCAGAAATAACACGTTGACCGGGCACGATGCCCGGTTTTTCATTCGCTTTCTTGCTGAATACCACTCCCCGATTATAGTTAATGTTACTTCGCTTAATGCTTTTGCAACATCTGAAACATTTTGTAGATATCGAAGTATCCATGAACAACGCTATACATAACCGAGAGGTTTTAGGATGAAAGTCAATGAGATAGTAAGAAGCCTTGCGCTGGCCGGTTTTTTCATTTCCGCCAGTTCAGCCTGGGCCGCAGAAGCCCCTAAGGATGCAACCGCAGCAACTCAGCAGGCCAACAACGCACTCTTCAACCAGCTTCCTTTCTCCGATAACACCGATTTTACCAATGCCCACAAAGGGTTTATCGCCCCGCTACCTCAGGAAATTATCAAAGGGGAGCAAGGCAACACCGTCTGGGATCCACAGCAGTACGCCTTTATCAAGGAAGGCGATAAAGCGCCCGATTCGGTTAACCCGAGCTTATGGCGTCAGTCCCAGCTGATTAACATCAGCGGCCTGTTTGAAGTCACCGAGGGCGTGTACCAGATCCGTAACCTCGACCTGTCAAACATGACCATTATTGAAGGTAAAGAAGGCATTACCGTGGTCGACCCGCTGGTGTCGGCGGAGACGGCCAAAGTCGGGATGGATCTTTACTATTAAAATCGCGGCAAGAAACCTGTCGTCGCTGTTATTTACACCCACAGCCACGTTGACCACTATGGCGGCGTGCGCGGCGTGGTGGACGAAGCCGACGTGAAGTCCGGCAAGGTTAAAGTCTACGCGCCAGCCGGATTTATGGAGGCCGCCGTCGCGGAAAATATCATGGCGGGTAACGTCATGAGCCGCCGCGCCAGCTATATGTACGGCAACCTGCTGAAGCCGGATGCGAAAGGCCAGGTGGGTGCGGGTCTCGGCACCACCACCTCCGCCGGGACGGTGACCCTGATTGCCCCGACCAATATCATCGAGAAAGATGGTCAGAAAGAGGTGATCGATGGCCTGACCTATGATTTTATGCTCGCGCCGGGCTCCGAAGCGCCTTCTGAGATGCTCTGGTATATCGAAGAGAAAAAGCTGATCGAATCTGCGGAAGATGTTACCCATACCCTGCATAACACCTACTCCCTGCGCGGTGCGAAAATTCGTGAACCGCTGCCATGGTCGAAATACATCAACCAGGCAATTGTACGCTGGGGTGATAAGGCCGAAGTTATCATGGCGCAGCACCACTGGCCGACCTGGGGCAACGAGAATGTGGTTAACCTGCTGAAAAGCCAGCGCGACCTCTACCGCTACATCAACGACCAGACCCTGCGCATGGCGAATGAAGGGCTGACGCGTGACGAGATCGCCGCCAACTTCAAGCTGCCGAACTCCCTGGCCAATACCTGGGCCAACCGAGGCTATTACGGTTCAGTCAGTCATGACGTCAAAGCCACCTACGTGCTCTATTTAGGCTGGTTTGACGGCAACCCCGCGACCCTGGATGAACTGCCGCCTGAAGAAGCCGCGAAGAAATTTGTGGAGTATATGGGAGGCGCGGATGCCATCCTGAGTAAAGCTAAAACCGATTTTGACCAGGGCAACTATCGCTGGGTGGCTCAGGTGGTCAGCAAAGTGGTATTCGCCGATCCAAACAACCAGGCCGCACGTAACCTTGAAGCGGATGCCCTGGAACAGTTGGGTTATCAGGCTGAATCCGGCCCATGGCGTAACTTCTACCTGACCGGCGCGCAGGAGTTGCGTAACGGCGTGGTGAAAGGTCCGACCCCGAATACCGCCAGCCCGGATACCGTGCGCGCAATGACGCCAGAAATGTTCTTTGACTATCTGGCGGTGCATATCAACGGTGAAAAAGCAGCGGATGCAAAATCGGTGTTTAACATCGACCTCGGCAGCGACGGCGGCAAATACAAGCTGGAGCTGGAAAATGGCGTGCTGAACCACACGGCGAACGCCGAAGCGAAGGATGCTGACGCGACCGTGACCCTCAACCGCGATACGCTGAATAAAATCATCCTGAAAGAAGTGACGCTTAAACAGGCTCAGGATAATGGCGATATCAAAGTGACGGGCGATGCCGCAAAACTCGATGCCATGCTCGGTTACATGGATAAATTTGAATTCTGGTTTAACATTGTGACCCCGTAAAGGCATGCACTCGCGGGCGGTCTTTCCGCCCGCCACAGGGACATTCTCTCTCATGGAAAAAAGACACAACGCCACTCCGGAGCCCGCGACCTGGCCGACCCGTAACGCCATGGTTGTCCACGGGCTGGCCATGAACCTGCCGTGGCTCGCCTTCGTCAACGCGAGTTTTGCGCTAATGATCCTGCTGCGCAATTCCCTGTTCGGCCAAATTGATACCCTCTTACACGTCAGCCCACCTCTCACACAGATGATTGACGCTTCCATGCTGGGGGTAGTCATCCTTTCCGTGGCGTTGGTAATAATGGCCTGGCGCCACATCCGCGGCGTCAGCGCCGTGCTGTTAATGAGTAGCCTGCTATGGTCGATAAGTTGTTACTGGTTTATCAACGTGATACAGCTTCCTCATCCCTGGCCGATATTCGTTACCCTGCTGATGGCCGGTATGACCGCGCTCTATTTTCATCCGGTGGGGCTGGTGTGCTTTATCGCGCCGCTGTGGATCACCATGCCCGTTGCCAGCATGCTGCTGAATCAGGAGATGAACCTTCGCTTTGCCGGGCTGTGGGTGGTGTTCACGTTCATTCTCGTTTGCGGACGCTACATCCTCTTGAGCTGGTTTGAAGAGGCCTGGCGTCGCAACCAGCAGAATCAGCGTTTAATTTCGCGGCTGGATGCGCTGGCCCATCAGGATCCGCTGACGAAAACGGCCAACCGCCGGGCGATGGAGCTGGTGCTGGAAAACGCGGTGGAGCAAGGCAAACGCTTCACGGTACTGATGCTGGATGTCGACTACTTCAAACTGTATAACGACACCTATGGTCACCAGGCGGGGGACGCGTGTCTCGCGCGGGTCGCGGAGGTGCTGAACACCTCGGTGCGCACGCCAGAGGATGTGGTTTCGCGCTACGGTGGTGAGGAGTTCGTCGTGATCCTCTTTGACTGTGAAGAAAGCGTTGCTGAGAAAGTCGCCGCGCGGATCCAGGCTGGCCTGCGCACCGCAGCCATTGCGCACAGCGCGTCGAAGGTGAGTGAATGTGTGACGGTGAGTATGGGCATTGCCGGCTATACCCCAGGACTGGCCGGCCCGGAAATCATCGCCCGCGCCGATGCGGCGTTGTATCGGGCGAAGGAGTCCGGGCGGGATAGGTGGTCGCTGTAAGTTACGCCGGGTGGCGCTGCGCTTACCCGGCCTACAAAACCAACCTTTTCCTTGCTCCCGTAGGCCGGGTAAGGCGTAGCCGCCACCCGGCGTTTTTTTAATACCGCACACACACCGACTTAGTTTCGCACCAGCCGTCCAGCCAGTCGGGGCGGAAATCATTGCCCGCGCCGATGCGGCGCTGTACAGGGCGAAGGAGGCCGGGCGGAATCGGTGGTCGCTGTAAGTTACGCCGGGTGGCGCTGCGCTTACCCGGCCTACAAAACCAACTTTTTTCCTCGATCCCGTAGGCCGGGTAAGGCGTAGCCGCCACCCGGCGTTTTTTTAATACCGCACACACACCGACTTGGTTTCACACCAGCCGTCCAGCCAGTCGGGGCGGAAATCATCGCCCGCGCCGATGCGGCGCTGTACAGGGCGAAGGAGGCCGGGCGGAATCGGTGGTCGCTGTAAGTTACGCCGGGTGGCGCTGCGCTTACCCTGCCTACAAAACCAACCTTTTTCCTCGATCCCGTAGGCCGGGTAAGGCGTAGCCGCCACCCGGCGTTTTTTTAATACCGCACACACACCGACTTGGTTTCACACCAGCCGTCCAGCCAGTCGGGGCCGAAATCGCGCCCGGTGCCAGACTGCTTCATGCCGCCGAACGGCAGGTTGGCGTCTATCAGCGTGTGGCTGTTCACCCACACGGTTCCGGCCTGTAGCCTGTCGGTGTACTCCAGCGCTTTACTGATGTTCTGCGTCCAGACGCTGGCCGTTAAGCCGTATTCAGTGTCGTTCGCCAGCTGAAGCGCCTCTTCCCCGTCAGCTACACGGACCAGATTCACCACCGGCCCGAAGACCTCTTCACGCGTCAGTCGCAGATGATTATCCGGGTTGACCACCAGCGTTGGCGAAACGTAATAGCCTTTGCCGTCTGGCCCCCGGTTCCCGGCGATCAGCTCCGCATTGTGCGCCTTCGCCTCATCCAGAAACGCCTGGACCTTATCGCAGTGGGCGCGCGACACCAGCGGGTTGATAAACGCATCCGGCGACATGCCCGGCCCGACGCTCAGGGATTTCACGGCCTGTTCAAAGCCGCTGACCAGCGTGTCGAACAGCGGAGCTTCAATATATATACGTGAACTGGCCGCGCAGACCTGCCCCTGATTCAGGAAGCTGCCGGTCATCAGCCCTTCAATCACCCACGCCGGATCGGCATCTTTCAGCACGATGGCCGGGTTTTTGCCGCCCAGTTCCAGCGTCACGCCCGTTAGCGTATCCGCCGCCGCGCGGGCAATCTGCTTGCCCGTCGCCGTCGATCCGGTAAAGCTCACTTTGGCAATGCGCGGGTGCGAGGTCAGTGCCGCGCCACAGACGGCGCCACTGCCGGTCACCACGTTGAATACGCCATCCGGGATCCCCGCCTCGCTCGCCAGTTCCGCCACCCGTAACAGGGTGAGCGGCGTGGTTTCCGAGGGTTTGATCACGATGGAGCAACCTGCCGCCAGCGCGGGCATCACTTTCCACATGCCAATCATCAGCGGGAAGTTCCATGGCACAATCCCCGCCACGACCCCAACCGGCTCTTTACGCGTCCACGCCTGATAACGCGCGCCCTGCGGCAGTGGAATCGAGAGATCGAGGGTTTTACCGGCAATTTTGGTGGTCAGCCCTGCCGTGTAGCGCATCCAGTTCAGGGTGCAGCCCACCTCGAAGGCGCGGGAAATGTTAATCGATTTCCCCTGCTCCAGGGTTTCGAGCTGTGCCAGCTCTTCGCCATGCTGTTCCACCAGATCCGCAAACCGCAGCAGGATGCGTTCCCGCTCTGCCGGAAGCCGCCCGGCCCAGCTTCGGGCGACAAAGGCGCGCCAGCCAGACATCACCGCACGATCGACATCATCAACGCTGGCATCGGCGGTGGAGGCAATGACCTCTCCGGTCGCCGGGTTGTAGACGTTCAGACGCTTTTCGCTATCGGATGCCGCCTGACGCCCTTCGATCCACAGGCCGTGCTGGCGATCTAAAAACTGCTGCACGCCAGGCAGGACGGCGACGTGTGACTCGGACATAGGATACTCCTTCGTTATGCTTCGCAGGGTGTGTATGCAGTCTAAGAGGGGATTCGCATTCCTGCTTTTGTCTGTGTGACATTCGCTTTGCCAGCTGTGACAGGCTCCGCAAATCGTGATAATTCCCGCTTATATCGCTGTAACCGTTGAGTGTTCTTTCCTATAGTCAGCCTCGTAGCCCTGACAAAATGCAACATAAATGCAACAATGCGAAAACAGTGACGGTGCAGCGAGAAAATCAATGGCATGTGCAAGCGAACAGGACAATTTTCAGCAGTGGCTGGCGCAAATTAACCAGGTTTGTGGGCGCTTTGCGGCACGTCCGTTAGAGGGGGCGTTTCTCGGCGAACTGGAAACCAGCTACACCCAAAGTCTGAAGCTGAGCACGGTGACCGCCGCAGGCGTTAACCTGTTTCGCACCCGTCAGGAGATCAAAAACGGCAACGATGCCTGGTTCTACACCGTGTTTCAGCTGGAAGGCAGCGCCGGAATCGAACAGGACGACCAGCGCGCGCTGCTGAAAGCCGGGGATATCACGCTGATTGACGCCTCCCGCCCGTGCTCCATTTACTGGCAGGAGCGTTCCCGCCAGATTTCGCTGCTGCTCCCGCGACAAATCATTGAGCAACACGCGCGTTTTCAGGAAGTGAGGTGCGCGTTGCCCCTCTCCCGCAGTCTGCCTACCGTACAGCTGAGCTACCGACTGTTACAGGAGAGCATGGGCAATGCCGATCTCAGCGCCAGTGAAAGCGAAGCGGCGCTGGAGGCGATGGTGTGTCTGCTGCGTCCGGCCTTCCAGCAGCATGACGAGGTGCTGCCGCGCAAGGAGCGTCAGTTCCGCCACGTTCTGTCCCTGATTGACGATCATATTCAGTCGGAGGCGTTAAGACCGGAGTGGATAGCCTCAGAGAGCGGCATGTCCGTGCGTAGCTTGTACCGCATGTTTGCCGGGAAAGGGCTGGTGGTGGCGCAGTATATTAAGAACCGTCGCCTCGATTTATGCGCTCAGGCGCTGCGTTCCATCGGCGATGACGAAAAGCTGGCGGGCATTGGCTACAGCTGGGGCTTTACCGACCATAGCCATTTTTCCACCGCCTTTAAGCAGCGTTTCGGGGTTTCGCCGGGCGAATACCGTAAGCGTTACCGCTAGTTACTTTTTCAGCCATTTGCCGTTAATCCCCTTCACGTACTCACCCGGCTGCGCGCGGGCCACCAGCTTTTGCCCCGCCATTTTCGCCACCTCGTCGACGGGCAAATTATTGCTGTCAGCAAGCTGCTGGTAACTTTCCGTGCGTGCGGCGTTGATACGGTTCACCAGCGCCAGGGTTTCAGCGTCGTGCTGAACGGGCGCAAGATAGCCGCTCAGGGTTTCCCCTACGCGCCCCTGGGTGCGCGCATCGTTGAGCGTAAGCGTGGCGGCGTGAACGTTCATCCCCAGCGCCAGTAACATCAGAGCTAATCGTTTCATGGCATCCTCAGAACAGATCGCTGCGGGATTTCAGCAGGGCTTCGACGTCTTTATCCACCTTGATATGGATTTCATGCTCGATTTTCACGTTCATGTTGATGGTGATCGGCTCTTTGGGCGCCGCCACTTCAATGCGCGGCGTGCAGCCTGACAGCAGCGCGACGACGGCCACGGTGAGTACACCAGCCCTCTTTTTCATTGTTGTTCCTCACTTTCCTTGCCTGTCGAACCGCGGAGAAGGGGTATCGCCGCATGTTGCTCAAACCATGTTTGCAGATTGTCCCCAAAGCGCAGGCTGCGCCAGAGGGTAAAAATGTTCTCTTCATGGGTGTAATTCAGGTTAACGAAACTGCTTTTGCCCTCGACGCGGCTGGTGCCTTTAATGGCCGCCTGCATGGTTAACACACCCAGATTATCCACATTGAGTTTTGTCCACGACTGCGAAATTTCCATATAGCGGAGCCAGTTGATCGCCGCCCCGGCAACCACGTTGTCTTTCACAATGGCATCCGCCGTGTCCTGGTCGATGCGCAGCGTCATCGGCCCCGGGTTGGTCAGCCAGCCATCTTTAATGATCCATTTCTCATTGTCCAGCCAGAACGGCAGCGCGCCGCTCACCGGGCCGGACATGGCAAACTGCTTCGGATTTACCGCGCTTATCAGTTCGCTGGAGGAAATATTATCCACGCGCAGTAAAGCCGGATCGTGCTGCGGCATTCTCAACTGCTGCATGGTGATTTTCCCGCCGAGTGCTTCCACCTTCACGTTGGTGAGCAGGAGCGGGTTCGCTTCGGTCCAGGGATAATCGCCCTGAAGATCCGCGGTGATATTTCGGGCTGTGACCAGGTTTTTCACCTCGTCAATTCGTAACGTTACCGGTCCGCGCGTGCCCAGTGACCAGGTGCCCTGGCTTAAGCGGAACGGCAGAACAAAATCAACGCCGTTGATTTCGTTATCCGGCATCCACGCGCTGCCCGCTTTCAGCACCCCGTGCCCCCCGGCCTCAAACCCCTGGTCGGGGGCCGCTGAGAAAGCCACCTGCGCGTACATTTCGCCGCCGCGCAGGGTCATTTTCCAGTCTGGCGGGATCAGCGGCTGGAACACTGTAAGAGACTGTTTTGGCCACCAGGCCTGACCGCGGAGGCGTTCGCCGTCCCAGCGTCCATTCACCTGGACCGGGCCGATGTCATCCGCATGAAGATTCCCTTTAAACTGGAACACCGTCGGGTCTGTCCCGTCAACGCTGAAGGTCAAAACGGACGGCGGCAGCACGCTTCCGCCTGAAAAGCTTGTTTGCCCGGCATTGAGCGCGAGCGCGCCGCTAAAGGTGGGGTTATCCGGGTCCCGCGACCAGCGCACCGGGTGATCCAGCACCAGGCGTGGCTTGCTGACCAGCATCGTGCCGTACTGCAATTTGTCGAACCCCGTGGAAAGATCGGTCAGTTCGATAACGTTGTCGCGCCACTCCCCGGTTCCCCGGACATCCCAGCGCGCGTTCATCGGCGTGAAGTTCCCTTTACCCCAGTAGCGCCACTGCCACAAACCGTTGTCCGGTAAAAAGTCGTTAGCCTGGCCGTCCAGATGCAGCTCAAAATTGCCCATCTCGTTTTCATGCGCCCGCAGAATGGCTTGCAGGCGGCCGTCCACGCCCTTTTGCGTGAGCTTCACGCCCGCCAGCGGCCAGCGGATCTCATCGATATCCAGCGAGTCAATGATGCGTCCGCGCGAGCGCAATAGTGCGCCGGGTTCAAACGTAAGCTGCGGATCGTAAAGGCTGCCGGTCAGCTTCGCCGGGAGTCTGGCATACAGGATCAGATCGTTTTGCTTGGCTTCCCCGCTCAGGTGTAGCGGCATAGCGCTGTTTTCCATACTGAGCGAGCCGGGACCGATATTCAGTACCGCGTTGCCCTTACCCGCATCTCCCTGGGTCAGCACGTTTAGCCGCCCCGTGAAGGTGGCTTTTTCCAGCCCCTGCTGCCAGTTATCCACCTTCAGGCCGATGCGACCGCTCATCGGCATACCGGAGGCTGACCAGTTCCAGCGCCCGTCGCTGATGGTCAACTGCTGAGCGGTGATCTGCCACGGTAAATCGAGCAGCGGATCGGGGTTGTCCCGCGCCATAACCACCAGCTGGCCCTGTTTATCCTCCCAGTCCAGATCGGCATCGACCAGCGAGGATAACTGTGGCACGTTAAAGGTCGCGACCGTATGCCCTTTCACCGGTACGCCGTCCGGCACCAGCGGCAGGGTAAATTCACCGACCAGCTTCACGGGCTGCGACTGGTCCGGCAGCTGCACATCGAACTGGGTGATGGAGAGCGTCTGGCCGCGCAACTGCCCCTTAATGCTCACCTGCTCGCCTTTATAGGTGATGTCCTGGCGGGCTGGCGTGAGTGAGGCATGCAGCTCACCTTCCCACTGCTGCCAGGGAGAAAGGGTAAAACGGTGGATGGTCAGCCAGGTGTTGGGCAGGATGGCCTGCCACTGCGCCAGCGTTTTCGGCGCCACCGTAGACGGCGCCGATTGCGGTAATTTGCTCAGGCAGACAGAGTTAAGTTCAAGTGCGCCAATATCCAGATGCCAGCGGCTGGGGTGTGACAGGGTCACGTTTTCCACGCGGGCAATTTCGCACTCTTCTACCAGATAACGGAGATCGGGGATGATCAGGGCGTGGCGCGTGAGCCGAGGGCTTTTTTCAAACGCGATGCGTGCTCCAACGGGAAGCCAGATCCCGGCGAGCGTGGGCACCCACTGGGCGAGCGTCATCAGCAGCGTCAGCGGCACAAGAAATAGCAGCAGTAATAGCGCGATTGCGGCTTTGTATTTACCCTTCATGGGCAGTTAATATCCTGATTTTGCGAAATAAATAAGCCGTTCTTGCCGCTCATTGTCGCATGTTTAGCCAGTCAGTTGAAGGTAATGCCATTTTTAAGAGTAGATGCTCTACAATAATTCATAGAACTTATTGATTTCAATGAATTTTGAAAAATTGTAAGATAATTTTAAACATGCTAACGTGGTTCCAAAATCACTGGAGAAAGTCTTATGAAACTCGCGGTATATAGCACAAAGCAGTACGACAAAAAGTATCTGCAACATGTTAACGAGACGTACGGTTTCGATCTTGAATTTTTCGACTTTCTGCTGACTGAAAAGACGGCTAAAACCGCCCACGGCTGCGAAGGCGTGTGTATCTTCGTTAACGATGACGGTAGCCGACCGGTACTGGAAGAGTTGAAAAAACAGGGCGTGAAATACATTGCCCTGCGCTGCGCGGGCTTTAACAACGTCGATCTCGATGCCGCCAAAGAGCTGGGTCTGAAGGTTGTTCGCGTTCCGGCCTATTCTCCGGAAGCCGTGGCAGAACATGCCGTCGGGATGATGATGTCGCTCAACCGTCGTATTCACCGTGCCTATCAGCGTACCCGTGATGCCAACTTCTCTCTGGAAGGGCTGACCGGCTTTACCATGTACGGTAAAACCGCAGGCGTGATCGGTACCGGCAAAATTGGTGTGGCCGCCCTACGCATCCTGAAAGGATTTGGCATGCGCCTGCTGGCATTTGATCCGTATCCAAGCGCCGCTGCGCTGGAGCTGGGCGTGGAGTATGTCGATCTGAAAACGCTCTTCTCGCAGTCTGATGTTATCTCCCTGCACTGTCCGTTGACCCCGGAAAACTATCACCTGCTTAACCAGTCGGCGTTCGACCAGATGAAAGACGGCGTGATGATCATTAATACCAGCCGCGGCGGACTGATCGACTCTCAGGCCGCTATCGAAGCGTTGAAAACGCAAAAAATCGGCGCGTTGGGTATGGACGTGTATGAGAACGAACGCGATCTGTTCTTTGAGGATAAATCTAACGACGTGATTCAGGACGACGTGTTCCGTCGCCTGTCGGCCTGCCACAACGTGTTGTTCACCGGCCACCAGGCGTTTCTGACCGCCGAAGCGCTGATCAGTATTTCGGAAACCACGCTGGGGAATTTACAGCAGCTTGATAAGGGCGAAGCGTGCCCTAACGCGATCGTTTAAGACCGTCAGGCCGGGTGGCGGTAACCTCTGCCCGGCCAATAATAAGCCCATCAGAAAAATAAGCACAGGTTAACTATTAAGATGGCTAACGTTCATCGTAAATATAACAATCAAGGATATGACTGTTCCGGTGTGACCATATCAGAATGAGGCTCTGCTGAAGGCTGCGTGATTTGCTGCACTATCGTAACCAGTTGTTCAAAAACAGCTCTCATTTGCGTCGGGTAGGTTAAAGACAACCAGGTTGCCAGCACTGCTCCAGCCAAAAAGCCCAACTTCATACACCATCCCTAATAAATTCAGCGAGATACAAGCTTTAACGTATGTGTGGTGCCGGGTGCCTCCCGGTGAGTCGTTGGTCAGCCACCTTGACCCGCTACTGATTGCCTAAGCTACACGTGCTGTTTAGCCCCTCCGCACAGGGGGATTCACCACGCGAGAAAAATAACACAGTGCCCCGGCTGGTTTAGGGGATATTTCGTTTAAAAATAAATAATGACCATACAAAATTAATCTATAACTGTTTTCAGGAACCCTTCTACACTTTAAGCGGATATATCAGTAATAAGATTAATATAAGTCAGTTTTATTACGTCCCTAAATGCTGGGCTATTTACTTAGCCTTCACACATGTTGCCATTAGCAGAGGAGTCTGAAATATGGCATTCGTAACAACGAAAGATGGTGTCAGTATTTATTACAAAGACTGGGGTCCGAAGGATGCGCAGCCGATCGTTTTCCATCACGGCTGGCCGCTGAGCGCCGATGACTGGGATAACCAGATGCTCTTTTTCCTTGCAGAAGGCTTCCGCGTCATCGCCCTCGACCGTCGTGGTCATGGTCGTTCCGATCAGGTGAGTGAAGGTCATGATATGGATCATTATGCCTCCGACGCATCAGCCGTGGTCGAAAGCCTTGATTTGCGTAATGCCGTGCACGTCGGCCACTCCACCGGCGGAGGCCAGGTCGCCAGATACGTTGCGAAGTACGGCCAGCCTCAGGGGCGGGTGGCCAAAGCGGTACTGGTCAGCGCCGTTCCTCCGCTGATGGTAAAATCAGACACGAACCCCGGCGGTACGCCCATTGAGGTGTTCGACGGCTTCCGCCAGGCGCTGGCCGCTAACCGCGCCCAGTTTTACCTCGACGTCGCCAGCGGTCCTTTCTATGGATTTAACCGAGACGGAGCAGAGGTTTCGCAGGGAACAATCCAGAACTGGTGGCGTCAGGGTATGATCGGTAGCGCCAAAGCCCACTATGATGGCATTAAGGCATTTTCAGAAACCGACCAGACGGACGATCTCAAAGCTATCACCGTTCCCGTCCTGGTGTTGCAGGGTGATGACGATCAGGTCGTCCCGTATAAAAATGCCTCCCTTCTTCAGGATAAGCTGCTCGCAAACAGCGAGCTTAAAATCTATCCAGGCTTCCCGCATGGGATGCATACCACGCATGCAGATACCATAAATGCCGATATCCTGACGTTTATTCGCTCATAAAGACGTCGATTATCCATAAAACAACCGGGCACCACGCCCGGTTCTCTTTTGCGGCAAGAATTGAGCGACCATTTCAGGAAGAAACGCTTACAGGAGTTTGATTTTTACTTCATACCCCTCCAGACCTGTCATGGCCTCACGAGCGATAAACTCAATTTCAGATACTTCCTGCCCTGTTTTTTTTCGTAATTCTGCAATTTTTTTGGCTATAAGCGCTGAAATTTCTTCCTCTGCCTTTTGCGTCATTGCGTCAACTTTCATATTTACCTCTTGCGGCCGTTTACTGTTTCCAGTATCTAACTGGTTTTAACCATAACCCTATGTAAAGCGTAGACTATCTGCGTTACGTATGCTGCCTTCACCTTGAGATGAGGGGCAGATGGGGCCATTGCATTTAAATATGCATTTAGATTGCATTATTTGAATAAGCTGTTATTGTGCCAACGCCTTAGAGCACATAAACATAAGAAAAGATTTGACTCAAACTCGCCCCGCACCAGGGGCATTTTTTTTGCTCTCTATAAGCAAAAAACCCGCCATGAGCGGGTTTCTGCGTTATTCGGAAAGATTATTTGAAGACTTCTGCTACGGCCTGGAAGTTAGGGCCATGCTCTCGAGCAGCGATGATGACATAGTATTTCCCGCCCTTCTCATCTGCCAGTTTCGAGAGTTTTTGATGAAGATCTGAAGGTGAAGAAATTTGTCCACCTGAAGCCCCTACAGATACATTGCCCAGGTATTCAAGTTTGAAGTGGTGCGCTTCATCTTTGGAAATCATATCTGCCGCAGATGCGCCAAAGCTTGCAACTGTTAAAGCCAATACACTCCCTAATAGTGCTTTTTTCATATCATTCCTCCTGTTAATAAATCTATCTATTTAACATTAGCATCAAATATGGGAATGATCCGTGCCAATGTCGTAGATAGACTGAGCGATAAGCGTCGCCTTATTGAGCATTATTACCTGCCCTCTCTGACGCAACCTGCGATTACAGCAGGTTCATCTACTATACTGACCTGTGCAGTTAGCATTTATCTGCCCGGTTGCGCGTTAGGTAACCGAAACTTACCTGTACCATGACCATCAGGAGAACAATATGCACACGAGTAAAACCCTGAAAAGGCTGCTAGCCGTATCAGCAGTTGCAGCAATGTTCAGCACCGTTGGCGTACAAGCCCAGACGACAAGCGCCGCGCAAACTAACGCTGCGGGCCAGGCTCAACCGGACGCCAGACTCAGCTCCGGCGACGAGAAAGCGTTGAAGGACATGGCGCAGGCCAATATCAACGAAGTCGCCGCCGCCAGGCTCGCCCTGGACAAGGCCCAGACCAGTGAAGTGAAAACATTCGCCCAGAAAATGGTCGACGACCACGGCGCCGCCCTGACCAAAGTGCAGGCCGTTGCCCAGAAAAAGGGCGTAGAGCTGCCGACCGAGCCAGACGCCGCCCATAAAGCCCTGAACTCAAGGCTTGAAAACCAGCGCGGTGACGCTTTTGACAAAATGTATATGGAATATGCTGGCGTGAAGGACCACGAGAAGGTGCTGTCGAAGCTTAAGAGCGACGCCAGTAAAATCGACGATCCGGATGTGAAGGCTCTGGCCAACGAGCACACGCCAGTCGTTGAGCAGCATCTGAAGTCCGCCGAGCAGATGTCAACGCGTGCTGGCGCATCAGCCGATAAATAAGCGCGTCGGTGAAACGACTACTGCAAAATAAAGTGGGGCCCGCAGGCCCCACGCTTATTTCACCTTCCTGATGAATTATTCCGGCAACGCGTAGACAACCACCTGATCGCCTACCTGATCCTTCAGGATCGTGTTCCCGCCAGCCACGAAGGCCACATACTGCCGACCCTTATATTCATACACGGACGGGTTCGCTACCGCTGGAGCTTCTGCCTGATCGGACCACAGCTCTTCACCGCTCTCTACCGAGTAGGCACGCACTTTGGCATCCATTGAAGCACCGATGAAGATCACGCCACCCGCCGTCACTGCCGGGCCACCAATGGTAGGCGAACCCCAGCTTTCCGGCATGAAGAAGCCATACTGCTGTGAGGCGCCAACCGGACGACGCCATTTCACATCGCCCGTGTGCATGTCTATCGCCACGATTTCGCCAAATGGCGGCTGCCAGCACGGCATGCCCAGCCAGTTGCTCGCCACCAGCAGACGCATACCGTACGGGGCGCCTTCCTGTGGGGCAAAGCCGCTTTCGTTGCCGGAGTCTTTGTCCGCGTTATCGTAATCCTCACGGCTGTAGAGCTTCACGTACTGAACGATATGCGAGGTGTTGACGATGGCGATCTGTTTTTGCGGATCGAACGCCACCCCGCCCCACTGCACGCCGCCGGCGCTATCGGGATAGGTGAGCGTGCCTTCGCCTTTGGTGGTAGGCGGAGTATACATTCCCTCATAGGTCAGGTTATCCCACAGGCGAGAGCACTGGCCGCCACCGACGATATCCGCCAGCTTCCAGATTTCCGGCTTTTTCGACTGGTCGAGCAGCGGCGCAGGTTTGGTCGGGAACGGCTGTGTAGGCGAGAGAACTTCGCCCTGGACCGAACCATCACCCTGCGGAACCGGACGCTCTTCGATTGGCCATACGTCCTCCCCGGTCAGGCGGTTAACCACAAACAGGAAGCCCTGCTTGGTGGCCTGAACCAGCGCCGGGATCTGCTTGCCGTCTACGGTGATATCCATCAGCGTCGGGGCAGAGTTGATGTCGTAATCCCAGACGTCGTGGTGTACCCACTGACGGGACCAGACCACTTTACCGGTGTTGATGTCCAGCGCGGTGGTGGAGGTGCCAAGCGGAATTGCGTCGACGCGGTTGCCGCCCCAATAGTTGGGAGACGGCGATGAGACCGGGAGATAGACCAGCCCATTGGCCTCATCGGCGGACATGTGCGTCCAGACGTTGGCGGTACCGGTACGCTTGCGGATCTCTGCCGGTATCGCCTCAAAGGTCCATTCAAGCTTGCCGGTCTGGGCGTTGACAGAAAATACGGTACCCGGAGGCGCTTCGGCATAGGCCCAGTCTTTCCCGGCCCAACCCACCAGCAGATGGTTGCCGACGACGGTTGGCGGTTGCAGAACAGAGAGCGGATACTTGGCGTTAACGGTGTTCCACTGATTCAGATCCAGCACCCCGTTGTCCGCAAAGCCGCTGCACGGTTTGCCTGAATCGGCGTCCAGCGCAAAGAGCTTGCCGTCAACGGTGCCCATATAGACCATCTTCTGGCACGCCTCTCCCTTCACCGGATTTTTGGCCTGCCAGTAGGAAACGCCGCGGTTTTTCAGCACCGGCTGGGTCAGTGCCTTGCGCGACGATTTGGTGTCATAGTGCCACTTCTCTTTACCCGTGCCCGGATCCAGCGCAATCAGGCGATCGAAAGGGGTACCGATGTAGAGCGTGTCGTTAGCGAAAATGGGCGTTGCGGACCACACGGTCGCTGGCGTATCACCTTTACCATCCGAGACGTCGCCGGTATGGAACTCCCAGACTTTCGTTAATTTACTGACGTTATCCGCCGTGATCTGGGTAAGCGGGCTGTATTTCTGCGCGTTAAGCTGGCCGTGGAAGCTGTCCCAGGTTGGCGTGCCGGGCACCAGCGGCGTCGCTGGCTGGCTGGCCGAGGCGACTTTCTTTCCGTCACCGCTACCGGTTGAGGCATCGTCTGTGGTTTTTGTGGTTCCAGGCGCCTGCTGATCGGCCGCATCAATATTCAGTGATTCCTGGGTCCCCTGAGAGGCCTCAGCGGCTTTATCCTGCGCCTGCAGCGCGAACGGGGTGACCAGTAGCGCCAGCGCCGTCATGCTGACTTTTATGAAGGGATAATGCTTATCGTTATGCACGGGCGGCTCCTCAGGTTCTGACGGAATGGTTGTAACGGGCGGAATGTCTGCTCAGCATAATCAGACCAATCAGGCCGACCACCATGGCTGCCGTTATGATGTACTGGTGCAGCAGCGCGGCGGCAAAACCAATACCCGCCAACACCACCAGGGTGACAATAATCAGGAAAACACGCGCCCCGCGCCCCGATGCCGCACGTAACACAAAGATCAGTATCGCCAGCACCGCGCTGGCAATGGCCACGCCCAGTGCGCCAATGGTGTCTGTGACGCCGGTAAGCGGCGTCCACCAGGCGTATAGCGCCACCGCGAAGCCTATAACCGCGGCCAACAGCAGCAAAATAGTGCCGACGCGCGAAGATTGAGAATGCAACATACCAGGAATCCCCCTCTAAAAAATGCAAAATGGACCAACATTAAGGCGTTTTCGTGGATATATGTCCCTGCTGTTCGCGCGTGCAATGGCTATTAAAACAACGCGACGTGAAAAACGGCGGCATATTTCCCTAAACGTAACTGAGTATAGAAGAGGATTTTTTAAAGGGGCGTTTATCCGGAGAGTACCCTTCCTCACGTTGAGCCCATAAGGCAGTGTGTTTCGCTAAAAACGCTCGGGCGAGGTTTATTGTCTGCTTTGAGCGAGGGACAAACGCTGGGGTGTAAAAAAAATCGCCAGATGGGGTAGTAAAGGCTAGATTTAATTCAGGCATAACTGGTATGACCACATAAATAAGGCTCTATGAATGCGTTCAGTCATAATACCCGTAAATGAAGGTGGATTTCTGGCAGCCACAATTTGGGAAAGAAGCGATGCCAAAGCGATAGTGCTCCTTCATCCGGCAACGGCGGTTGTACAGGGGTTTTATAAGGGATTCGCAGAATATCTTTTTAACAGAGGATTCAACGTCCTCACATACGATTATCGCGGCACCGGCCTCTCTAAATCCGGGCTGGTCCGTACTTACCGCGTTTCGATGTCTGACTGGATCGACCAGGACGTCGGATGTATAACCGCCTGGGCTAAAGCACATTTTCCAGGGCTTAGCCTGTTGGCGGTAGGACACAGTGTGGGCGGGCATGCCGTTCTGCTTTCAACAGCCACCCACGCCCTGCAAGCTGCGGTCATTGTAGCCTCACATGCCGGGGTGACGAGCACCATCAAACGCACCACTGAAAAGGTGCGTGTCTGGTGCGTATTACGTGTTCTGGCTCCGATTCTGTGCCGTATTTTCGGTTACATGCCTGCCAGGCGCCTGGGGCTGGGTGAAGATTTACCGGCGCCAGTCATGCTTCAATGGGGGCGCTGGAGCGCAATGCCTGGATATTTTTACGATGATCCACACTGGAATGCACGCCAACGGGCTAGTGAGATCACCCTACCCGTGCTGGTAATGGGATTTGATGACGATCCCTGGGCTAACCGTGAAGCTATTGCGCGGCTGATGGAGCCGGTGCAACAAGCAAAAATAGAACGCTGCGAGATACGGCACGCAGAGTTTGGTCTTTCGTCCATTGGGCATATGGGATTTTTTCGTACGCGATGTGCGGAGAAATTATGGCCCGTCGTCGGTCAATGGCTGGAGAGTCAGTGCCCGGATTGAACGACGCGTGAACATGACCTTTCTGAGTATTCAACATATTAAAACCTGCCGGCATAAAAATTTGGAAATTTAACGGAAATGGTTAAGCTTCTTAGACACATGCTTAAGGGATAGTCAGGAAATGATTGTTAACTGTATGGTCTACCGTTCAGGCCACCCCGCCGAAACCGTAGATATTGAGGATATCAGCGAAATCATCCAGGATACCGATGCGTTTATCTGGCTGGGGCTTTGGCAGCCTGAACCTGCTTTTATGTACAAAGTCCAGGAGGAGTTCGGTCTGCACGATCTGGCCGTTGAGGATGCGCTTAATGCACATCAGCGGCCTAAAATAGAGCGTTATGGCAGCTCGGCATTTATCGTTGTAAAAACCGTCAGTGGACAGGACGACAATATTGAGTTTGGCGAAACGCATTTGTTTGTGGGCCGAAACTTCCTTATTACGGTGCGCCATGGTGCTTCAGTGAGCTATGCACCTATACGCGCCCGTGCTGCTGAGGCCCCGGACATGCTTTCGTACGGTCCGGCTTATCCTCTTTACTGTATTCTGGATTTTATTGTTGACAGTTATGCAGAGCTGACTGCGCGCCTCAACACCAAAATTGGTGATATAGAAGCGACACTTTTTCACAGTGAATTTGACCGTGAAGCTATTCAGGACGTGTATTCCCTCCGCCGTAATCTACTCGGGCTTCGCAACGCCGCTCAGCCAGTAGAAGAAATCTGTACAGAGCTTATCCGCATTCATGAAGAACTTATTCCAAAACCCCTCAGGGCGTATTTCAGAGATATTCAGGATCACGCAAGCCATGTAGTAACGGATGTAAATGACATGCGTGAGCTGCTAAGCAGCGCGATGCACGTTAACCTGGCACTGGTTTCAGTGCAGCAAAACGAAGTCGTGAAGAAACTGGCCGGTTGGGGGGCCATCCTCGTGATCCCGACGGTAGTCTTTAGCATGTATGGTATGAACTTCGAACATATGCCGGAACTGAAGACGCTCTTTGGTTATCCGGCTACGGTCGCTGTCACGCTGGGAGCCTGTGTATTACTGTGGCTTCGGCTCAAACGCTCTCGCTGGCTTTGATTGATAAGCGATCTGATAGTTTTTGGTGTCGTGAAGTACAGTAAAGCCTCACGCTTATGTCGATTATGCCACGACACCATACCCTATCCGTTATTTCCCCTGCATATGTCGGTACATTCCTGTTCACCGGGACCCGGTTGCTCAATCCGGGATCGCTCGCTCCACCGTTTATAAAATCCTGAAAAACGAGGCTATCACAGGGCAAGGTGACTCGTTATTCTAAATTATCAAACCACATCGATAATTATTATATTTGTTTATGATTCATTGAGCTCAGATGTGAATTTATATTGACGGACGTAAACATTATTTTTTCACACAAGGATGGTTAATATGAAAAGGGTTTTTATGACGGCTGCATTAACGGGTTTATTTGTCAGTAATAATCCGTATGCAGGAGAAAGCTATCTGGTCTATAACCCACATAATATTGCGGTATTTGAAGTGCGTTTCTTTAATGTTGGCGACGGCCCCTTTATGCCGGACTGGCCGAATGCGTCTGAGTCAACCTGGGATCTTGGCCAGCAACAAAAAGAAAAAATACTCGATGCTATGCGTTACTGGGCTGAGGTTATTACCCCCAGCCCAGGGCAACTGCCTGCCATTATCAATGTGGGGACGTTTAACGACGAGAATGCCGCAGGTTCCAGCGATTCAGTTACCGACGGCATTATAAGTCTGACGCAGTTGCAAGGCGCATTGAACGGTATTGATACCGGAGAGCTGACCTTTGGCTCCCACGCCCAGTTCATCATGGGCAAACTGGATTTTGATAACGTTCCCTATGTGCCCGCGCAATTGCCGCGCACTGGAAAGGCCGATCTGGTCAGCGTCGCTGTTCATGAGCTGGCCCATGGACTGGGAATATCCAATATGGTTACCGATCTGCAAGGAAGTGGCACATTCACGCCCGCTTTCGATACCGTGCCTTTTGGCTCCTGGACCAGCCATCTGCGCGATGACCGTGGCAATCCTGCCCGACCAGGGCAAGTAATATTGTGTAATGGATGCAATAACAGATGGGATCCACAAGGCTTTGATGTACGGCTTGATAAAGGCTATTTCACCGGCAGGCATGTGGATGAAGTCCTTGCAGGCGCCATGCCTGGCGTGCCGGTGAAAATGTTAGCAGACGACGGCTCGGTCGATGATAACTACATGAGCCATATCGAGCTGAAAAACAGCATGATGAGCCATCAGAACTACCGCAATTACACCACGTTTATGGAAGCGGAACTGGCGTTGCTGCAGGATATGGGATATCAGATTGACCGGCGTAACTTTTTCGGTTTTTCGCTATATGGCAACGGGCAAACGCTCGTTAACCGCAATGGCTATTTTCAGCGTAATCAGCAGGCGGATGGCTATCTGGCTGGTCAATACAATACCGCTAATCTGGGAGTTGGCCTGCATGTGTATGGCAGTAATAACCATATCTTTCAACAAGCGGACCTGTTGACGTCAGGGGCTGGCGGCGCGGGCATCCGTATAGATGGGCAAAATAACACCCTGAGCATCGATCCCGGTGTACGGATATACGCCGATGGCGTTAATGGCCGTGGGGTGATGTTTGCCTACGGTAAACAGCACAGCCTTATTCAACGTGGCGACGTTCAGGCACTGGGAGCCAGTGGCGTCGGTATCAGTTTTGATTTTGGCAATAACCTCCTGGGTAACGAGGTGGACTATCGCGGATCCTGGCTTCATATCGTGGACGGCTATTACGATGCGTTATTACCCGAGTTGCAGGGAGCGCTGGTAGACAATGCCGACATCAGCGGACGGGTTGCCGGTAAAGGCGCGGCGATTTATATATCACCGAACGCGCTGGTCGGTAATATAAATATATTAACGGGTGCCCGGCTGGAGGGTGATATTTATTCGGACTACGCCCAGCGGGATGACTATGGCCAACAGCGGTTAACGCTGCTTACCTTCGGTCGGAAGGCCAATGCGTACGGGCAAGCGACGGAAGCTGCCGATGCTGATTTCAGCTTTACGTACCGCGGAAACATTGAAGGTATCAATAATCTGGCACTGGACGCGCACGGAGGGAAAACCTCGCTTAATGGCGATTTCCAGATTTACAGCATGACTATCGCGCCAGGTGCCAGCCTGTCCGGCAACGCCAGCTATACGCTTAATGAGGAAGGCCGCTTTGTAAATAACGGGATCCTTGCGCCGGGTAATTCACTTGGGCAAATCAATATATCCGGTGCTTATCAACAGGGGAATACCGGGCAGTTGTTGTTGGAAGTCGACGGGCGCGGCAGGCATGATACTCTGCGAGTGGACGGTCACGCACAATTTGACGGTCAACTGACGTTTGCGCCGCAGCCGGACTGGTACGCAACAAACTGGCGTCTGAATACGCAAGATTTGCTAAAAACGGACGCTTCCGACGGCAATTTCAGTGCGGTGAACAGCGTGCTCCGTTCACCCACGCTAACGCTGCAAACAACGCCACAGGGAAAGAATGGCTGGCAGCTCTCAATGCTGCGCGCTTCAAACGCATACAGCCGGTATGCGCAGGACGCTAATGCGCGTCAGGTAGGGCAAGCGCTGGATAAAATTGTGGCGGAAGCTAAGTCGGATATACAACCGCTGTACCGTACTCTGGATTTCTCAGCCACTGATGGCGGGAGTATCAGCAATGCCTTGCCGCAACTTTCTGCGGGCGCCTACAGCGCCATGTTCGCAAGTTCCCTGCAGCGTGAACAGCAGATAGCGCGGATCGTTGGCGGGCCAAATCCTGTGGTTATGCCGAAGCAACTGACGGAAGGCGAATGGCGCAGCTTTGCCATACCCTTTGGCGGCGGCTTCTGGCAACAGCGTCAGGGTGACAGTGTAGGGTACGACGCCAGCAGTTATGGCATTGTATTCGGTGCTGAAAAACAAAACGATGAGAATCACAACTGGATTTATGGCTTTCATGGTGCGGTCAGCGGTCAGTCGGTGACGGTGAAATCACCAGAAACCGCAACCGGGAAAACCACTGCTTTCGATCTGGGTGTTCATGCTCGTTACGGCGCTGAAAGGTCCGAAGGAATGTATTTATTCGGCACTGGCCGATTGGGTATTGAAGACAGCTGGCTGGACAGAAACATTAATGTAGAAACTTACGGAGCAAGCCACCATGCCACCTGGACCGGATTGTCAGGTTCTGTTACGGCCGGCGGAGGCTATCGATGGGCGCTGAATAATAATGTGAACGCCGGACCGGTAACGTCATTGAATTACACCACATTACATCGTCCCGGCGTGAAGGAAAGCGGCAATGACGGCAGCCGACTGATGCTGGGTTCGCAGACCTTCGATTCTCTGAGATCAAGTATCGGGGTGAATGGTAACTGGAATGTACCCCTCGCTTCAGGGGCATCGTTCGCAGCTGAGCTGCAGCTCAGCTGGGATCATGAACTGCTTGATGGCAACGTAGTGCAACAAGCCTCTTTCGCCAACTATCGAAGCACAGGGTTTAGTTCCAGGAATCAGGTGACTGGTCGTGACACTCTGGGTGTTAAGGCAGGTATGAGCTATAAAATCAACGCTGATGTCGAATTGGGCATCGGGGTTGAAAGCGAAATGTTTCGTTCTGGCTATGACTCGATTGCAGGTAATCTTTCAGCCACCTGGCGTTTCTGATGTCTGAGGACGAGAAAATAATAGGACTGGCCCTGTCCCCGGCGTTGCCGGGGTATTCCTGAAGGCTTTTGATATCAAAAATGGCTTGTGTCGCCCTGGCCATGCTCACCTGAACCTTTAACCCGCTTAAGCTGGATCTCTTCACCACGTTGCCAGGCATCCGCTCCCTTAGCAACTGGGTGCGCCACAATATCCTTACGTTCTTCTTTGATGGCTTGCGTGCTCACGTCAAAGCGTCGATCTCTGTCCGCCAGAAGTTTAGGGTCTAACTGCCCTTCCCCGGTAAAGCCAATCATCAGTGCCGGAATGCCGAGCGGCAGCTTTTTATCGCGGTCGGTGTGCCAGGTATGCCAGGTCTTGCCGTAGGTATTCACAATTTTGCTCATCAATGCTTTGTCAGCCACTGCAGGTAAACCTGGAGCAATCAGGCTGCCGGATTTCACTTCATATTGATGGCTGTGCCACAATTTTTTTTCTTCCGGCGGCAGTGTGTTAAACAAACGCTCACTAATGATGTACTCAACGCCCATTAAACGGGCATCTTTGGTGTTACCGTCGTAGATCACCGCCTGCATCACGTCTTCATTCAACACGGTTACATAATGATGGGCTTCCATCTGGCCATTTTTATCCCCGCTATAAAAATGGAAACCGTCAAGGTAGGCACTCATTGCATCAATGGGCGGACGGGACTGGATAAGCTGAGCACCGGCTTCAAGCGTGCTCGTCCCGACGGAGGTTTTTACACCCGGAACAGGCGTATTTGAAGGGGTATTGTTCGCGCCACAACCCACTAACGTCAGGCTCGACAATAATAAAAGCGATAATGGTTTCATTGACCCTCCCTGTAAAAGTCACTTTACTGAAAGTAGTACATTCGCGCAGACACGCCAGGAGAGTTTTTATTAAACCATCCGGCAAACTGGCGTACGTTCCGTTTAAGAACACCATTTAAATACTGGCAGAAAGAGCATCAGAGATTTGTTTGATCAATTGCCATTTATATCAATGTCCGCTTCTGGCACAAAACAGCCATTAACATTCATCGAATTCTCAGTAAATCTGAATACCGGGTCGTATACCGCGGCGAAAGCATTTCACGCTTCATCTGCCATTGCTGCTGTATGCCCTGCCCGGCAAAATAAAGCGTACCCTTTCCATCTTTCGCGTTCAGACGATCCAGCACTTCCATCAGCTTTTCACTTCCGGCACGCGGCGCGCTGTTGTCAAACAAATTGAGCTGGGCAACGCCCTGGCTGAAGAAGTCCCCGAGCATAATGCCGGCTTTCTGGTAGCGGTGACCCTCCTTCCAGATTTTGTCGAGGCACTTTACCGCGGCGTTGATAATGTCGCGGGAGTCCTGAGTGGGTGTGAGAAGCGTCATTGAGGCACTGTTGCCGTAATAGGGTTCGTTCAGAGCGAACGGAGAGGTCTTTACGAACGCCGAGATAAAGCGGCAATACTGGTGCTCGCCACGTAACTTCTCAGCGCCACGGGCCGCATAGCTGCATATAGCCTGGCGCACCTGCTCGTATTCTGTCACGCGCTCACCGAATGACCGACTACAGACGATCTCCTGCTTTGTCGGTGCAAACTCTTCCAGATCGAGGCACGGCTCGCCGCGCAGCTCCCGGACCGTTCGCTCCAGCACTACATTGAAGTGCTTGCGGATAATCCACGTGCTCTGCTCTGAGAGATCCAGCGCCGTTTTGATACCCATCGCATTGAGCTTCTTGCTGATGCGCCTGCCCACGCCCCATACGTCCTCTACAGGCACGATAGCCAACAACCGGCGCTGGCGGTCGATATTGGATAAATCAACCACCCCACCCGTCTGCTGCTGCCATTTCTTCGCCGCGTGATTTGCCAGCTTCGCCAGCGTCTTCGTCTGGGCTATGCCAACGCCGACCCTCAGGTGCGTACGCTTCAAAACCGTTTCGCGGATCTCCTTGCCAAAATCAGTCAGGTCCCGGCAATTACGAACCCCGGTGAGATCACAAAAGGCCTCATCAATGGAATATATTTCGACGCGAGGGCTTATTTCTTCCAGCGTGGTCATTACCCGGCTGGACATGTCAGCGTAAAGTTCGTAGTTACTGCTGAAGCAAACCACGCCGGCGCGCCGGAACAGGTCTTTCTGCTTAAAGTATGGCGCCCCCATGGTAACGCCAGCGGCTTTGGCCTCTGCGCTGCGCGCTATCACGCAACCGTCGTTATTTGAGAGGACAACCACCGGTCGGCCTCTCAAATCTGGCCTGAATACCGTCTCGCATGATGCATAGAATGAATTCACATCACAGAGCGCAAACATATCAGCTGGCCGATTTAACAATAAAAGTGACCACACCAAAAATGTCCAGCGTGTCTTCACTGCCAACGATAATCGGTGAATAAGCGCTGTTCATCGGATTGAGTTGAACATTAGGCCGCAGTTGCAGGCGCTTAACGGTGAATTCCCCTTCCACCGCGGCGATGACGATATCGCCGTGCTCAGCCGTTCGGGAACTATCGACCACCAGTAAATCGCCGTCGCTTATTCCCCCTTCAATCATTGAATCACCCGCGGCTTTAACGAAATACGTCGAGCTGGGGTGGGCAACCAGAAGTTCATTAAGATCAATGCGCTGCTCCACATAATCGGCAGCCGGGCTTGGGAATCCGCACTGAACTAAATCACTGAAAAGTGGAAGCGCGATAATCTCACGCAGTTCTGTAGGTCTGATAAATTCCATTACGCATACCTCTAATACTGTTTTTATATACAGTAGTTTTGTTTTGAAGCACGCGCAAGGCAGCTGAACCGTAGCGACTGTTTAAACCTTCACCGTTTCGTTTGTAAGTTTCTCTCTGGCTTCAAATTATGGTTTTTGTAAATTTTACGATTAAACGCTTCGACTGCTCGTTTTAAAGGCTAAATGAATAGATTGTCATCAACATAAACAAGGTGAAGGGCGGCATGGCATTTCTTTAGCCGGAATGCCGTTTGACTGTACCCATATACAGTAGTATTTTTACGTGCAGACAGAATCGCACAATTAATATTCATAGGGAAAAAATAATGTTTGTTGAACTGGTTTATGACAAGCGAAACGTACAGGGGCTGGAGGGAGCCAGGGAGATAATTCTGGCTGAACTGACAAAACGTGTGCACCGGATTTTTCCTGATGCCAGCGTGACGGTTAAGCCAATGCAGGCGAATGGCCTGAATAGCGATGCCAGCAAAAGCGACCGGGAAAAGCTGAACCGTATGCTTGAGGAAATGTTTGAAGAGTCGGACATGTGGCTGACGCAAGAGTAACAAGGTTAACAAATACCAGCCCACCGGGGAAAAACCGGGCGCAATGCCCGGTTCTGTTTTCAGCCAGTAATGCCTTTAATCACTCACCCGCGGTTCTCCAGCATCGGTTCATTTCTCGGATCGTGCCCGCAAGATAAAAATGCCTCCCGGAATTTCTGCCCATTTTCTCGCGTTATCTTGTACAAGATACAGCTTTTGCATGTCGATCAAGTCATCTTATCCCTGCCCTATACTTTGAGTATGACATCCGACTGGAGGTTTCTATGTGTGGACGCTTTGCACAAGCCCAAACCCGTGAAGAATACCTGGCCTACCTTGCCGACGAAGGCGATCGCGACATCGCGTATGACCCGGCCCCCATTGGCCGGTACAACGTCGCGCCCGGTACCAAAGTCCTGCTGCTGAGCGAACGCGACGAACTACTGCACCTCGATCCGGTGTTCTGGGGCTACGCACCTGGATGGTGGGACAAAGCACCACTGATTAACGCACGTGTAGAAACCGCGGCCACCAGCAGAATGTTTAAACCTCTGTGGCAACATGGCCGGGCGATTTGTTTTGCCGATGGATGGTTCGAATGGAAGAAGTCAGGTGACAAAAAACAACCCTACTTCATCCACCGGGCCGACGGTCAGCCAATCTTTATGGCGGCGATCGGAAGCACACCGTTTGAGCGCGGCGATGAAGCCGAGGGATTTCTGATTGTGACGTCTGCGGCTGATAAAGGCCTCGTCGACATTCATGACCGCAGGCCACTGGTTTTGTCACCAGAAGCGGCACGCGAGTGGATGCGCCAGCATGTTGGCGGGAAAGAAGCTGAAGAGATAGCTTCAGATGGTGCAGTGCCCGCCGATAAGTTCGTCTGGCATGCGGTAACGCGTACAGTAGGAAATGTAAAAAACCAGGGGAGGAATTTGATAGAGCAAATAGAAATCAAATCTGATCTTAGTTAGACCTGCACTTTTTAGATGGGATAATAAAACCCTTCTCTCTATTGAAGTCAAAACCTTTGACAACTCCTGTCATTTTACGGGACAAATTATTTCCTTGCTGTAAATCAAATTCGACGACACAGGAAAAATTTGGATTGGCTAATCTAATCTGTATGGCCTCCCAGATGGCTAAAATAAGATTTGCTTAAAAGATCTACACGTGCCTTAATGATGCGGTTGGTTCGATGCAATGTGAATCTGACTTTTCCAAAGTAGTCCTCATAACCAGGTGCTATCTCTGATATCCCCTCCTCTTGAGTCCATACGTATGCCATCATGCGTTTCTTTTCATGAACTTGTAACTTTTAAGTGTTCAAGTGGAGTTTTTATGTCATCAAAAATGATAGGTCTTGTTAAGTGGTTTAACGATGATAAGGGCTTTGGCTTCATCTCCCCACTCGATGGAAGTAAAGATATCCTTGTTCACTCTTCTTCTCTACAGGGAGAGACATTCAAAACTCTTTTTGAAGGCCAAAAAGTTAAATTTGCTGTCATTGCCGGTACCAAAGGTCCGACAGCTGCAAATGTTACGCTTTGCGATAAATAACCCCCTCAATGACCGCTTAAGCTTCTGTGAATTAAATAATCAGAAGCGTCATTTATCGTTTGCGAATATCATTACAACAGGCCAGCATATTTACAGCACCGTCAAATTTGCTGACCGATGTGATGAAATGCAGGACTGCTGCATGAATAGTCTCAAAGCAGAAACTAACTGCTTATAAAATATTAAAGTGCGTAAGAGGTTAGGCAGCCTCCAAAAGCATCACTTCTTAGTTATTATATGAGATTTTTTAGTAATGTTGAGGGGATTTGAACAACGCGTTGCAGTAAGGGCAAACCAGTTGAGCTCCCTTTTGTACACGATTGTAACTATGCTCCGAGTCTCTTGTGCAGTTTGGACAAGGGCATTTGACTAAATAATTTCGGCGGAATTGCGTGTTTTTACGTGCAGACATAAGCTTCTCCAGTACAAATGGACTGCTACAGTACACGTTAAGGCAGAATATTGCTTGTTTTAATTTCGAAAGAGGTAACTAAACGTCAATAAATCAACCCCTTTCGAACAACCCCGGGCCATAAAACCCCCTGAAATACATGGTGATACATGAAAAAAGTAATTATTTTCTTTAATGGTAAACCAGGTAAAGTAATCACCGTACTTAAGGGCGTGACATCAATACGCGAACAATACCCTAATGGAGAAGGGATAAACCTTCCGATAATGTCAGCCGGTTTTCCCTCTTTAACAGGTGACCATGAAGTTGTCTATGTTGCATCAGATCGAGAGCTTACATCTCAGGAAATATTAGATGCAGCAAGGAAGTATCTATAAGCTTCAATATCTTCTACCAACACTGCAGATAACCTTTAGTAACAAGCATTATTAAAACAATTAGGAATTATCAGTATTGCCTACCTGGCGTAGGCTTTTTTTTCATTTAGCAGACGATACATTCCTGTCTAATGTCATATATTTTTTAGGACTCGGAACATTTTTTGATTCAAACAGTCTAAAAGATATACTCACAAAGGGGGCCTTTATGACAACGCTTATCATCTCTACTATCGTGGCAATGGTACTGGCATTGATGATTTTAAGTCTGATCAAGATCGGGATCAGCGTATCGAACAATCCTGATGAACTGTAATGTATTCAAGTTTCCATAACCTCTTTATTTACTGGGCAGCCTATTCACCTTTCCTCGCAGGCAGCGCCACTCCAGCCCCGGGTACGTTCCACAATTAATTCCCTCTCCATTGGCGCAGCAGGAAGCTGCCCAGTCGTTCGCCCTGATATATAAGGTCAGCCATAAGAAAGTTATCCTGCAAATTTCGCAGAATTTAAGGATTCATTTTGGGGAGGAATTTGGAGGAGTTTCGGGGAAGAAAAAATCGAACAAAAAACCGGGCATCGCGCCCGGTTCTGTTTCCACACTAAAAAGCCCTTAAACACTCAATCCACGATTCTCCAGCATCGGTTCGATCCTCGGATCGTGCCCGCGCCAGTTCCGGTAAAGTTCAGCTAAATCAGTGCTGTTGCCGCGCGACAAAATCGCCTCGCGGAATGTCTGTCCGTTTTCGCGCGTCAAACCACCCTGCTCGACAAACCACTGGTAGCCATCGTCCGCCAGCATCTGCGTCCAGAGATAGGCGTAATAGCCCGCCGCGTAGCCGCCGCCGAAGATATGGGCAAAATAGCTGCTGCGATAGCGCGGCGGTACGGCTGGAAGATCCAGCCCTTCTTTTTTCAACGCGGCGGCTTCAAAGGCTTCCACGTCTTCAATGGGCTCATGAATGCCGTGCCAGTTCATATCCAGCAGCGCGGCGCTCAGCAGTTCCGTCATGTCATAACCCTTATTAAACTGGGTCGCATTGAGCATTTTTTCCCGCAGCGCATCCGGCATCGGCTCGCCGGTTTGATAATGGCGGGCAAAGTGCGCAAACACCTGCGGATGGCTGGCCCAGTGTTCATTGATCTGCGACGGGAATTCAACGAAATCACGTGGCGTGTTGGTGCCTGAAAGCGTGGCATAGCGCTGGCTGGCAAACAGGCCATGTAGCGTATGGCCAAACTCGTGGAACAGGGTAATCACATCATCCCAGGAGATCAGCGCGGTCTGCCCGTTCGCTGGTTTTTGATAGTTGCAGACGTTATAAATCACCGGACGCGCGGCAAACTCGTAAGACTGCTCAACAAAATTCCCCATCCACGCCCCGCCCGCTTTGGAATCACGCGCGAAAAAGTCGCCGTAGAACAACGCCATGCCTTCACCCGTGTGGTCGAAAATCTCCCACACGCGAACGTCCGGGTGATAAACCGGAATATCGAAACGCTCGACAAAGCGGATACCGAACAACTGCGTGGCGGTCCAGAATACGCCATCTTCCAGCACGGTATTGAGCGCGAAATAGGGTTTGATCTGCGACTCATCCAGCGCGTATTTCGCTGAACGCACGCGTTCGGCATAAAACGCCCAGTCCCAGGCCTGTACCGTAAAACCGCCCTGCTCGTCGTCAATGACCTTCTGAATATCCGCCTGCTCCAGCGCGGCCCTGCTGCGCGCCGCAGGAACTATCCCGCGCATGAATTCGAGCGCGGCATCCGGCGTTTTCGCCATTTGATCGGCAATGCTCCAGCTGGCATAGTTGTCAAAGCCGAGCAGCTGCGCCTGTCTTGCCCGCAACGCGGTAAGCCGACGGATCAGGTCGCGCGTATCGTTTTCGTCGCCTTTTTGAGTGCGTTCCCAGCCCGCGCTAAACAGCTTTTTACGGGTCTCGCGCAAAGACAGCGCCGCCAGCGCGGGCTGTTGCGTGGTATTCAGAAGCGGGATCAGCCAGCGATCCGTCAGCCCTTTTTCTGCGGCAGCATGAGCCGCGGCAGCCATCTCCTCCACACTGAGTCCGTCAAGCTGGTGAACATCATCCACCACCAGCCCTCCCGCCTTATTCGCCGCCAGCAGGCGCTGGTTGAACTGGCTGGTCAGGGTGGCGGCTTCGGTATTCAGGGCTTTCAGCTCGGCTTTTTCATCGGCGTTCAGACGCGCGCCCGCAAGAACAAAGTGCTGATACGTCTCCTCCGTCAGCCGGCGGGATTCGGCATCCAGCGTGTCGCGATCCTGCCAGACGGCTTCCACGCGAGCGAAAAGCGTATCGTTTAGCCAGATATCGTTCGCCAGCCCGGCCAGTTCGGTGGAGAACTGCTCGTCCAGTGCCTGAAGATAATCGTTGGTGTGTGCGGACGTCATGGCGAAGAACACGCTGCTGACGCGCGACAGCATGGCCCCGCTCTTTTCCAGCGCCAGCACGGTGTTGTTGAAGTCCGGCACGGCGCTCTGCGCGATAATCGCGTCAATATCTGCACGCTTGAGGCGCATTGCTTCATCAAACGCCGGGCGATAGTGGCTGTCTTCTATCACATCAAAACGCGGAGCCTGATAAGGCAGCAGGCTAACGTCAAAGAAAGGGTTGTTGACCGACATCGTTTACTCCTGAGCACGGTATTTCTCACCAGAGTAGGCCAGCCTGCTCCGGCCTGCAATGGCGTCATACAAATGTTGCCTTAACGATGTGCCCGAGTGCGTGCTATGGTAGTACAACACAAAAAGCGTTGAGGAACAGTGAGATGATTATATTAGTTACCGGGGCGACAGCAGGTTTTGGTGAAAGCATCACGCGTCGCTTCGTCGCCAACGGACATAAGGTGATTGCAACGGGTCGTCGTCAGGAGCGTCTCCAGGAGCTGAAAGACGAGCTGGGCGACAGCATCCTGACCGCACAGCTGGACGTGCGCAACCGCGCCGCCATTGAAGAGATGATTGCCAACCTGCCTGCCGAATGGCGTGAAATCGACGTGCTGGTCAATAACGCTGGCCTGGCGCTGGGCATGGAGCCTGCCCACAAAGCCAGCGTGGAAGACTGGGAGAACATGATCGACACCAACAACAAAGGCCTGGTGTACATGACCCGCGCCGTGCTGCCGGGCATGGTTGAACGTAACCGTGGTCATATCATTAATATCGGTTCCACCGCAGGCAGCTGGCCTTACGCGGGCGGCAACGTCTATGGCGCAACCAAGGCCTTTGTACGCCAGTTTAGCCTGAACCTGCGCACCGACCTGCACGGTACCGCGATTCGCGTGACCGATGTTGAGCCGGGCCTGGTCGGTGGAACGGAATTCTCCAACGTGCGTTTCAAAGGCGATGACGCGAAAGCGGATAAAACCTATGAAAATGCGAATGCGCTGACGCCGGAAGATATCACCGAAACCGTCTGGTGGGTCGCGACGCTGCCGAAGCATGTCAACATCAACACGGTTGAGATGATGCCCGTCAGCCAGACCTATGCCGGACTCAGCGTGCATCGCGGGTAATTCACCCTTCCCGGCCTGCGGGCCGGGTATGTGATGACGGGTAAAAGAATGGTAGTATGTTCAGGTTAACTCTCTGAGAAATCACAACCCATGGCCGTTGAATCGCAACTTAATCCTACCCAGCCTGTAAATCAGCAAATTTATCGCATCTTACGCCGTGATATCGTTCGCTGCCTGATCCCACCGGGAACGCCACTCTCAGAAAAAGAGGTTTCGGTACGTTTTGACGTTTCCCGTCAGCCCGTGCGCGAGGCGTTTATTAAGCTCGCAGAAAACGGCCTTATCCAGATCCGCCCTCAGCGCGGCAGCTATGTAAATAAAATTTCGCTTTCGCAGGTACGGAATGGCTGTTTTGTTCGCCAGGCCATTGAGTGCGCCGTTGTGCGTCGCGCCGCGTCGCTCATCAACGATAACCAGTGCTACCTGCTGGAGCAAAACCTGCATCAGCAACGCATTGCCATCGACCGCAAACAGTTAAACGACTTTTTCCAGCTGGACGACGAATTTCACCAGAAACTGGCGCAGATCGCCGAGTGCCAGCTCGCGTGGGATACCGTCGAAAACATCAAAGCTACCATCGACCGCGTGCGCTACATGAGCCTCGACCATGTTTCTCCGCCAGAGATGTTGCTGCGCCAGCATCACGATATTTTCAGCGCACTGGAAAAACGCGACGTGGAAGCCGTAGATAAAGCGATGACGCTTCACCTCCAGGAAATTAGCGAGTCAGTTCAGTTAATTCGTCAGGAAAACCGCGAGTGGTTCAGCGAAGAATAAAACCTCGCCGCCCCCTTTCGGTTGCGGCGAAGTGATTAGCGGACCACTAACACCGGAATAGTGGCGTAGCGCAGGATAGTTTCAGCATTCGAGCCCAGCAGATGTGTTGTCATGCTCGGGTTTCTTGATCCAATAACAATAACGTCATATTTCCCCTCTTTGCTGAGCTGGATGATTTCATCGCGTACGTTGCCGAAACGTACTTCACAATCAATATTTTCTGGGGACATATCAAAGAGCCGTTTCAGTGCCTTCATCTTCTTATCCGACTCGGCGGTCATATACTCTTCGAACTTCTTAATATCGGCATTGAACCCCCGCAGTAACGAACGGCTGCTGTTAGGGAGAATATTGACCAGGGTGATCGTTGCGCCTTCCGATTTCGCGAGGTTGACCGCGTGGCGTACCGCTTTATCGCTTAGATCCATTTCAAACACGTCAACAGGCATCAAAATTTTCTTATACATAAGCCTGACTCCTTTTCCGATGAAGGGTTATTTTCTGCCTCCAGAATGGCATTGTGGATATAAACAAAGCCTAAACAATTGCGTCTGGAAACTATCAATTAAGGAAAATAACTGTCCGCTTTGTAAAGCGGTGTCCTGAACCGTCAACGCCATCAGGAAATAAGAAAAAAGTGTGAGCTTGATCAAAAGCAAATAATTTCGTTTAAGAGAGGCGTATTAATAGTGCCCCGTGAACGGCAGCCGTCGAATTAGCGCCGTAACGGATAAGTGCGAGAGGAGAAAATACCATGATGACATACGACCGTAACCGAAATGCAATCACCACTGGCAGCCGCGTCATGATTAGCGGCACAGGTCAGTTTGGCGTGATTAAAGCGATCCACAGCGACGGCCTTAATGCCGAGCAGGTGCGTCGTGGTAAAACGGTTGAAGTGGAAGGATGCGAAGGTAAGTTCGAACCGATTGAGCTGATTCGCCTGGGGATGCACTAAGCTGTGCCCCGACATGCCGCCGCGAACGGCGGCATGTCAAAGCGTTAAAGCCGGGCTGCGTACTCAGCAACCGTGGCCTTCGCGCCTTTTTGCAGCAACGTTTGATAGGCCTGCATGACGGCAGCCACGAATACCGTGTCTTTCGGCAGCTCGTTACCGAAAATAGCCTCAATGCCCAACAGCGCGCTAACGCGGCTTTCACCTTCAGCGCTACCGTTTACCGCCGCCTGAATCACCGCCAGCTGCGGATCGCTCACCTCAATCGCGTTACCCTGCTCATCCACACCGCCGACATAACGCATCCAGCCCGCCACGCCGAGGGCCAGCAGCGGGAAGGGTTTCTGGTGGACAAGGTGCCAGCGCACGGAATCGAGCATGCGCTGCGGCAATTTCTGGCTACCGTCCATGGCGATTTGCCAGGTGCGGTGACGCAGGGCCGGATTGCTGTAACGCGCAATCAGCTGGTCGGCATAACGACCCAAATCCACGCCCCGCACTTTCAACGTCGGCGCCTGCTCTATCAGCATCAGCGCATGCGCGGCTGCGCGATAATGTTCATCTTCCATGCAGTCGTTAATGTGCTGATAACCGGCCAGATAGCCGAGATAGGCCAGGAACGAGTGGCTGCCGTTAAGCATTCGCAGCTTCATCTCTTCAAACGGAATGACATCAGAAACCAGCTCCGCACCGGCCTTTTCCCACTGGGGACGTCCGGCAACAAAATTATCTTCCACCACCCACTGGCGGAACGGCTCGCAGGCGACACCTGCCGGATCGCGTACGCCAGTCAGCTGTTCGATTTTATCCAGCGCATCAGCCGTGACGGCGGGCACAATGCGGTCCACCATCGTTGACGGGAAGGTGACGTTCGCTTCGATCCAGTCCGCCAGTTCGCCGTCTACGGCGCGCGCGTAGGCACAGGTCACATTGCGCATCACGTGGCCGTTCTCCGGCATGTTATCGCATGACATCACGCTGAATGCCGGTAGCCCCGCCGCCTTGCGACGCGCCAGCGCCTCAACCACCACGCCCGGCGCAGATTTAGGCTGATTCGGGTTTTGCAGGTCTGCAACGATTAACGGATGATCGAACATCAGTTGTCCGGTTGCCGGGGAGTGGCAATATCCTTTCTCGGTGATGGTCAGGGAAACAATGGCGACCTGCGGCTCGCACAGCGCCGCCAGCACGCTTTCCAGCCCGTCGATCTGCGCATGCAGCGCGTTTTTGACGACGCCGACCACGCGCGCCGTCCACGCATCGGCAGACATCTCTGCCACGGTATAAAGGTTATCCTGTGCCTTCAGATCGGCGATCTGCTGTTCGCCGCCAATCAGGTTAACTTCGCAGTAACCCCAGTCGCTGCCCTGTTCTGCGGCGAGTATATCGGTGTACACCGCCTGGTGCGCACGGTGAAACGCGCCAAACCCTAAATGAACAATGCGTGCCTTGAGGCTGTCGCGATCGTATTGAGGATGCGTTGCCTTCGCCTGTAATAACCGGTTTTCCATGATTGAGACTCGTTAATTAATGAAAGCTGTGATCCACTGCCGCTTCCTTTTAAGAGCGGCAGCGCCTGCCGACTACACCAACTAGAATGGCAGTCGGAGTCAAAAAACGCTGCCATTAACCATACTGATACATCGTTTTCAGATCTTGATTTACATTAACTTTTCGCCATGTGGTGTGACATCAGTAAAAAGTTGTGTGACAGGTAACGCAAGATGTAAACCACTAGCGGCGTGAAGAGAGCGCGCCGTACGCTACCGAGTCCTTATGAGGAGCCTCCGCAGCATCTTCGGCTTCACTCAAATCGCGGTCGCGCACTTCCGGCATCAGCAACGCGGAGACCAGCCCAATCAGCGAGTACGCCACCAGCATCACCACAATCGGCCACCAGGACCCGGTCATGTTGCAGAAGATCCCCGCCAGCACCGGACCAAAGCCTACGGCTACCAGCCCGCCCGCCTCTTTCGAAATGGCCATGCGGGTAAAGCGGTTCCGCGAACCAAACATCTCTGCCATGGTGATGTTTTCCAGCGCGAACAGCCCGAGCACCGCAAAGTTATGAATAACGATGATAGAGAGCATAATCACGCCCGGCGCATAACTCTTATCGACGATAATCGACAGCATCGGGTAAGCCAGAATAATGGCTGAAATGTTAAGGAGGATATACGGCAGACGGCGCCCCACTTTATCGGACAGCCAGCCCAGCAGCGGGATGGAGAGGAAGCCGAGAATCGAACTGATCATCAGCGCATCGGTTGGGATCGCCTTATCAAACAACAGCGTCTGCACCAGATATCCGGCAAGGAAAGTCTGAATCAAACCTGAGTTGCCGGCCTGACCAAAGCGCAGCCCCGTCGCCAGCCAGAACGATTTACTCTTAAACATCGCGCCTAATGAGGTATCCTGCGCAGCAACCGGCGCAATGGTTTCAGCGTCGTTAACCTTCTCAAACACCGGGCTCTCTTTAAGGTTCATACGCAGCCAGATGGCGAAGATCATCACCACCACGCTGGCGAGGAACGGCACGCGCCAGCCCCAGGCAATAAGTTCTTCACGATCGAGGGCAAAGAACATCACGGCCCAGATCGCCGTGGCGCTCAGCGTCCCGCAGTTGGTTCCCATGGCCACCAGCGAGGAGATGATGCCGCGTTTACCCTTCGGCGCGTACTCCGCCAGCATGGTACCTGCGCCGGAGATTTCTGCCCCCGCGCCCAGCCCCTGAATAATGCGCAGCGTCACCAGCAGCACCGGTGCGAAAATCCCGATCTGCGCGTAGGTTGGCAGGACGCCGATTAAGGTGGTGCAGATCCCCATCATGGTGATGGTGATAAACAGCACCTTTTTGCGGCCAATTCTGTCGCCCATTCTGCCGAAGATAAATGCCCCGACGATACGCGCGATGTAGCCTGCCCCATAGGTCCCCATCGCCAGGATCAGCGCCATGGCCGCGGATTGTTCAGGGAAGAAAATTTCATGGAATACCAGCGCGGCGCCAAGGGAGTAAAGCTGAAAATCCATAAACTCCAGGGCGGTGCCCAGCCAGCCGGATACGGCGGCTTTCACCAGGTCTGACGTACTTCTTTGAGGTTGTGCTTGAGTCATAATGGCTATCTCTGCAAGGTAAGATGCGTACCACTGAGAGCCTGTCTTCGCAGGCTCTTAACCGCGTGAATTATTATTGGTCGAACGTGAGCAAGACTTTGCAGCACTGCCGCTGGTCTTTTTCAAACAGTTCGATGGCGTCTGTAACGTGGTGATAGTCAAATGTATGGGTGACCAGTTTTTCAGGGTCGATCAGCCCTTTTTCCAGCCAGTCAATGACCACCGGAAATTTGTTGGCATTCAGGCGCGAAGAGAAGATCGACAGCTCTTTGCCGGTGATCCCCTGTTGCACGATCTGGCTCGGGTCGCTGGAGAAGCCCATCAGCACGATGCGCGCCGCCGGAGACGCCAGCGTAATCGCTTCCTGCAAAATGGATGGATGACAGGCAGCATCGATGATTAACGTCGGCTTGATGCCTTTTTCATCCAGCGCGGCCTGTAACGAATGCTCGCTGTTGTTGAAGACCCAGTCTGCGCCGCTGCGTTGCGCCATCCCCAGCCGCTCATCAATGCGATCCACCACGATGACCTGCTTCACCTTGTAAACGCCCTTCAGCGCCTGCACGGTGACCAGCCCCATCGGGCCTGCGCCGTAGATCAGCGCCACGTCCTGTTCGGTGGGTTTCGCCTGCCCCGTCACGTTGGCGGCAATGGTGAAGGGTTCAACCATCACCGCGTGTTTGTCAGGGATCGCATCCGGAATGTGCCAGGCATTTTTCGCCGGCACGACGGCGTATTCGCTGAAGCCGCCGTCACGGTGGACGCCCAGCACCACCAGCGAGGTACAAACGTTCGGTTTTCCGACGGAACACGGGTAGCAGTGCCCGCAGCTGATCACCGGATCAACAGACACGCGCTGGCCCAGTCGGGTGCTCTCCACGCCTTCGCCAACCGCGTCTATTTCGCCAAAGAACTCGTGACCGATTACCCGCGGGTATTTCGCAAACGGGTTATGCCCGCGATAGATATGGCTGTCTGAACCGCAGATACCGGCGAGTTTAATTCTGACGCGGACGTCGCCTGCGCCCGGCAACGGGAGAGGACGCTCCTCAATCACCAGCGCATTCGGCTGTTGGATCACTACGCTTTTCATTATTCGCTCCTCGTTTACCAGTTCCAGAGGGTGCCGTCTTCCAGACGGGCCACCGGCAGACAGGCCGGTTCGTACGGGTATTTCGCTGCCAGCTTCTCATCAAACTCAATGCCCAGCCCTGGCTTGTCGCCCGGGTGCATATAGCCGTTATCGAAGCGCCAGCTGTGCGGGAACACTTCCAGCATCTGCTCTGAATACCCCATATACTCCTGCACGCCAAAGTTCGGTACCCACAGGTCAAAATGCAGTGCCGCGGCGTGGCAAATCGGCGACAGATCCGACGGGCCGTGTGAGCCGGTGCGCACCTGGTAGAGTGAGGCAAAGTCAGCAATGCGACGCATCCCGGTGATGCCGCCCGCATGGGTTATGGTGGCGCGAATATAGTCAATGAGCTGCTCTTCAATCAGCTGCTTGCAGTCCCAGATGCTGTTGAACACTTCCCCCACCGCAATGGGCGTGACGGTGTGCTGGCGGATCAGGCGGAAACACTCCTGGTTTTCAGCGGGAGTCGGATCTTCCATCCAGAACAGGCGGTACTCTTCAATACTTTTGCCGAACCGCGCCGCTTCGATGGGCGTCAGACGGTGGTGCATGTCGTGAAGGAGATGTTCACTGAAACCGAACTGGCTGCGCACTGCGTCGAACAGTTTGGGCGTGAAGTCGAGGTATTTCTCGGTGGACCACAGCTGCTCTTCCGGCCAGGCGCCCTTGGTCGCAGGCTCATACGCCAGCCCTTTGCCTTTAGCCATGCCGTAGGTGGTTTTCATTCCCGGCACGCCGCACTGCACGCGAATTGCCTTGAAGCCCATCTCTTTATGACGGGCATAATCTTCCAGCACGTCGTCAATGGTGTGCCCGGTGGTGTGACAATAAACCATCACCCCTTCCCGGGAAGCCCCGCCCAGAAGCTGATAGAGCGGCATGTTCGCGGCTTTCGCCTTAATGTCCCATAGCGCCATATCCACGGCAGAAATCGCTGACATGGTGACCGGACCACGACGCCAGTAAGCGCCTTTATAGAAGAACTGCCAGATATCTTCGATGCGGTGCGCATCGCGGCCAATCAGCTGAGGGCACAGGTGATCTTTCAGGTAGGAGGCAACGGAAAGTTCACGTCCGTTAAGCGTGGCATCACCCAGACCGACAATGCCCTCATCGGTGGTGATTTTAAGGGTGACAAAGTTACGCCCCGGGCAGGTGACAAATACTTCAGCCCCGACAATCTTCATAATCCATTTCCTTACATCGCTCGTTGTGATGCAGGAAATTTACGCAACTACACTACTACCATACAAGTATAATGATCGAAAAATCAGCGGATGATCACACTATGAGGACGACTATGCGCGTCCCCAGCCAGCCACGATGATCAACATGCCGCACAGGGCAATCAGCGCGCCTGCCCAGTCATACAGGCTTAGCCTGACGCCATCGACAACGCGCAGCCACAGCAGCGCGGTACAGACGTACACTCCGCCGTAGGCCGCATATACCCTCCCGCTGGCGGCCGGATGCAGGGTGAGCAGCCAGACAAAAAGGACCAGGGACACACCCGCCGGGATCAGCAGCAGCGCGGAAGCGCCCCGCTTTAGCCAGAGCCACGGCAAAAAGCATCCGATGATTTCACACAGCGCGGTCGCGAAAAAAAGCAGCGTCGTTTTGAACATTTTTCTCGTTTCGTGAGGATTGATTTAGACATCATACGCGATAATGCTCTCATCGTTCCCATACCTGCCGCGCGGGTATGACACCCTTTCGGATTGGTGTAGAATCCAACGGGGTAATCCGATTGTCTGCACCCGTTTAAAGGAAACGCTATGACTACATTAAGCAAACGCCTTTGTCTGACAGCCGCACTGGCGCTGTCCTCGTTCGCCTTCGCCGCAACGGCATCAGCCGAAACCAGCAAACTCATCATTGAGTCTGGTGACAGCGCGCAAAGCCGTCAGAACGCCGCCATGGACAAAGAACAATGGAATGACACCCGCAGCCTGCGTCAGAAAGTGAATAAGCGCGTGGAAAAAGAGTGGGATAAAGAAGACGTCGCGTTTGATGCCCGCGACAAATGCCAGCAAAGTGCCGACGTCAACGCTTACTGGGAGCCTAACACCCTGCGCTGTCTGGATCGTCGCACTGGCCGCACGGTAGCACCGTAATGTCGATGCCGTGTGACGTAAAGCTCCGTCCGCTGGAGCGCGAAGATTTACGCTTTGTCCACCAGCTCGACAACAATGCCAGCGTGATGCGCTACTGGTTTGAAGAGCCTTACGAGGCCTTCGTCGAGCTGTCCGATCTCTACGATAAGCATATCCACGATCAGAGTGAACGCCGGTTTGTGGTGGAGTGCGAAGGTGAGAAAGCCGGGCTGGTTGAGCTGGTTGAGATCAACCATGTTCACCGTCGGGCGGAATTTCAGATCATTATTTCACCGGAGCACCAGGGGAAAGGTCTTGCGTCGCGGGCGGCAAAGCTGGCGATGGATTATGGGTTTAACGTCCTGAATCTCTACAAGCTTTACCTCATCGTCGATAAAGAGAACGAAAAAGCGATTCATATCTACCGTAAGCTCGGCTTTATGGTGGAAGGTGAACTGATCCATGAGTTCTTTATTAATGGCGAATACCGTAACACCATCCGCATGTGCATTTTCCAGCATCAGCATCTGGCCGGGCATAAATCCTCCTCCGCCAACCTGCTTAAACCCACCGCGCAGTAACCTGCGCGGTTTTATTCTTAATAATATTCAATGCTGTTTTTGATGGTGTACTTGCGCTCAATGGCAGGTTTAACGCTGTCATCGGTGATCACCAGCTCACAGCTCACCGGGTTGTTGTGGCGATCGTAATCGCAACTCTGCTTTACATTGCCCATCGGTTTATCGTTCAACAGGCTTACCGCCGTATAATCCATGCGCTTACGCAGATCTTTCGACGGCATCGATTTGACCGATAAACGCTGGTCGCCGGAGACCGTGGTTTTACCGAGCGGGTAGCCGTCGGTATCATACTGGTACTTCACTTCCATCTCTTTGCTGTGCGCGGCAACCACAAACCCGTTATCGTCGGTGTCCCACGTCAGGCCGGCAGACGGCAGTTCCGCCAGCTGACATTTTCCCTGCAACTTCACCTTCTGCTGCTGGGTTTCCGCATCGACGTAGTAGTTAGCATCCAGCACCAGCGCAACGCCCGTGTTAGCCTCCAGATCGTGCAGTTCAAGGGTATCGAAACACCCCTCCGACGACATCGTTCCGGTCACGCGTTTAGAGACTTCACCCTTATCGTTCAACAGCGTCTGGGTAAAATCTTTCACCGGCCCGCGCAGAGGGTCAAAGTCAAACTCGTTCGAAAAGCTCGCCATCTCCGGCGTAAATGACAGCGGCGCGGTGTTGTTGTCACATCCCACCAGTACCGTTGCCAGTAGCGTTATCGCTGCGTATTTATTCACATCATTTACCGTTCAGAGAGAGATACAATCATATTAGCAAATACAGCAACTTACATAACAGCTCTTCATTTGACTCTTTACGCTGTATAAATCCGTCGTTTGCATTGACGAGACCTGCCAAAGTGGCTACTTTGGGCGCGGAAGATTCCACATTATTATAAAATTAGATTCTTAACTTTTCAGGTTAACATCATGATTTACGACTGTTTTTTGTACTATGACGAAGATATGTTGCTCGACATCAGATTACATACGCTCGCTGATGTCGTTGACCGTTTTGTCATTGTAGAAGCAACACACTCTTTTACGGGCATACCGCGAGAATTACATTTCGATATTACGAAGTTTGGCAAATTCAGAGACAAAATTATTTACGTGCCTTTTGACGCGCAGCCTATTTTAAACAGTGCTGACAATAACCAGGTTGATGCCTGGGCAAATGAAGCAGCGCTTCGCAACTCCATTATGAATGGGTTAAAAGACGCGGCAGACGACGATCTGATTCTGGTGTCAGACGTTGATGAAATTTTCTCTCCCGAGACGGTCAGGGCCATTAATCCACGCGCGCTCTGCACGACTATTCATCAAAACGTGTTCAACTATCAGTTTAATCTTCAGGTTCACAACATGGATGGTACGCCGAGAAAATGTACCTTGCCCCGCGCGACGTCCTATTACAACCTTAAGCATTTCTTCCACGGTGAGCCTGAATCTTTCAGAAACTGGAAGCGTGCACGCAAAGATAAAAACTGGTCATGGTTTAAATGGAACTGGCTAAAAATCAATAATAAGGTTGTGAAAGATGGCGGCTGGCATTTCTCCTGGGTAATGACCCCAGAAAGAATTTCCGAAAAAATGTCTACCATTTCTCATACCGAATACGATCTGCCGGAATTTAATAACCCGGAACATATTATGAAGGTTATCACCAACGCCGAAGATATCTGGGGACGAGACCGAAAACTGGTCAGGCAAGAGGTATCAAAACGCACCCTGCCTTCTTATCTGGTAGACAATCAGCACCATTATTCGCAATTTATTTTATGACGCAGGCGGGGCTCCAGGACAATTCAGAAAGACAGACCCAAAAACAAAAGCTTACCCTAACCCTGCTATGCTTACAGTCTACACAGTGAAAAGGAGCTACAGATGAAACGGTTACCCTGGATTACCGCCCTGCTGTTAATGAGTGCTTCACCCGCTATTCTTGCGGCCCCGGATTCCTGCGAGCGCGTGAAAAGCGACATTCAGCAGAAGATTATCAACAACGGCGTGCCGGAGTCTGGCTTTACCCTGAACATCGTCCCGAACGATCAGGCCGATCAGCCGGATGCGCAGGTCGTTGGGCATTGTGCCAACGATACTTTCAAAATTTTGTACACCCGCACCAGTAGCGGCAACTACCCGGTGAGCGGCGCAGGTACGCAGGAGAATGCGCCAACTGAGCCGCAATGATTTTCCTATTCAATTCCCCTGATTTGACGAGGATTAATATTTAATACCTCTAAATAAGTAACACTCCCCCCATCATTAGCCCGGTTGTAGTCACGGGTAAAAATAATTATTAACAATGATGGGGTGAGTCATGTCCGAAGTTGAACATCACGGCGGGATAAGCCGTCGAACTCTGGTTAAATCTACTGCCATAGGATCTCTGGCACTTGCCGCCGGTGGGATCGCATTACCTTTTGGTCTGAAAAGCGCCGCCGCCGCAGTGCAGACCGCTATTCAGCCAGCGGAAGATAAAGTCGTCTGGGGCGCCTGCTCGGTAAACTGCGGTAGCCGCTGCGCGCTACGTCTGCACGTTCGCGATGACGAAGTCTATTGGGTTGAAACGGATAATACCGGCGAGGATGTTTAAGGCAACCATCAGGTTCGCGCCTGCCTGCGAGGCCGTTCAATTCGCCGTCGCATTAATCATCCAGACCGTCTGAACTATCCGATGAAACGCGTGGGCAAACGCGGAGAAGGCAAGTTTGAACGTATCACCTGGGAAGAAGCGCTGGACACCATCGCCGCGAGCCTGAAAAGCGTGGTCGAAAAATACGGCAACGAAGCGGTCTACATTAACTACTCCTCCGGAATTGTCGGCGGCAATATCACCCGCTCCTCCCCTTACGCCTCGCTGGTGGCACGCCTGATGAACTGCTACGGCGGCTTCCTCAGCCACTACGGCACCTACAGCACCGCGCAGATCGCCTGCGCAATGCCCTACACCTACGGCAGCAACGACGGCAACAGTACATCAGATATCGAAAACACCAAACTGGTGGTGATGTTCGGCAATAATCCGGCAGAAACGCGCATGAGCGGCGGCGGGATCACTTACTACCTTGAACAGGCACGTGAACGGTCTAACGCACGGATGATCGTTATCGATCCGCGCTACACCGACACCGCCGCAGGCCGCGAAGACGAGTGGATCCCGATTCGTCCGGGCACCGATGCCGCACTGGTGGCAGGTATTGCGTGGGTGCTGATTAATGAAAACCTCGTCGATCAGCCCTTCCTCGATAAATACTGCGTAGGTTATGACGAAAAAACCCTGCCGGAAGGCGCACCTGCTAATGGTCATTACAAAGCCTATATTCTCGGCCAGGGTGATGACAGAACCGCGAAAACCCCGGAATGGGCGTCGCGCATTACAGGCATTCCTGCCGATCGCATTATTAAGCTGGCCCGTGAAATCGGTTCGGCAAAACCGGCCTACATTTGCCAGGGTTGGGGCCCGCAGCGTCAGGCCAACGGCGAGCAGACATCCCGCGCCATCGCCATGCTGCCGATCCTGACTGGCAACGTCGGCATTAACGGCGGCAACAGCGGCGCGCGCGAATCGACCTACACCATCACCATCGAACGTATGCCGCTGCCGGAAAATCCTGTGAAAACGCAAATCTCCTGCTTCAGCTGGACGGATGCCATCGTGCGTGGACCGGAGATGACCGCCCTGCGCGACGGCGTACGCGGCAAGGATAAGCTGGATGTGCCGATCAAGTTCATCTGGAACTATGCGGGTAATACCATCATCAACCAGCACTCTGATATCAACAAAACTCACGACATTTTGCAGGATGAGAGTAAGTGCGAAACGATCGTCGTTATCGACAACTTCATGACCTCGTCCGCGAAGTATGCCGATATTGTCCTGCCGGACCTGATGACCGTTGAGCAGGAAGATATCATCCCCAACGATTACGCTGGCAACATGGGATACCTGATTTTCCTCCAGCCGGTAACCGCCCCGAAGTTTGAGCGCAAACCCATCTACTGGATCATGAGCGAAGTGGCGAAACGTCTCGGACCGGATGTCTATCAGAAATTCACCGAAGGCCGTACGCAGGAGCAGTGGCTGCGCTACCTTTACGCCAAAATGGTTGCCAGAGATCCGCTGCTGCCGTCCTACGACGCGCTGAAAAAAATGGGTATTTATAAGCGCAAAGATCCAAATGGACATTTTGTGGCCTATAAAAAATTCCGTGACGATCCGGATGCCAATCCGCTGAAAACCCCGTCGGGGAAAATCGAGATCTACTCCAGCAAGCTGGCGGATATTGCGGCAACCTGGGAACTGCAAAAAGACGAAACCATCACCCCGCTACCGGTCTATACCTCAACCTTTGAAGGCTGGGACGCGCCCGAGCGCAGCAAATTCCCGCTGCAACTGTTCGGTTTCCACTTTAAAGCCCGTACCCACTCCAGCTACGGCAACGTGGATGTGCTCCAGGCCGCCTGTCGCCAGGAGGTGTGGCTTAACCCTGTAGACGCCGAGAAGCGCGGCATTAAAAACGGTGACACGGTGCGCGTGTTTAACGATCGCGGCGAAGTGCGCATTGCCGCCAAAGTCACCCCGCGCATCATGCCTGGTGTGAGCGCGATGGGCCAGGGCGCCTGGCATGACGCCAACATGAACGGCGATCGTGTCGATCACGGCTCCTGCATCAATACCCTGACCACACACCGCCCGTCACCGCTGGCGAAAGGCAATCCGCAGCACACGAACCTGGTGCAGATCGAGAAGGCATAAGGATTAACCGATGACAACCCAGTATGGATTTTTTATTGATTCCAGCCGCTGCACCGGGTGTAAAACCTGCGAGCTGGCCTGCAAGGATTACAAAGATCTGACCCCGGACGTCAGCTTCCGTCGTATTTATGAATACGCGGGCGGCGACTGGCAGGAGGATAACGGCGTCTGGCATCAGAACGTCTTCGCCTATTACCTGTCGATTGCCTGCAACCACTGCGAAGATCCGGCCTGCACTAAGGTCTGCCCGAGCGGGGCAATGCACAAGCGCGACGACGGTTTTGTGGTGGTGAACGAGGATGTCTGCATCGGCTGTCGCTACTGCCACATGGCCTGCCCGTACGGTGCGCCGCAGTATAACGCGGCTAAAGGCCACATGACCAAGTGCGACGGCTGCCACAGCCGCGTGGCGGACGGCAAAAAGCCCATCTGCGTCGAGTCCTGCCCGCTGCGCGCGCTGGACTTTGGCCCGATTGAAGAGCTGCGCAAAAAACACGGCCAGCTTGCTGCGGTCGCGCCGCTGCCGTCTGCGCACTTCACGAAGCCGAGTATTGTGATTAAACCTAACGCCAACAGCCGTCCGACGGGTGACACCACCGGCTACCTGGCAAACCCGAAGGAGGTGTGAGATGGGAAGTGGATGGCATGAATGGCCGCTGGTGATCTTCACCGTTTTCGGGCAGTGCGTGGCTGGCGCATTAATCGTGATGGGCTTCGCCTGGCTGAATGAACATGATGACAAGGCCAGAATACGCATCGTGCGCAGCCTGTTTTTTCTCTGGCTAGTAATGGGTATTGGGTTTATGGCCTCGGTACTGCATCTTGGCTCCCCGCTGCGCGCCTTCAACTCGCTTAACCGCGTGGGAGCGTCAGCGCTGAGTAATGAGATCGCGGCGGGTTCGATCTTCTTTGCCGTGGGCGGTTTCTGGTGGCTGGTGTCGGTTATCGGTAAAATGCCCCCAGCTCTGGGCAAAATCTGGCTGGTTGTCAGCCAGCTCCTGGGTGTCGTTTTTGTCTGGGCGATGACCCGGGTCTATCAGATCGATACCGTTCCGACCTGGTATACGGGCTACACCACGTTGGCCTTCTTCCTGACGATGGCTCTTACTGGCCCGATGCTGGCCGCGCTGCTTCTGCGGGTCGCAAACGTGACATACAAAAGTACCCTTGCCGCGTCTGTCAGCGTACTGGCACTCATCGCCTGCGTGGCGGTCGTCGTGTTGCAAAGCAATACGCTGGGGACGATCCAGAGTTCTATCCAGCAGGCTAACGCCCTGCTGCCGGATTATGGTTCGCTTCAGGTATGGCGCATCGCGCTGCTGGCGGCGGGTTTAGGCTGCTGGATCTGTCCACTTATTCGTCGTCAGGAACCGAAAACGCTCGGCCTGTTTGCAGGTTTCGTGCTGGTGGCGGTGGGTGAAATGATTGGCCGTGGGCTATTTTATGGTTTGCATATGACCGCAGGGTTAGCAATTGCAGGTTAACACAGGTGCGCGGGCTGCCCCCGCGCACAAGTAAGGAAAGTTGTAATGAATGACGTCTCACACCGCGAATCGTTCGCGTTCAGCGCCCGGGTACTGGGCGCGCTGTTTTATTTTGCCCCGGACAGCGAGCAGACCGCACCGCTGGTGAGTGCCCTGACCGCAGGTGACTGGGTGCAGGACTGGCCGCTGGCGCAGGAAAGCCTGCAGCCCGTGGCCAGTATGTTTAAGAACCCGTCGGACGAAGCGTTGAAAGACGCCTGGCAGCGTCTGTTTATTGGCCCGTATGCTCTGCCCGCCCCCCCGTGGGGCTCCGTCTGGCTCGATCGCGAGTCCGTGCTGTTTGGCGATTCGACCCTTGCATTGCGCCAGTGGATGCGTGAAAACCATATCGCCTTTGAGATGCAGCAGAATGAGCCGGAAGATCACTTCGGAACGTTGCTGATGCTGGCGGCATGGCTTGCCGAGAACGGTCGCGACACAGAACGCGACCAGCTTATGGCCTGGCATCTGCTGCCGTGGAGCACGCGTTTCCTTAGCGTATTCGTTGAAAACGCGGCCCATCCGTTCTATACGGCGCTGGGTAAACTTGCCCAGCTGACGCTGGCAGAATGGCAGTCCACTTTGCTGATCCCGATTGCAGAAAAAACGCTGTACCGATAACAGCTCCTGGCTTGTACATCCGTTGTGTAAGCCAGGTTCGGACATTTTTGCTGCAACGCAGATCCGGAACTGCTATACTGTATATAATTACAGTACTGGAGGTGCAAAATGGCTGTTGAAACAAAATTCGTGGTCGTAAGAAAAGGTGAAGAGAAAATGACTTTTGCCAGTAAGAAAGAGGCTGACGCTCACGACAAACTGCTCGACATGGCAGAAGCGTTCACCGACTGGCTGCTGCAAAGCGGAATGCAGATGGATGAAACGCAGGCGGAAAACCTTGGTCTGTATCTTGCCGAGCAGAAAGAGTCCGTGCAGCATATCCTGCGTACCAGCAAGCTTCCCGAGCTCAATGCTGCAACGGATAAAACAGCGCCAGAGGCGGATAGCAGCAAAAAAATCCGGGCCGTCAAAGCCGCCTGATCGTCAGAACGACTCATCACCTGTCCTGCTGCCGCGGGCCGGAAACGGCTCGCGGCTTAATAGTGCGGTAAATTATCACACAACTCTTGCAACTCGTTGATTAGTCTGGCCACATGGAAACCATCACAGACAGAATGATGAACCTGAACGGCGAAAGGCAACAAGACTTTTCCATCCTGGTTAAAGTATTTTCCAAACGTGAACATGGGCGCAAAAAAGTTCTGCATGTTAGCCACGTTGATATTAAAACTGGTAAAACTGACCCACGGAATATCCGATATGAAGAATATATTTTCCCGGTACTCTTCTTTGGGCCAGTAAGCAAGATTATCACCATAGCGAGAAACGTCTTCTGCATAAACGTTCTGAAAGTGATGAATATTCCCGTCGAAGTGACTCCATAATGATGAAAACGTCTCCGTCTCTTTATGGAAAAGGGTATAGCTGGGATGCACCTCATTCCATATTACAAGCTCATTATCCTTCATAGCCATACGGAACTCAGAATGGCGGTTAACGACTGTCGAAATAAGGGAAATAATCGAAGGATAAAATTTCCAGCCAACCTGTTTGATATGTTTCAGCAGCGCAGTGATATCCAGCTGAACCGTTTGGTTAATCGTGCATTGAGCAAAGCTCTGAAAGACTTCAAAATGTTCTTTCCTTGCCCAACTCGATAAGTTTACAGCCGTATATTCTGGCGTTATTTTTGTCATTTCTTTGCCTTAATTAAGCAGCGCTATATAAAATAGTAGCGTACCACAAACCCAGGAGCTGTATAGACCGTCGAGCAGAGGCTGCCTTAAATTTTCAACGTATCAATAACCGCTCTCAGCGCCGGGGACACGTTGCGGTGCGGGTAATAGAGGTAAAGCCCGTCCATCCGCAGGCTGTAGCGCTGTAAGACGCGTATAAGCGTGCCACGCTCCAGATCGTCAGCCACCAGCTCAACCGGGACATAGGCCAGCCCGAGTTCCAGCCGGGCCGCTTCAGCCTCCATGTAGCTGTCGGAAAAGGCCCATTGCCCCTCAGGCCGGTGCGTAACTCGCTTCCCGTCCTGAACAAGCTCCCATTGATAGTGGTTACCGTCGGCAAACTGGTAGGCAATGCAGGGATGAGCATCCAGATCGGCGGGCGTCTGCGGGAAACCATAGCGCCGAAAATGCGCCGGGGCGGCAACCACAGCCATCTCCATATCGGGCGTGATGCGCACCGCAATCATTCCTTGTCCCACCTCCGGTCCCAGCCGGACGCCCGCGTCGAATCGCTCGGCAATGATATCCACGAACCGGCTCTCATTCATCAATTCCAGACGGATATCCGGGTAACGCTGTTTGAAGATAGCGAGCTTTGGCAGCAGACATTTCTCGATGGCGTGCTGGCTGGCATTAATGCGCACCGTGCCGGACGGCGTCTGGCGGTAATGCGCCAGTCTGGTCAACCCGGTATCAAGCGCATCAAAGGCGGAGCCGGCGGTCTGGTAAAGCTGTTCCCCGGCGTGTGTCAGCGACAGCTTGCGCGTAGTGCGCACCAGAAGCTGAACGCCCAGCCGCTCCTCCAGCTCGCGAACCGATCGGCTGATCCCGGATTGCGCCAGCCCGAGCCGCTGTGCGGCTGCCGTGAAGCTTCCCTCCCGCACCACCTGGATAAAGAGATACAGCTCATTATAGTTTTCCCGCTTCGCCATCATGCCTCGTCAATTCATAACAAAATGATATTAATCCTAGCAGCTTTCGGCCTCTAATCAGCATTATTTCTGCTAACTATAATGGCCTCATTACAACAACACACGGTACCTCTTATGAAAACATTCACCCAAAAACTGTCCGTTGCGCTGCTGTTATGCGCATCATTAAGTGGAGTGACAACAATGAGTTATGCAGAAACGCTAAATCCTAACGCCCCCGTTTCGATGGTGACAACCTGGGATAAAACCTTCGCCGAGAGCAATAAAGTCAACCACCGCAAAGTGACGTTCCAGAACCGGTACGGGATCACCCTGGTGGGCGATCTGTACATTCCCAGGAACCACGGCGACCAGAAACTGGCGGCGATAGCCGTCAGTGGGCCGTTCGGTGCGGTTAAAGAACAATCCAGCGGTCTGTACGCCCAGACTCTGGCTGAGCAGGGGTTCGTGGCCCTGGCCTTCGACCCATCCTACACGGGGGAAAGTGGCGGCCAGCCGCGTAACGTTGCCTCCCCTGACATCAACACCGAAGACTTTAGCGCCGCTGTGGATTTCCTGGGGTTACAGAAAGAAGTCGACCGTAACCGTATCGGCATTCTTGGTATCTGCGGCTGGGGCGGTATGGCGCTGAACGCGGCATCCATGGATACCCGCGTGAAGGCGGTCGCCACCAGCGTAATGTACGATATGAGCCGCGCGATGGGTCACGGCGTGGGCAACGGGAAAGATCGCTATTCAGCGGCCGATCGTCGGGCCGTGTTGCAGTATCTGAACGCGCAGCGCTGGAAAGATGCTGAAAGCGGCACTTTCGCCCATGGCGGCCACGATATTAATGTCGATGAGAATGGCAAGGTGACGGCGGCCGAGCGCATTCTGCCGGAAGCACTGCCCACCGATCCGCATCCGGTACTGAAAGAGTTCTATGATTACTACCGTATGCCGCGCGGTTTCCATGCCCGTTCCGTAAACTCCACCGGCGCGTGGACTGCGACCATGCCGTTATCCTTTATGAATATGCCGCTGCTGAGCTATGCCGGGGAGATCACTATCCCAACGCTGATTGTGACCGGTGAAAACGCACACTCTCGTTATTTTGCGGAGGATGCGTTCAAGGCCGTCGGTAGCAAAGAGAAAGAGCTGGTGATTGTTCCCGGTGCAAACCATGTTGATCTCTACGATAACGTCGCAGGAAAAATCCCGTTCGCGCAGTTTGAGCAGTTCTTCAAAACCAGTCTGAAATAACACTTTAAGCCCCCGGAAATCACGGGGGCATCTCTTCTCATCGTCGTGAATGACACCTATGTCTACACTGAACCAAATCCCATCCCGCTACAGCGGGCGTGCACATTGGGACGGTATTTTTGCCCGTCAGTCTGCTCGTGGCATCTGTAATAAGGCATTATATTAACAGGGTTATTTTATTTAATTACAAAACCTCGAATATCTCCCGTTGAAATAATAATTAAGCAATATCCTGGTCAGTCGGCGACATCGCTTTGTTAGCTTGAGAAGTCAGGCAAAGCTCAAACTGGAGGTATTCTTTGCTGATTAAATTAAAGAAAGAACGAACGCATCAGGAGGATCGTCGTCTTGCACTCTGGCTGGCGACCTCCGCGGGACTGCTGAATGCCATTGCGCTGGGCGCGTTCGGCTTTTTCCCCTCTCATATGACGGGTAATACATCGCAGTTATCCAGCGAAGTTTCCTCCACCGATCTCAGTGATATTCTTTTTTTTGGCGCCATTATTCTGTCGTTTGTCACTGGCGCCATTGTTGCGCGGATTATTGTTATCTGGGGAATTATCCATAACGTCAGGCTGATATTCAGCCAGGTTTTATTTGTTGAAGGGCTATTACTTGCCGGGGTATCCCTTTATGAAATGTATTTTCACTCCTTCGCCACGAATCAGGAGATTATTCTTTTCCTGTGCGGTTTGATGGGAATTCATAACTCCACCTCAACTCAGCTTTCCGGCGGTCGGGTGAGATCCACGCACATTACCGGCACGCTGACCGATGCCGGCATTTCGCTGGCCTCCGTTATGGTCGCCATGCTGCGCCGGGATTATTCCAAAGACACGGCCGCGCAAAAGAGCCAGCTCAAAACCCATTTAACCACCCTTTTCTCGTTTATTACCGGCGGGATTGCGGGGCTGATCCTCTTCAGAGAGTTTGGATTCCACGCGATGCTGGCACTGGGCCTGATGCTGGTGTTTATCGCCGCCTTTTCAATCGTTCGTATCTCGTGGCGCGTTCGAAAGGTACGCGCCGCGCTTAGTCGATAGGGTGATCAGCACGCCTCAAGTGACGTTGTCACTTGAGGCGTGCTTCTTTAAGACTATTCTGCCTTCCCACTGACAGCCCTTACGCCATAAGGCTTAACTCAGGTTGTCACTAATTTCATAGGGTTACTGTTTTACCCCCTTTGCTGGAACCCTTCCGTTTCGCTTGCTATAGGTGAAGTACCCCTGCCGAAACATGGCATAACAACAGGCAACCGCAACAGGTGGTTGCTATAACGCATGCGCACAGGGAGACACACCGCAATGCACCCATTACTTAAACGTTCGCTGCTTTTTGTCGGCGCGATTATCGTGGTCCTCGCTCTCCTCACCTGGGGAATTGGACTGGAGACGATTAAGGCGCGCCAGGTTGACCTGCTCTACCTCGGTCAACAGCACCTGATTCTGGTCTTTTCATCAATGTTCTTTGCCCTGCTGGTGGGCATTCCAAGCGGTATTCTGCTGAGCCGTCCGGCGGCACGGGGTATCGCCGAATACGTGATGCAAATCTTTAACGTGGGCAACACCCTGCCGCCGCTGGCCGTTCTGGCGCTGGCGATGGTGGTGATTGGCATCGGTGATAAACCGGCCATTATCGCCCTCTTTCTCGCTTCTTTGCTGCCAATTGTGCGTAACACCTATGCCGGGCTGTGCTCTGTTCCCGCGTCGTTGCTGGAAGCGGCAAACGGCATCGGCATGACCAAATGGCAGCGCCTGCATCAGGTCGAAATTCCTAACGCCTGGCCGGTGATGCTTTCCGGTATTCGCATTGCCACTGCGATTAACGTCGGTACCGCACCGCTGGCATTCCTGATTGGCGCCAGCAGCTACGGCGAGCTGATTTTCCCGGGGATCTATCTGAATGACTTCCCGACGCTGATCCTGGGCGCGGCGGCCACCGCCCTGTTCGCCCTGATTCTGGATACGCTGCTGGCGGCACTGGGTCGACTACTGAGCCCGCATCTCGCGCGATAATTATAACAAGGAGCTTCTATGAGACTGTTTTCCGGCCTGACGGCGCTGTGCGCCGCCGCGCTCTTCACCAGCCAGGCGCTCGCCGCGCCGCTGATCCTGGCAACAAAGAGCTTTACCGAGCAGCACATTCTCTCGGCCATGACCGTACAGTATCTGCAAAAGAAAGGATTTCAGGTGCAGCCGCAGACTAATATTGCGACGGTGATTTCCCGTAACGCGATGATTAACAAGCAGATTGATATGACCTGGGAGTACACCGGCACGTCGCTGATCATCTTCAACCATATCAACAAACGCATGTCGCCGCAGGAGTCATACGAGACGGTGAAACGCCTCGACGCAAAGCACGGTCTGGTGTGGCTTAAACCTGCCGATATGAACAATACCTATGCCTTTGCCATGCAGCGCAAGCGCGCCGAGGCTGAACATATCAATACCATGTCTGAGATGGTGGCAAAGATTGAGCAGATCCGTAAAACCGATCCAGATAACAACTGGCTGCTGGGCCTTGACCTGGAATTTGCCGGGCGTAGCGACGGGATGAAACCGTTGCAGGCGGCCTACAACATGGAGCTGGACCGCCCGCAGATCCGCCAGATGGATCCGGGGCTGGTCTATAACGCGGTGCGCGACGGGTTTGTCGATGCCGGGCTGATCTACACCACCGACGGGCGCGTGAAGGGCTTCGATCTTAAAGTGCTGGAAGACGATAAAGGCTTCTTCCCGAGTTACGCCGTGACGCCAGTTGTTCGAAAAGACACGCTGGAGGCTAACCCGGGGCTGGAGGAGGCGCTGAACACCCTCTCAGCCCAGCTCAACAACGACGTTATCACCGAACTGAATAAGAAGGTGGATATCGACCATCAGTCACCGCAGCAGGTCGCCCGTGATTTCCTGCGTAGCAAACAGTTGCTGTAGGAGGCGCTATGGAGACGATTCACTATATTCTCGACAACTGGGACTATCTCTTAACCCTGACGCTGCAACACCTCTGGCTGGTGGCACTTGCCGTGGGCCTGGCGATTGTTATTGGCGTGCCGCTGGGTATTTTAATTGTCCGCCATAAATGGCTGGCAACGCCGGTGCTGGGGATTGCCACCATTGTGCTCACCATCCCGTCAATTGCGCTTTTCGGCCTGATGATCCCGCTCTTTTCGCTGATCGGTCAGGGCATTGGCGCCCTGCCCGCGATTACGGCGGTGTTCCTCTATTCACTGCTGCCGATTGTGCGCAACACCCACACAGCGCTCGACAGCCTGCCACCCGGCCTGCGCGAAGCGGGACGCGGCATCGGCATGACCTTCTGGCAGCGTCTGCGCTGGGTGGAAATCCCAATGGCGCTGCCGGTCATTTTTGGCGGCATCCGCACCGCCGTGGTGATGAACATCGGCGTCATGGCGATTGCTGCCGTGATTGGCGCGGGCGGTCTGGGCCTGCTGCTGCTTAACGGTATTGGCGGGAGTGATATTCGTATGTTAATTGCGGGCGCGCTGATGATTTGTCTTTTAGCGATTGTGCTCGACTGGTTGCTGCACCGTTTGCAGGTGGTACTGACTCCGAAGGGGATTCGATAATGATAAAACTGGAAAACCTCACCAAACAATTTTCACAGAAGCACGGCCAGACGTTTAAGGCCGTCGACAACGTCAACCTGAACGTGCCTGAAGGGGAAATGTGCGTGCTGCTCGGCCCGTCCGGCTGCGGGAAAACCACTACCCTGAAGATGATTAACCGTCTCATTACGCCAAGCAGCGGGACGATCCTGATTAACGGCGAAGACACCAGCGGGATGGACACCGTGACCCTGCGCCGCAACATTGGCTACGTGATCCAACAGATTGGCCTGTTCCCGAACATGACTATCGAAGAGAACATTACCGTCGTGCCGCGCATGCTGGGCTGGGACAAAGCGCGCTGTAAATCCCGTGCCGAGGAGCTGATGGATATGGTGGCAATGGATCCACATAAATTCCTTCACCGCTATCCGCGCGAAATGTCCGGCGGTCAGCAGCAACGTATCGGCGTCATCCGCGCGCTGGCAGCGGATCCTCCGGTCCTGCTGATGGATGAACCATTCGGCGCGGTTGACCCGATTAACCGTGAGGTGATCCAGAACCAGTTCCTGGAGATGCAGCGCAAGCTGAAAAAGACCGTGATGCTGGTGAGCCACGATATTGACGAAGCGCTGAAGCTGGGCGACCGTATTGCCGTCTTCCGTCAGGGGCGTATTGTTCAGTGCGCCAGCCCGGACGAGCTGCTGGCGAAACCCGCCAATGAGTTTGTCGGCTCGTTTGTTGGTCAGGACCGGACGTTGAAACGCCTGCTGCTGGTATCCGCGGGCGACGTCACCGACCAGCAGCCGACGATTACGGTACGCGAATCGACGCCGCTGCCAGAGGCCTTCGCCACCATGGATGACAACGATATTCGCGCCATTACCGTGGTTGATGATCTCGGCAAACCGCTGGGCTTTGTGAAGCGCCGCGAAGCGCGTAATGCCAGCGGCAGCTGCGGTGATATTCTGCATCCGTTCCGCATGACAGGTAAGGCCGAGGATAACCTGCGCGTGGTGCTTTCTCGCCTGTATGAGAGCAACACCAGCTGGATGCCGATTGTGGACGAGGACGGACGCTATAACGGCGAGATATCCCAGGATTATATTGCGGAGTATTTGAGCTCAGGGCGTACGCGCCGGGCGTTGAATATTCATAGCGAGAGTTAAGCATTCAGGCCGGGTACTGCCCGGCCTTTTTCCGCACGCATACCTTTTGCTAACCTCACGTTTTCCCGCCACAATATCGTATCGTCCCCGTTAATCACGACTTCATGCAACGTCTTCACGCATACCCCGACATCCGCGCGATGTTTCGCCGTCTCCTGATTGCTACCGTCACCGGCGTGCTGGCAGCGCTGGCCGTTGCGGTGTTCCGCCACAGCATGTATCTGCTGGAGTGGTTGTTTCTCAGCAACGAAAGCGGAAGCCTGGTGAACGCCGCTGCCGCGTTATCGCCCTGGCGGCGGGCGCTCACGCCTGCGCTGGGTGGTCTGGCCGCGGGAGTGCTACTGTGGGGATGGCAGCGCATGACGGCACAACGTCCCCACGCCCCGACCGATTATATGGAGGCGCTGGAGACGGGTGATGGCCAGTTTGATTACGGCGCCAGCCTGGTGAAATTCCTCGCCTCGTGGCTGGTGGTCGCCAGCGGCAGCGCCATCGGCCGGGAAGGCGCCATGATCCTGCTTGCCGCCCTCGCTGCCTCCTTTTTTGCACAACGTTGTACGCCGAAGTCCGAATGGAAACTGTGGATCGCCTGCGGTGCCGCCGCCGGGATGGCCAGCGCCTATCATGCGCCGCTGGCGGGCAGCCTGTTTATCGCAGAGATCCTGTTTGGCACACTTATGCTGGCCTCCCTCGGCCCGGTGGTGATTGCCGCTGTGGTGGCTCTGCTGACCACGCGCCTGTTAAGTCCCGGCGCGAATACACTTTATGATGTCCATCTCAGCGAGATGCTTACGGCGGTGGATTATTTCCTGATCGTTGGCGTGGGTCTGCTGGCTGGGCTGTGCGGCCCGCTTTTGATGTGGCTAATGGCTTTCAGCCATTCTCTGTTTCTGCGTCTCAAACTTTCACCGCCTTGGCAGCTGGCGCTGGGTGGTCTGATCGTCGGGCTGCTGTCGCTGCTGACGCCGAAGGTATGGGGGAATGGCTATAGCGTGGTTCAGGCGTTTTTGCAGTCGCCGCCGCTGCTGTCGGTAATTGCCGGCGTCTTTATCTGCAAGCTCCTGGCGGTGCTGGCAAGCAGCGGGTCCGGCGCACCGGGAGGCGTGTTTACGCCAACCTTGTTCGTTGGTATGGCAACGGGAATGCTGTTTGCGCAGATCTTTGCGCTGTGGTTTCCTGGCTCTGAGACGGCGATCCTGCTTGGGCTGGCAGGAATGGCGACGCTGCTCGCCGCCACAACGCATGCGCCAATCATGTCGGCCTTGATGGTATGTGAGATGACCGGGCAGTATTTTTTACTTCCCGGTTTGCTGGTTGCCTGTGTTGTGGCGTCGGTATTGTCGAGAACGCTACGCCACGACTCGATCTACGGCCAGCATACCGCCGAAAGCCGAGAGATCGATATAGTGCGCTAAATCGCGCTGCTCGGCGCGGGGCAGATAAGGCAGTTCGCCTACCAACGGGCCAGGCAGCTTTTTGCTCAGCACGTCGATGATTTCTGCGTAGTGCGCAAGGCCCGGGTTAATACGGTTCGCCACCCAACCAATCAGTGGCAGGCCGTCATTAGCGATAGCCTGCGCCGTCAGCAAGGCATGGTTGATGCACCCTTCCTGAATGCCCACGACCATAATCACCGGCAGCTGCTCCTGCACCACCCACTCGGAAAGGAGACGTAAATCGTTCATCAGGCTGCGCCAGCCACCGGTCCCTTCAACGACAACGTGGTCAACCTTTTCACTCAGATTTGCCAGGCCATCAGAAAGCAGACTGTAGTTGATAAGCCCGCTGTGAGCGACGCTGCTTTCCTCTTCGCTTAACGCGATAGGATTGACGGCATCATAAGGCAGTTCCAGAGACGAGACGCTTTGCAGAACCAGGGCGTCCTTATTGCGCAGCCCTTCTGGCGTCTCTTTACTGCCTTTTGCTACCGGCTTGTATCCTGCAACGCGTTTACCGCTTGCCGCCAGGGCCTGAAGTAACGCGCGGGATACGACGGTCTTCCCGACAGACGTATCCGTACCAGTAATAAAGAAACGCTTAAGCATGACTCATTCCACCTCTTGGGTATGCTTCAAAAAATATAAACCAGGTAAATAATTCAGTGGGGAAAGTCTACGGGAAGCGTGCGCTACCCGGCTTGAGATAGCGCAATTTTTCGTACATCTATGGAAAAGAGTTAGCCCTGAAGCAAACGAATCAGTAACGAGCCGTTGTACATCGCATCTTTTACCAGCGCGGCGCCAGCCATCGTACCCTGGTTGGAAAATTGCGTACTTTCGACCACGATGTTTTTACTGTACGCGGGAAGTGCCTGCTGGTTGATGCAGGCGGAAATTGCCGGAAAGAGGATATCCGCCGCCTGGCTGAGCGGGGAGCCGATCAGTATTTTTTGCGGGTTAAACAGGTTCACCATAATGGCCAGAATGCGCCCGACATTATTGCCCACGCCGGTAATGATGTCCTTCGCCAGCAGATCGCCCTGCCTTGCCGCAGTGCACAATGCCTCGACGCTCAACGGTTGACCGTGCAGCGTGGAGCTCATTGACTGGCTGAGCCGCACCTGCGCCAGCTCCAGCACGCTTTCGACGCTGGCAATCGTCTCCAGACAACCATGATTACCGCAATAGCAGCGTTTTCCGTACGGATCGACCTGCGTATGGCCAATCTCCACCAGGCTACTGCTGCCAGCATGCAACAGACGCCCGTCGGTGATCACACCTGCGCCAACGTTATGATCAATCACCACCTGAATCACGTCGCGCGCGCCCCGGGAGGCGCCAAACAACGCCTCCGCCATCGTCCAGGCGCTGATATCATGCTGAATGTAGACCGGCACACCGGTGTGGTTTTCCAGCACGTCGCCCAGCGGCATCTCTTTGACGTTTTCATAAAACGGCATGCGGTGCACAATGCCATTTTCGGTATCAATAATTCCCGGCAGGGTGATCGCAATCGCCGTTAAACGTTCAAGGCGCTGCTGGTGACGAATAAAGAACTGGTCGATGTGGGTCAGAATGGCATCGAGGAGTGGTTGCTCTGCATCGAGCGGGAGCTCCAGCCGGTCTTCCACCACCAGCTTGCTGCTGAGGTCGCGCAGCGCGAGGAAGATTTCCCCGCGGCTAATTCGCAGCGACAGGTAGTGCCAGGCTTCCGTTTCCACCACCAGCCCTACCGCCGGACGGCCACGGCTGCCCGGCTCCTGAATTTCTGTCTCCTGAACCAGATGGGCTTCCAGCATTTCGCGGACAATCTTGGTAATACTGGCGGGTGCCAGTTGTGCCAGGCGCGAAAGATCGATACGCGAAACCGGACCCAGCTGATCAATCAGGCGATAAACGGCGCCCGCGTTGGTCTGCTTGATCTGATCGATATGCCCTGGCTGACTATCAGCAACCACCTCGTACTCCCTTATTTTCGAGCTTCGAAATAAACTGAGGGCTATGGTGAAGCACTTCAATGGCTGACGTCAAATTTTTACTTAGCCATGTGATTTACTGCACATTTTCGCCTGCTTTTCCCTATAAATAACGCCCGTGAGAAGCGGTAATTAATTGTTCTTTGAAACGCTGTGCCGCATGGCTCTGTTCATGATGTTTAGACCACACCAGCCACATCTCCGAGACCGCATCCTGCTCGGCAATATTCACCCAGCGCATTTCCGGCAGTTGTACCCGTTTAAACGAGGCCGGAAGAATCGACACGCCAAGTCCTGCGGCAACGAGACCAATGATCGTCATGGCTTCCCCCACTTCCTGCGCGATAGTCGGGACAAGGCCATATCGCCGCATCAGACCAAGAATATCGTCATACAATCCGGTACCCACCTGTGGGTCAAAAAAGACAAAGGGTTCTTTCGCCAGTTCAGCCAGCGTGACGCTATGCTGCGCGGCGAGCGGGTGATCCCGGGGGATCATCGCCATCAGCGGTTCGCGGAGGATCACCTGCCACGCCAGGGTATCAGGCAACTGCGTGTTACGCATTAGCCCCAGGTCGAGCGATCCTTCATTAAGCGGCGATATTTGCTCCCGGGTATTTATTTCGCGCGTCTGAATATGCACATCCGGAAAGTTACTGCGAAACGAGGATAGCGTTTGTGAAACAGCGCTGATGAAGGGGGCCGACGAGGTAAACCCGATGCGCAGCTCTCCCGTCTCCCCGAGATGAAGCCGTTCCGCTCTGGCGGCGGCGTCCACCACCATACTCAGGATCTGTCGGCTATCGGCGAGAAACTGTTTTCCAGCCGCCGTCAGGCTCACGCTGCGGTTGGTTCGCGCCAGCAGACGCGCCCCAACCTGCTGTTCAAGGATCTGGATCTGTTGGCTCAGCGGTGGCTGAGAGATATTCAGCCTTGCCGCAGCCCGACCAAAATGGAGCTCTTCGGCGACGGCGACAAAATAGCGCAGATGGCGCAGCTCGATATTCATATTTTTAAAGTATCATTTGAGATTATTAATATATTAGACAGAATATTTACATTTTCCTACCCTAATCTTGTGGTCATACCCGTCACCAGAAACCACGGGGAAGTTTAAGCAAGGATTATGTGTGAGCCGTACAACGACCGTTGATATCGCGCCGGCCAGCGACATTGATGATTTACCCGCAGTACCGCAGCCGGTTCAGTTTATAAAACGTGGTACCCCCCAGTTTATGCGCGTCACGCTGGCGCTCTTCTCAGCGGGTCTCGCCACTTTCGCCCTGCTCTACTGCGTTCAGCCGATCCTGCCGGTCCTGTCGCATGAATTTGGCGTGTCGCCAGCCAGCAGCAGTATTTCGCTCTCCATTTCAACCGGGATGCTGGCGATCGGTCTGCTGTTCACCGGGCCACTTTCAGATGCCATCGGGCGTAAGCAGGTCATGGTAACGGCGTTAATGCTGGCCTCCGTGTGTACCTTGCTGTCCACCATGATGACCAGCTGGCACGGCATTCTGATCATGCGCGCGCTGATTGGGTTATCCCTCAGCGGCGTGGCGGCGGTCGGGATGACCTATCTCAGCGAGGAGATCCACCCGAGTTTCGTGGCCTTCTCCATGGGGCTGTACATTAGCGGGAACTCTATCGGCGGGATGAGCGGACGCCTGCTCAGCGGTGTGTTTACCGATTTCTTTAACTGGCGCATTGCGCTGGCCGTAATCGGCTGCTTCGCCCTCGCTTCGGCGCTAATGTTCTGGAAAATCCTGCCGGAATCGCGCCATTTCCGCCCGACTTCCCTGCGTCCGAAAACACTGTTTATCAACTTCCGTCTGCACTGGCGCGACAAAGGTTTGCCGCGACTGTTTCTGATGGGATTCCTGCTGATGGGGTCATTTGTCACGCTGTTTAACTATATTGGCTACCGGCTGATGCTCTCGCCGTGGCATCTTAACCAGGCATTGGTGGGTTTGCTCTCTGTGGCGTATCTCACCGGGACGTGGAGTTCGCCAAAAGCAGGCGCCATGACCGCGCGCTTCGGCCGTGGTCCGGTGATGCTGGTGTCCACAGCCGTGATGCTTTTCGGGCTGCTGATGACGCTTGTCTCTTCCCTGTGGCTGATTTTTGCCGGAATGCTGCTCTTCTCTGCGGGATTCTTTGCCGCGCATTCTGTTGCCAGCAGCTGGATTGGCCCACGCGCGCGCCGCGCTAAAGGTCAGGCTTCGTCTCTGTATCTGTTCAGTTACTATCTCGGTTCCAGCATTGCCGGGACTCTCGGCGGGGTGTTCTGGCATAACTACGGCTGGAACGGCGTGGGCGGATTTATCGCGCTGATGCTGTGCGCGGCACTGCTGGTGGGCGCGAGCCTGCATAAACGACTGCATTAACATTCAGCCCTCTTCGTGTTTAAATCGAGCCGATGCTAATTTTTGTCATCGGCTGATTCAGACACGAGGACTTCATGAAAAACAATAACTATCAACAACTCACCCGCACCTTCCAGCGTCTCTCCCGCTTCTCTCACCTCTCCTCCATCGCCAGCTGGGACATGTTTACCATGATGCCGCCCGGCGGCAGCGCCGCGCGCGGTGAAGCGCTGGCGGAGATGAGCGTCCTGCAACATCAGATCCTGACCGATAAAAAAGTGGGTGAATGGCTGGCGGCGGCGGCAGAAGAAGATCTGAACGACGTTGAGCAGGCCAACCTGCGTGAAATGACGCGCCACTACCAGCAGGCCACTTTACTGCCGGAATCGCTGGTAGAGGCCAAATCGCTGGCGGGCAGCAGGTGTGAACACGCCTGGCGTACTCAGCGTCCGGCCAACGACTGGCAGGGCTTTTCAGCCAACCTGAAAGAGGTGGTGAAACTCAGTCGTGAAGAGGCCCGCCTGCGCGCTGAGGCTAAAGACTGCACGCCTTACGACGCGCTGCTGGATATCTTTGAACCCGACATGACCAGCGCTCGCCTGGATGTGCTGTTCGGCGATCTGAAGTCCTGGCTGCCGGAGCTGCTGGCAAAGGTTGTGGAAAAACAGGCTCAACGATCGTTCGTTCCGCCACAGGGTCCCTTCCCCACCGCCACCCAGCGCGAGCTGGGCCTGGAAGCGATGAAAATGCTTGGCTTCGATTTTAACGGCGGTCGTCTGGACGTTAGCGCCCACCCGTTCTGCGGCGGCGTGCCGGAAGATGTGCGTATCACCACGCGTTACGATGAAGATGAACTGCTCAGCGCGCTTTTCGGCGTGATCCACGAAACCGGACATGCCCGCTACGAGCAAAACCTTCCGCGAGCGTGGGCCGGCCAGCCCGTTGCGCTGGCGCGCTCTACGGCGATCCATGAATCCCAGAGTCTGTTTTTTGAAATGCAGCTGGGCCGCAGTGAGGCTTTCCTGAAGCATCTGCTTCCGGCGGTCCATGCCCGTTTCGGCAGCCAGGCGGCATTCAGTGAAGAGAATTTTATTGCCTGGAATCAGCGCGTGAAGCCGGGCTACATCCGCGTTGATGCAGATGAAGTGAGCTATCCGGCGCATGTGGTGTTGCGCTATGAGATTGAGCGCGCGCTGATCAATGGCGAAATTGAAGTGGATGATATCCCCGCGTTATGGGATGAGAAAATGCAGGCCTGGCTTGGATTATCCACCAAAGATAACTACCGCAACGGCTGTATGCAGGACATCCACTGGACCGACGGCGGTTTTGGCTACTTCCCGTCTTACACGCTGGGGGCAATGTATGCGGCACAGCTGTTTCATGCCGCCAAAACTGCGCTGCCCGGGTTGCAGGCATCCATTGCCGGGGGCGATTTCTCGGCGCTGTTTGACTGGCTGCGTCAGAATATCTGGCAGCACGGCAGCCGTTTCAGCACGTCGCAGCTCATCACCCAGGCCACAGGTGAAGATCTGAATATCCGCTACTTCCGCGAACACCTGACGTCCCGCTACCTGTAAACGAACGCGCCGGGGGCCACCCCGGCGTTGTACATATGGTTACACGCCGATACCAATCACTCACGGAAACCCCGAATTTACAGGGATATAGTTATTTCAACGGCCCCGCAGTGGGGTTAAATGAAAAACCAAATTCGAGGGTATGAAAATGAAAAAAGTATTAGCTCTGGTTGTTGCCGCTGCTATGGGTCTTTCTTCCGCTGCATTCGCGGCTGAAACTACCGCCACCGCAGCGCCTGCGGCATCCACCGCTGCTCCGGCCAAAACGGTTCACCATAAAAAACATCACAAAGCGGCTAAACCAGCGGCAGCACAGAAAGCGCAGGCCGCGAAAAAGCACCACAAAAAAGCGGCAAAACCTGCGGTAGAGCAGAAAGCCCAGGCGGCTAAAAAGCATCACAAAAAAGCGGCAAAACACGAAGCGGCTAAACCTGCTGCACAGCCAGCAGCGTAAGAGTACAAGCTTAACCGTGCCCTTCGGGGCACGTTGGTAAACCGGCGCTGAACGGGATTGCGGTCAGCGCCGTTTTTTTATCCGGAGGGCGTATGCTGCGGCGCTATCGGTTTGAGTTCATTCTTATCCTGCTAATTTTATGCGCGCTCATCGCCAGCCACTTTTATCTTTCCTGAATGTAGCACGCTGATTTTACTCCCACTTTCTCGCCGTCGCGTCTATAGTATTTTCATAGGGTTCACTTTTAATAATCATAATTACCCCCACCAGAGTGTGATATGCGTAAATCTGTTGTGTTGTTACTGGGAACGTTTAGCCTTTTTGCAGGCTTTTCACATGCGGATGAGGGCGACGATGAGGCCATCAGCGCCAAAGAGGTAAAGACGCTGTTTTTTGGTCATGACGATCGTACGCGTGTCACCGATCCTACCGAAGCGCCCTGGGATGCCATCGGGCAACTGGAAACCGCCAGCGGCAATCTATGTACCGCAACTCTCATAACGCCACGCCTTGCGCTGACGGCGGGTCATTGCCTGTTAATGCCGCCCGAAGGCAAACCGGATAAAGCGATCGCCCTGCGCTTTGTCTCGCAGAAAGGGATTTGGCGCTACGAAATTCACGGTATTGAGGGGCGGGTGGATCCGTCGCTCGGGAAACGCCTGAAACCGGATGGCGATGGATGGATTGTGCCGCCCGGGGCGGCATCCTGGGATTTCGGGCTGATCGTTTTACGTTATCCGCCGTCCGGGATCGCTCCGCTACCGCTCTTTGATGGTGACAAAGACGCGCTCACCGCCGCCCTGAAAGCCGCCGATCGAAAAGTGACGCAGTCAGGCTACCCTGTTGATCACCTCGATTCGCTGTACACCCATACGGACTGCGTGGTGACGGGCTGGGCGCAAAACAGCGTGCTTTCGCATCAGTGCGATACGCTACCGGGTGATAGCGGATCGCCCCTGATGTTAAAAACCGTTAACGGCTGGCAACTGATTGGCGTTCAGAGTTCTGCTCCGGCAGCGAAAGACCGCTGGCGCGCCGATAACCGAGCGTTAGCGGTGACCGGTTTTCGCGACCGGCTGGAAGCCCTGGCGCAGCAGTAGGTCACTCAGGCCAGTTTAATCATGATCATGCCAGCGAGCAGTAATACCAGCCCTATCCAGCCTTTATGGTTTAAACGCTGCCCGAACATAATCCAGCCTGCCGCCAGGGTGGCGGCAATACCGAAGCCGCCCCACAGCGCGTAGGCCACGGAAAGATCGATGCCTTTCACCGCCTGCGACAGGGCGCTAAACGCCCCCAGAACCGCGGCAATCGATAACAAGCCGTAGGCTTTGCGACGAAAGCCGTCGGAGAACTTCAGAAAGACGTTCGCAATAATTTCCAGAACGATGGCGAAAGCCAGCCAGGCCGCGTGGATCCATTCAAACTGCTGCATGGGTCTGCTCCTTCTGCTGTTTGGCTGGTTTGCGCGTACCCGATTTAATCAGCACGATACCTGCGACCAGGGTCGTCAGCCCGGCAATTTTCATTGTCGTCAGGGTTTCATCAAATATCATGACGCTGAACAGCGTAATCAATAAAATACCAACACCTTCCCACAAAGCGTATGCCACGCCCAGCGCGATTTTTTTAACCGCGAAAGAGAGGAATATATAGGAAAGCGTAATCATGACCAGCATCAAAATAAATCCGGTGCTGCCGTCACTCACGCTCGCCCATTTCATCGACAAGGTGCCGGTAATTTCAGCAACGATAGCCAGAGCTAATAAAATCCAGTAAAACATGTTTTTCTCCTGCTTGAGAATATAATCCATCGAGGCTCGCTGCGAACAGCAAACCAAAAAAGTGGGAATTAAATCAGTTAGCTAAGCGCATAGCGCCAGCTCAGGCAGAAGACGTGACTATAGCGCGGAACGCCAGTGTTGTTCACCGGAAAGCGTGCAGAGGGAGGTAGAAAACAGAGCAGAGTTGTTTGAAAAATACGTCCTGAACAAATTGTCCATAAAATTACAATTATCCGCGGTGTTGCTTCTCGTCTTTGCGGATGAAAATTGTCCTCAGTAGTTGAACACGCCTGATTTGTATCATAAGCCAGGAATTTACTCAAAGCCTTTTCATTTCTTTACCCAGTCTGTTTGATTTTGGTTAGTTTTTTTAATCCGCTTTCCCCTCTATTATAAATAAAAAACTGTTCAGGAACGTCCATGGCCAAACCCATTATCACCCTCAACGGGCTTAAGATCGTCATCATGCTGGGCATGCTGGTGATCATTCTGACCGGCGTTCGTTTTGCGGCCGATATCATCGTGCCCTTTATCCTGGCGCTTTTTATCGCGGTGATCCTCAATCCACTGGTGCAGCGAATGGTGCGGCTACGCATCCCGCGTGTGCTGGCGATAAGCCTGCTTATCAGTATTATTATCGTTGCGATGGTGCTGTTAGTCGCCTATCTGGGAACCTCCCTGAACGAGCTGGCGCGGACGCTGCCGACATACCGCTCTTCCCTGGCGACCCCGCTGCTGCAAATTGAACCCTGGCTGCAACGCGCGGGTATCGAAGTCTCGGTTGAGGAACTGCTTAAATACATCGATCCGAATGCCGCCATGACGATTGTCACCAGCCTGCTGGCACAGCTCTCCAACGCCATGACCTCGATTTTCCTGCTGTTCCTGACGGTTGTGTTTATGCTGCTGGAAGTTCCACAGCTGCCTGCAAAACTCCAGCACATCATGGTGCGTCCGGTTGAGGGAATGGGTGCCATTCAGCGCGCGCTCGACAGCGTTTCACGCTATCTGGTGCTGAAAACGGCCATCAGCCTGGTGACGGGATTAGTGGTCTGGGGGATGCTCGCCGCGCTGGATGTGCGTTTTGCCTTCGTCTGGGGGCTGCTGGCCTTTGCGCTCAACTATATTCCTAACATTGGCTCCGTGCTGGCGGCGATCCCCCCTATCCTTCAGGTGCTGGTTTTCAGCGGTTTGTATGATGCCCTGATTCTGCTGGCAGGCTATCTGGTGATTAACCTTGTCTTCGGGAACATTCTCGAACCACGGATAATGGGACGCGGGCTGGGGCTTTCAACTCTTGTTGTGTTCCTGTCCCTGATTTTCTGGGGCTGGCTGCTCGGGCCTGTCGGCATGCTGCTCTCCGTTCCGCTGACAATTATTGTCAAAATTGGCCTGGAGCAGACCGCCGGTGGACAAAGTATCGCTGTACTGCTGAGCGACATGAGCCATAAGGCCGATTAATTGTCCATCGACAGCATAGGCTTGCCCGTTCTTCCCGCTTCGCGGTAGTTGCCCACTGCCCGCTGCCATTCCGACAGCGGGTAGAGGGTAACATCGCTGCACTGGCTGGCGCGCAGTTTAGGCCAGATGCGCCGAAACTCCGCCTGCCACGCCTCAGCGCTCAGCGCGTCCAGATAGTTACGAATGTGAAACCACGCCACGCGCGGCAACGGCCGCTGCTGCCGGAAGGTCTGCCCGGAGAGTAGCCCGTAGCAGACAAAGGTACCGGTTTCGGGCATCACGCTCAGGATCGCCTCCGCCAGGCTGCCGCCCGTGGCGTCGTACACCACCTCCGCTTGCGCGGCGGCAGCGTTGACGGCGGCCGTATCATCTTGCGCAATCGGGACGATCCCCATTTCAGCCAGACGTTGAGCGTGCACGGGCGAGCGATGGATCCCGTAAACCGCCTCTGCACCCGCCTGGCGTGCCCATTGCCCGAGCAGAACGGCGCAGTCAGAACCGGCAGCGGTGAGCAGCACCGTTTTCCCAATCGGAGGATAGCGGTCCAGCATCATCTGAGCGGCAAGCGGGTTGATATACGCCCGCGCGGCAAGAAGCGAGTCGATGTCGTCCGGGACGGGAACCGCATACGCCACCGGGCAGTCGACATAGCGCTGCCAGGTTCCCTGCCCCCGTAACGGCAGGACCCGCTTGCCCAGCAGCGCCGGGTAAGCGGCGGGCGTTTCGGTCACTATTCCGACCCCTTCATAACCGGCTATTGCGGGCAGCGGCGTGCGATGGCGATATGCCCCGGTGATGGGGATGAGATCGGAGGCGTTCACCGGAGAAAAAAGCATGCGCACACGTATCTCTCCCGGCTGTCGCGGTGACAATGGTGTGGTTTCCGCTTGCAGTACCGATTCAGGCTCACCAAACCGGCGATACCAGAGGGCCAGATTACGCATTGCGATCGCGCCATCCCATTTCCGGTGCGACATGTTTCAGGATGGACTCGATCACATGTGCGTTGTATTCCACGCCCAGCTGATTCGGCACGGTAAGCAACAGCGTATCCGCTTCCGCGATCGCTTCATCCTTTTTCAACTGTTCAATCAGCTTGTCTGGCTCTGCGGCATAGCTGCGTCCGAAAATGGCCCGCGTTTTCTCATCCAGATAGCCAACGCTGTCGCTCTCATTGCGGCTTGAACCGAAATACATCCGGTCGCGATCGTCCATCAGGGCAAAAATACTGCGGCTGACCGAAACGCGTGGCTGACGGGTATGCCCTGCCTCGGCCCAGGCCTGTCGGTAGGCACGGATCTGTTTTGCCTGCTGAATATGGAACGGCTCGCCGGTTTCATCATCTTTCAGCGTTGAGCTTTGCAGGTTCATCCCCAGTTTTGCCGCCCATACTGCCGTTGCATTGGAGCCAGCCCCCCACCAGATACGATCGCGTAAGCCCTCTGAATGCGGCTCCAGACGCAACAATCCCGGCGGGTTTGGGAACATCGGCTGTGGGTTAGGCTTCGCAAACCCTTCACCGCGTAATACATCAAGCAGTACCTCAGTGTGACGGCGCGCCATATCAGATTCGTTTTCCCCGTCCTGCGGCACGTAACCAAAATAACGCCAACCATCAATCACCTGCTCCGGGGAGCCCCGGCTGATACCAAGCTGTAATCGCCCGCCGGAGATGAGATCTGCCGCGCCAGCATCTTCCGCCATATACAGCGGATTCTCGTACCGCATGTCGATCACGCCCGTACCGATTTCGATGCGTTTGGTTTTCGCGCCTATCGCAGCCAGCAAGGGGAATGGCGAACTGAGCTGGCGGGCAAAGTGGTGCACGCGGAAATAAGCCCCGTCCGCGCCCAGCTCTTCAGCGGCGACAGCCAGATCGATGGACTGTAGCAGCGTGTCAGCTGCGGTTTGCGTGCCGGACTGGGAAGACGGCGTCCAGTGACCAAACGACAAAAATCCGATCTTTTTCATAGTGGGGTATCCTGATAAAGCATTGCGTTATCCCTACTCTACGCATTAACCGATGAGAATAAATGGTGATTATTTAACGGAATGCTTCAAATAAACTGACAGAAATACGCAAATCGCACGCTGCCTTCCCGCAGAGGAGGCATTCTCCTGGCATCTCAAAATGGGATATAGTGTGAACTGTTCTCTTTTTTAACAGGTAACATCAGCAATGGCTCTGATCCCCAAAAACTACGCACGGCTGGAAAGCGGCTACCGTGAAAAAGCGCTAAAAATTTACCCGTGGGTCTGTGGACGCTGCTCGCGGGAGTTTGTGTATTCGAATCTTCGTGAACTCACGGTCCACCATATCGACCACGATCACACCAATAATCCGGAAGATGGCAGTAACTGGGAGTTGTTGTGCCTGTTTTGCCATGACCACGAACACTCAAAGTACACCGAAGCGGATCAGTATGGCACCACCGTTGTCGCAGGTGAGGATGCGCAAAAAGACGTGGGTGTCGCCACGTTTAACCCCTTTGCCGATCTCAAGGCGATGATGAACAAGAAGACGTAATATCTGCAGCTTTACTGCCCATACCTGCCGTATGGGCAGTCAGAAAGATAAAGGTAATGTATTCCTGTCACAGATTGAACAAGGAGACGGCCTTAATATCGGCTTCAGGATTCACGCGTTTTACAACCTCTAAAAACGCAGCAAAGTTTTGATTAAACACCGTCAGATTATTATAAAACTGCACCTGTTTTTCACGGGTTCCCTCAAGATAGCTCACAGACCAGATCCGCCTGTTATTTACCACTGTCGAGCCCGGCTTAATTTTTACGATAGCCGCCAGCTCAATTTTACGGGTGACGCTATTTATGACCTCGTATAAATACTGCTCATCATAAAAGTAGGTTTTACCTGACGATCCGCCAAACCAGGAAGGATGGGTAGAGATTTTTTTCATTCCCCGGCTGTCGGCAACGATGCGCGTTGGATGCCGAATACGCCTGATGAAAAAGCGCATCAGCATAATCAGTGCCGTGAAAGACAGCACTACGAAAAGAAAATTAATGCTCTCCCGCATATTTCGTTACCTGCCACGCATAACTCAAAGTGGCGAAGTATAGCGTAGCCCTGTAGCTCAGGGAACGTACGCGATGCAATCGCAGATGGAACGGGAAATGCTCTTATCTCGCCACGCAATATGATGTGCGGATCTCCTCAGGGTTAAGTGATATTAACAATTGCTGCTAAGTTGTAAGTTTCTCCTTGCCGGACAGGACAAATCGGTTATCGTGCCTGGCAACTTTTTCAGCAATAAAAAACAGTGGGATGCGCTATGGCGATTTTTGATGGTCACAATGACCTGTTGCTTAATTTATGGCTTCATCATCGCCAGGATCCGGTAACGGCCTTCTTTTCCGGCATTGAGAACGGACACCTCGATTATCCGCGCATGCAGCAAGGCGGATTTTCCGGCGGGCTGTTCGCGCTGTTCGTGCCGCCGCAGGAGAATATCGCCCGCATGGCGCCGCACTACGCCAGCGAGCCGTGGCAACCGATCGACATTCTCTGGCAGCAGTTGACGATCCTCAAGCAGCTTATCGCACACTCCGATGGACGGGCGCGATTGTGCCTGAGCGCGGCAGATATCGAACGCTGCCGTCAGGATAAAGTGCTGGCGATGGTGGCGCATATTGAGGGTGCGGGCGGTTTTGACGGCGAGGGTGGCGATCTACAGGCTTTCTATGCCGCTGGCGTGCGCAGCATTGGGCTTTTCTGGAACATTGCTAACCGTTTTGGCACTGGCGTTAACGGGACGTTTCCCGGCAGCCCGGACAGCGGCCCAGGGCTTACCGCAGAGGGTATCGCCCTCATTAAGCACGCTAACGCCCTGAACATGCTGATTGACGTTTCTCATATGAATGAAAAGGCGTTCTGGGATACTGCTCGTCATTCCTCTTCACCGCTGGTCGCCACCCATTCCAACGCCCATACGCTGTGCCCGCAACCGCGTAATCTGACCGATCGGCAACTGCTGGCTATCCGCGACAGCGGCGGCGTGGCAGGGGTCAATTTCGGTAACGCCTTTCTGCGCGCCGACGGTAAACGCGATAGCGATACCCCGCTGAGCACAATCGTTCGCCATATCGACTATCTTATTAACATCATGGGCGAAGATCATGTTGCGCTGGGCTCCGATTTTGACGGCATCACGTTACCTGATGATTTGCATGATGTGAGTGGTTTACCGCGGCTAATCAGCGCGTTGCGTGACAGCGGCTATGATCAATTTGTGCTGAATAAGCTGCTGTGGGGCAACTGGCAAAAGGTATTGCAAAATGTTTGGCAACAATAGGTTACGTTGTAAACATTACGTTAATTCCTTACATCTTTCGGGTTGAGCTTTGCCCCACTGTGACGCATTATTTGATGACCATCACAAAACTGGCACAAACAATGGTGTTGGTGCTGCATTTTTAAAGAGGAAAAAACGATGTGGAAGAAACCTGCTTTTATTGATTTACGTCTTGGCCTGGAAGTGACGCTGTACATTTCCAACCGCTAATCGCTCAGCCCGCCATCCGTGCGGGCATTTTTGTTTTACTACCTGGCCTATCTTCATGTTTATTAAAGTCCTCGGTTCCGCCGCCGGCGGCGGTTTCCCTCAGTGGAACTGTAATTGCGCCAACTGTCAGGGTTTGCGCAACGGTACCCTTCAGGCGACCCCCCGCACCCAGTCGTCGATCATCGTCAGCGATAACGGCGAAGAGTGGATACTGTGTAACGCCTCGCCCGATATCAGCCAGCAAATTGCCCATACGCCAGAACTGAATAAGAAAGAGGTTCTGCGCGGCACGCATATTGGCGGCATTATTCTCACCGACAGCCAGATTGACCACACCACCGGGCTGCTCAGCCTGCGCGAGGGGTGTCCGCATCAGGTATGGTGTACGCCGGAGGTGCATGAAGACCTTTCCAGCGGATTCCCGATTTTTACCATGCTCCGGCACTGGAACGGCGGCCTGATTCATCATCCGATCGCACCGCTCACCGCCTTTAGCGTGGAAGCCTGCCCTGATTTGCAGTTTACCGCTGTCCCCATCGCCAGTAACGCACCGCCCTATTCGCCGTGGCGCGACCGCCCGCTACCGGGGCATAACGTGGCGCTGTTTATCGAAAACCGCCGCAACGGTCAGACGCTGTTCTACGCGCCGGGTCTCGGTGAACCCGATGACGACATCCTGCCGTGGCTTAAAAAAGCGGACTGTCTGCTGATTGACGGCACCGTCTGGCAGGACGATGAACTGCAGGCCGCTGGCGTCGGGCGCAATACCGGCCGCGATATGGGCCATCTGGCGCTCGGCGATGAACACGGCATGATGGCGCTGCTGGCCTCACTGCCGGCAAAGCGCAAGATTCTGATTCACATTAATAACACTAACCCGATCCTTAACGAGCAGTCGCCGCAGCGTCACGCCCTCACGCAGCAGGGAATTGAAGTGAGCTGGGACGGGATGACCATCACGCTTCAGGACTAACTATGCACATTCGTGAAACGCTCTCGCCGCAAGAGTTTGAACACGCCCTCCGGGCGAAAGGCGCCTACTATCATATTCACCATCCGTACCATATCGCGATGCATAACGGCGAGGCCAGCCGCGAGCAGATCCAGGGCTGGGTGGCGAACCGGTTTTACTACCAGACGACGATCCCGCTGAAAGATGCGGCCATTATGGCGAACTGCCCGGATCCGCACACGCGTCGAAAATGGGTGCAGCGGATCCTCGATCACGACGGCAGCAACGGTCATGACGGCGGGATCGAAGCCTGGCTACAGCTGGGGGAAGCCGTAGGGCTTAGCCGCGACGACTTAATCAGCGAACGCCACGTGCTGCCCGGCGTCCGTTTCGCCGTGGACGCTTACGTTAACTTCGCCCGCCGCGCCAACTGGCAGGAGGCGGCATGCAGTTCGCTCACCGAACTGTTTGCCCCGCAAATTCATCAGTCGCGTCTCGACAGCTGGCCGCAGCACTATCCGTGGATCAAAGAGGAAGGCTATTTTTATTTTCGTAGCCGCCTCAGCCAGGCCAGCCGCGACGTTGAACACGGTCTGGAGCTGGCGAAGAGTTACTGCGATAGCGCAGAAAAGCAGAATCGGATGCTGGAGATCCTTCAGTTCAAACTCGATATCCTGTGGTCGATGCTCGACGCGATGACCATGGCCTACGCGCTACAGCGTCCGCCTTATCACACGGTCACCGACAAAGCGGCCTGGCACACAACCCGACTGGTATAAGCATGCAAAAAAACTCCATCGTCGCCTTTCGTCGCGGCTATCGCCTGCAATGGGAAGCCGCTCAGGACAGCCATGTCATCCTTTATCCGGAAGGCATGGCTAAACTCAATGAGACCGCGGCCGCAATCCTCGAACTGGTCGATGGCCAACGCGACGCGGCGGCCATCATTGCCATACTCAACGAACGGTTCCCGGAAGCCGGCGGCGTGGATGACGACGTCGTAGAATTCCTGCAAATCGCTTATCAACAGAAGTGGATTATTTTCCGTGAGCCAGAATAAACCCACCGTCAATCCACCGCTGTGGCTGCTGGCGGAGCTGACCTATCGCTGTCCGCTACAGTGTCCTTACTGCTCTAACCCGCTGGACTTTGCCCGGCAGGATCAGGAGCTGACCACTGAACAGTGGATTGAGGTTTTCCGCCAGGCGCGGGCGATGGGCAGCGTGCAGATAGGTTTTTCCGGCGGCGAACCGTTGACGCGTAAAGATCTGCCGGAGCTGATCCGCGCCGCCCGCGATCTCGGTTTTTATACCAACCTGATCACCTCGGGAATTGGCCTGACGGAAAGCAAGCTCGACGCGTTCAGCGAGGCCGGTCTGGACCATATCCAGATTAGCTTCCAGGCTAGCGATGAAGTGCTCAACGCCGCGCTGGCGGGGAATAAAAAAGCCTTCCAGCAGAAGCTGGCGATGGCCAAAGCGGTCAAAGCGCGCGATTACCCGATGGTGCTGAATTTCGTCCTGCACCGGCACAACATCGACCAGATCGATAAAATCATCGAGCTGTGCATCGAACTGGACGCCGACGACGTCGAACTTGCCACCTGCCAGTTCTACGGTTGGGCGTTCCTTAATCGTCAGGGCCTTTTGCCGACGCGAGAACAGATCGCCCGCGCGGAACGCGTGGTTGCCGACTATCGGCAAAAAATGGCCGCCAGCGGCAATCTGACCAACCTGCTGTTCGTCACCCCTGATTATTACGAAGAGCGACCAAAAGGCTGTATGGGCGGCTGGGGGTCGATTTTCCTCAGCGTGACCCCGGAAGGCACGGCGCTGCCCTGCCACAGCGCGCGCCAGCTGCCGGTGGAGTTCCCCTCGGTGCTTGAGCAGAGTCTGGAATCCATCTGGTATGACTCTTTCGGCTTCAATCGCTATCGCGGGTTTGACTGGATGCCGGAGCCGTGCCGCTCCTGCGATGAAAAGGAGAAGGACTTCGGCGGCTGCCGCTGCCAGGCCTTTATGCTCACCGGGAATGCGGATAACGCCGATCCGGTGTGCAGCAAATCGCCGCATCATCATAAAATTCTGGACGCGCGACGCGAAGCAGCCTGTAGCGACATGAAAATCGGCCAGCTTCAGTTCCGCAACCGTACACGTTCGCAGCTTATCTATAAAACCCGGGAACTGTAGCGATAATGACCACCCGCATCGTGGAGCTGGCAGGCGGTTTACGCGCAACGCTGGTGCATCAGCCGCAGGCGACACGCGCGGCGGCGCTGGCGCGCGTGAGTGCCGGAAGCCATCACGAGCCACCGCGCTTCGCCGGTCTTGCGCATTTACTTGAGCACCTGCTGTTCCGCGGTAGCCAGCGCTATCAGGGCGACGATCGACTCATGGCCTGGGTCCAGCGTCAGGGCGGTAGCGTCAATGCCACCACGCTGGCTCGCCACAGCGCATTTTTCTTCGATGTGGCCGCCGATAACCTGTCCGACGGCATCGCACGACTGCGGGATATGTTGCAGGCGCCGCTGCTTTCATGCGATGACATACAGAGCGAAGTGGCGGTCATTGATGCGGAAAACCGGCTCATCCAGCAGCATGATTCCGCCAGGCGCGAAGCGGCGGCACGCCACGCGATGGAAGAACCCACAGTTTTTCGCCGTTTTCAGGTAGGTAGCCAGGATTCTCTGGGGCAGGACACGGGATCGCTGCAAACCGCGTTGCGCGACTTTCATCGGCGCTATTATGTGGCCGGACACCTGCAATTGTGGCTGCAAGGGCCGCAAACGCTGGATGCGCTGGCCGAGCTTGCCCATACGTTTGCGTCCGGTTTTGCTTCTGGTGGCATGCCTGAAACCGCTCCCCCGTTGCGTCTTAGCGCTGAGGGAGATTTTCAGCTGGCAGTGACAGAGCGACCCGCACTGTGGCGTTGTCCGTTAATTCGAAAAAGTGACAGCGTCACCTTATTTCGGGAGTTTTTACTGGACGACGCCCCCGGAAGCCTGATTGCCGGGCTGCGGGCGCGAGGGCTGGCAGAAGATGTCGCCCTGAACTGGCTTTATCAGGATAACGATAACGGCTGGCTGGCGCTAACGGTTGATAGCGAACGACCCGAGGAGATTGACCCGCATATTACCCACTGGCTACGGGCGCTACAGCAAACGACGGATGAGCAGCAGCGGCATTATTATCGGCTGGCACAGCAGCGTTTTAGCGCCCTGCCGACGCTGGAGCAGCTGCGCCAGCGGGCGTTCGGTTTTGCGCCCGGTGCGGCGCCCGTAAGTTTTTCCGCCTTTTGTGCCGATTTACTGGCGGCGCCCACCTCGTATCTGGCCTGCAAAAAAATTGAAACCGCTGAAATTATCGCCAGCCAGGGGTTTGCTCTGCCGCTTAGCCATTGGCGTCGCCAGCCGGTTGCAGATGATAGCCCCATCGCGTTTTCCTTCTACCCGCAGACTGCCAGGTATGTTACGCCAGCCCCGACGTCAGAAGCCGCTCCGCTGCTGCATTTGTCGGCGCAGACACAACCGCCAACGCTGATCCTGCGCAGGCCTTTTTATTCGTGCCTGGAACGGGCGCAGGGGGTGGCGATGGGCAAACAGTTACGCCCTCTTCTTGCTGAACTGCGCCATATTGACGGCAGCGGCGAGTGGCAAACGGTTGACGGTAGCTGGCAGCTCACCCTGCGGCTTCCTGACGCCGTAGCTACGGCGGAACACATCATCGGGGCGATAATCGATCGCCTCTCCCACCCCGCCCCGGCTCTTACGCCAGTGCCAGAAGGCATTGCCATCCGTGAGCTGCTTCAGCAATTGCCTGAACGTCTGGCATCGGATCCGCCACGGGACGGCTGGCTGGCGGCGCTAGTTGGCGGCAGCGTCGCACACGCGCACGGGTTAGCCCGGCAGCTTGGCCTGCTCCGGGCGCCGGTTAACGCTAAGCCGCCGCCATTAAGCGGTTGTCCCGGCGGGATCGAACACATTCCGCACGCCAGCGCGGATTCGGCGCTGCTGGTGTTTATTCCCCTGCCGCCGGGCGCGTCGCTCGCCGCGCTGCGGCTGCTGGCATTATGCTGCGAACCGCAATTTTTCCAGCGCCTGCGCGTGGAACAGCAGATTGGCTACGTGGTCAGCTGTCGTTATCAGCGTATTGCCGATCGCGATGGCCTGCTGCTGGCGTTACAGTCGCCTGACCGCTCTCCCGTGAACCTGTTGGGTTGCTGCAAACAATTTTTGCGTGAGCTGACGCTGTGCGATGTGACGGCGTTCAGCGTATTGCGACAGCAGCTGGCGACGCAAATCCGGTCACCGATGAATGCCAGCGCCACGGCAGTAGCCGCCCTGCGCCAGCGCTATGGTTTACCGGTGTTAACGCCGCAGGCTGTTGATGCCCTGCAACATGACGAGATAATCGCACTATGGCGCGAGATGACTCGCCATCGCCGTCGCTGGCGGGTGCTTTTCACGGGCTGACCGGACCCGCCGCTTTCTTCATATCCGTGGTTTTTAGTCAAAAAAAAGCCCCGTACTACGACGGGGCCAGGTTGCTTATTTCGCTGTTATTTATCCAGCGCGTAGGCAATCACGTAGTCACCACGATCCGGCGACTGGCGTGCACCGCCAGCAGAGATCAGAATGTACTGTTTGCCGGTTTTCGGTGATACATAGCTGATAGGTCCGCCCTGGCTACCCACCGGAAGACGCGCTTTCCACACTTCTTCCCCCGTAGAGGAATCAAAGGCGCGCAGGTAGTAATCCTGGGTTCCCGCAATGAAGACCAGACCGCCCTGCGTGGCCAGCGTACCGCCCAGCGTCGGCATACCGACAGGCATTGGCATACGCATTTTTACCCCAAACGGACCGGTATCCTGTACGGTACCGACCGGCACCTGCCAGACGATTTTCTGCGTTTTCAGGTCAATGGCGGAGAGAGAGCCAAACGGTGGTTTCTGGCACGGAATGCCCAGCGGTGACATGAAACGGTTTTTGTTGACCGAATACGGCGTTCCTTTCATCGGAACGGCGCCCATCCCGGCGTTCACGGCTTCACCGCCCGTGTTTGCCACCGCGCTCTGCGGATCTTGCTTAATCAGCTGAACCCACAGGCCCAGACGCATGTCATTGACGAAGTTATACTGGTTGTTCGGATCGGTGGACAAACTGCCCCAGTTCATTCCCCCCAGCGAGCCCGGGAAGCTCAGGGAAATATCGGTTCCCGGCATCGTGTACAGACCGTCATAACGCATTGATTTGAAGCTGATACGACAGGCCAGCTGGTCAAACGGCGTCGCCCCCCACATATCAGATTCTTTCAGGGTTTCTGCGCCAATCTGCGGCATCCCCACAGAGCGAGGCTGCGTTGCCGGGTACTGTTCACGTGGAATATCCGCTGGTTTTACCGGAACCTCTTTCACTTCAGTGAGCGGTTTACCCGTCAGGCGATCGAGAACGTAAATTTGCCCCGCTTTAGTGCCCACTACCACCGCGGGCTTGTTGCCCTCTTTCGTTGGGAAATCAACCAGGCTCGGCTGCATCGGGATATCGAAATCCCAGAGGTCGTTATGCACGGTCTGGTATACCCACTTCTCTTTCCCGGTAGTCGCATCCAGCGCGAGAATTGAGGTGGCGTATTTGTGATCTTCCGGAATACGGTCAGCGCCCCACAGGTCGACAGAGGAACTTCCCATCGGGATAAACACGGTATTCATCGACGCATCCCAGGACATAGGGGCCCAGGAGTTTGCGGAGCTGCGTTTGTAGTGTTCGCCGGGCTTCAGAACATAGTTCGGATCCGGATTACGCGGATCGAACGCCCAGCGCAGCTGGCCGGTGATCACGTCATAACCACGTATTACGCCGCCCGGCATATCGGTGCTGACGTTATCCGCAACGCGGCCGCCAACCACGACCGTGGTACCCGCCAGCGTCGGGGCCGACGTCAACACATAGGTTGGATCTGACGCGTCGCCCATTCCTTCATGCAGGTTAACGCTGCCGTTAGTACCGAAGTCCGGGCAGAATTTGCCGTTATCGGCGTCTAACGCGATCAGCTTACCGTCAATGGTATTCATCAGGATACGGCGCTGGCATGCCGCGCCCGGTGCGACCTGCGCTGGCAGAACCGGTGTGGAGCCGGCTACCGTTGGCTGTGCCAGCGGTTTGGTGGCATCAAAGTACGCCAGGCCACGGCAGCGCATCCAGATGGCAGACTTAGCGTTGATTTCCGCTTTCCAGATCTCTTTCCCGCTATCGGCATCCACGGCGATCACGTTGTTATGCGGCGTACAGAGGAAGACACGATCGCCTACCTGTAGCGGCGTTTGCTGATCTTCTGCGCCATTGCCATCCGGACTTTGCGGAATATCACCGGTATGGTAGGTCCAGACCGGTTTCAGGTTTTTCACGTTGTCACGGGTTATCTGGTCCAGCGCCACAAAGCGACTACCGCCAGCCGTATTACCGTAGTGATCCCAGTTCTGCTGTTTCGCCTCTTCTTTTACCGGCACCAGCGGGAGCTTTTCGCCGCTAAACGGCACGGTCGGATGGGGTTGAAACATCTGAACAAAGGTGACGCCCATGCCGATAATAAGGACCGCGCAGACCGCCATCGCCCCTTTCGTGGAGGACGGTTTTCCTTCACGCTTACGCAATGCAGGCCAGGTGGCTGCTGCCAGCACCATCAGCCCGGCGGGTACCATTAATCGGGAAACCAGCGGCCAGAAGTCGAGTCCGGCATCGAAAAATGCCCAAATCAGGGTGCCAAGAAACACCAGAGCAAACAGCCCTACGGCAGAGGATTTGCGGCGGAAAAACTGAATTGCAGAGAGCAGCGTGAAAACCCCGGCAATGAGAAAGTACCAACTCCCCCCCAGGGAAGCCAGTTTAAAACCGCCGATGGCAAAAAACAGCCCCGTCACAAGAAGTACCACACCCACCAGCAGGCACCACGGGCCTAACCAGCCCAATGGGCGGGGATTATTGTCTGACATAAAAATGAATCTCCTGATTACTTTATATAAAGCAGGGTTTTATTAACTGCCACGATGTTAAAACCCTGCACAACGCTAATTGTTCGTATGCGAAGCATAAATTAAAAAGAGACCGTAGACAAAATCTATTATGTCGGAAGAAATGAAAACCAGCGCAATTGCATGGGTTTAACAGGGTTAAAATAGCGAATATCGCTAACTACGTCACCGATGCTGGAATATATGACCAGCCGGAAGTTGCTTAAAGGATTAATATCAGGATTCCCCCAAGGCCGGTCTTATAGCGTCAGATTTTTACAGCTGAGCCTTCAAACAGAAGATTTAATTAAGCAATAACCATGAATAAGCACAGGGATAAACCTGAGTTCAGTTTCAGGAAGAAATTATCAATAATTTTAGAGCGTCTGGTGCGTTGAACATTCCGTCATTATCAGCACTGAAAATGTGACTTTCCGCATCAAAGCGGACTCACAGCGTGACAATACAAACACTATCAAATCACTTAATGAAGTCTTGAATCTCAGAAAAGCCAAACAGTAATTCACTGTGCTTTCACTACACGTTGACTTTACACCAAGACTAGCGCATATTTTACAGCACAAATTAACAAGACAATTTTTGGAGGACGTTTTCTATGCCAGCCCGTGATTATCCCGACAAGCGTGTTGCTCGCGGTGTAGCAAAGGAGGCCGATCTCAGGATGTTAAGTGCGCGCATCGATCCAGCGCTGATGGAGTACATCCGCATTACTGCGTATGAAACACGGAAAAGTAAGCAGGAAATCGTGGCGGAAGCGTTAGCACTTCACCGCCAAAGGAATCAGATTGCGTCATAAACACCAAAAGCCCGAAAAATCCCCCGGGCTTTTGCTGCTGTCTGGATTACTCCACCAGCGTATTTAACGTCTCCAGCGCCTCAGGCGGCAATACCAGATCGGCTGCCGCCAGGTTTTCACGCAGATGCGCCACCGAAGAAGTACCCGGGATCAAGAGGATATTTGGCGAGCGTTGTAGCAGCCATGCCAGCGCCACCTGCATAGGCGTCGCATCCAGTGAATCTGCCACCGCCTGTAGCCCGGAAGATTGCAGTGGCGTGAAACCACCCAGTGGGAAGAACGGCACCCAGGCAATCCCCTGCTGTGCCAGCGAATCTACCAGCGCATCGTCACCGCGATTCACCACGTTGTACATGTTCTGTACGCATACCACGGAAACCATCTTCTGCGCTTCAGCCACCTGCGAAGCGGTGACGTTGCTCAGCCCAATATGGCGAACCAGCCCCTGCTGTTGCAGCTCCGCGAGGGTGCTTAGCGGCGCGGCAATCGAGCCTTCCGCTGGTCCGTGGGCGCTAAACATGATCCGCAGGTTAACCACGTCCAGCACATCTCGCTTCAGGTTGCGCAGGTTGTCATGCACCGCCTGCGTCAGCTCCTGGGCGGAAAACGCCGGCAGCCAGGAGGCGTCCTCGCCGCGTCGGGCTCCGATCTTGGTCACAATCGTAAGGTCATCCCGGTACGGATGAAGCGCCTCGCAGATAAGCTGGTTGGTCACATGGGGGCCGTAAAAATCGCTGGTATCAATGTGATTTACCCCCGACTCTACCGCTTCACGCAACACCGCCAGCGCCGCATTTTTGTCTTTTGGCGGACCAAAAACGCCAGGTCCGGCAAGCTGCATCGCGCCATAGCCAAACCGTTTAACCGTACGCGTTCCGAGCGTGAATGTTCCGCATTTATCTATGCTGCTCATGCTGACCTTCCTCATTAAAATGATCCGGGTTTACAACAGGTTCCGCAACGAAACCATTAGTTAAGCAATAGTAAAATTAAAGTTTAAATTCGCTACGACGATAGTATTGATGTAACCCTGCCTCTTCTATTACGGATGACCGCCATGCTGAAAAATCTGCACGTGATTACCGGTATTATCTTTGCCCTCACCATATTCTGTCTGCTGCAAGTTGTCACGGGAGGGTTGTTCTACTCTGCCGTTAACAACGATCGTCACAACTTTCAGAACTCCGGGTTGCTTAATGCCCAGCAGGAGAGCCTGAGCGACAGTGTGAACACCCTGGTGAAAACGCGCGTTACCGTCACCCGCGTGGCGATCCGCTACCTGAAAAACCAGCGCGACCCGGCCTCTCTCGCGGCAATCAATACGCTGCTGGGCACCGCGAACGGTTCGCTGGCCAAAGCCGAAGACTATTACAAAAACTGGCAGGTGATTCCGCAGGTGAAGGGGCAAAATGCCGCGCTCACCGAAGAGATGCAGAAAGCCTGGAAGAACATGCACGAGGTAATGCGCTTGTCCATTGCGTACTTGCGCGCCGATAACTATCAGGCCTATGGCGACCTGGACGCCCAGCAGGCACAGGATGAGATGGAGGCGGTCTATACCCGCTGGCGCGCGGAAAACAACGTCCTGCTGAAAGCCGCCGCCGAAGAGAACCAGAACAGCTTTACCCAGATGCAGTGGACGCTGGCGGCGATCTTCCTGACCGTTATCGCCGTGCTGGTGGTGATCTGGCAGGGTTTACAGCACCTGCTCCTGAGACCGCTCAACGCCATCATGAACCATATTCGCACCATCGCGAGCGGCGATCTGACGCAAAACGTCGCGATTACCGGGCGCAACGAAATGGGCCAGCTGGCCGCCGGTCTGCATGAGATGCAACAGTCGCTGGTCAGCACCGTCAGCGCCGTGCGCGGCAGCACAGATTCTATCTACACGGGCGCAGGAGAAATTGCCGCCGGGAGTAACGACCTTTCCGCCCGAACCGAGCAGCAGGCAGCCTCGCTGGAAGAGACCGCCGCCAGCATGGAAGAGCTGACGGCCACGGTGAAACAGAACTCGGATAACGCTCGTCAGGCGACGCTGCTGGCAAAGAATGCGTCTGAAACCGCCGCACGCGGCGGCCAGGTGGTGAATAATGTAGTGCGTACCATGAATGACATTGCCGACAGTTCTCAGCAAATTGCTCATATCACCGGCGTTATCGATAGCATTGCCTTCCAGACCAACATTCTGGCGCTCAACGCGGCGGTTGAAGCCGCCCGTGCCGGCGAACAAGGCCGCGGCTTTGCGGTGGTGGCAGGCGAAGTACGGACGCTGGCCAGCCGCAGCGCGCAGGCGGCAAAAGAGATCAAAGGGCTTATTGAAAACTCCGTCAGCCGGGTGAATACCGGCTCGGAACAGGTGAGCGAGGCGGGTGCGACCATGAAAGAGATCGTCGCGGCCGTGACACGCGTAACCGATATTATGGCTGAAATCTCGTCGGCGTCTGACGAGCAAAGCCGCGGTATTGAACAGGTCAGCCTGGCGGTATCGCAGATGGACAGCGTAACGCAGCAAAACGCCGCGCTGGTACAGGAGTCGGCAACGGCGGCGGCGGCGCTGGAAGATCAGTCTGAACAGCTGCGCCAGGCCGTGGCGGCTTTCCGGCTGAACATGCAGGAAAACACCGCTCCGCGGTCAAAAAATACAAAAGCACCGCAATTGTTGCGTCCCGCCACGGTCAGTGCCTCAGGTGACACAAACTGGGAGACGTTCTAGGCCTTACTGTTAACGGCTGCGCTTGGCGTGACGTTCCCAGTTTTCCTGTTTCGCCTCATCGGATTTTCGGAGTGAAACATAACATGCCCCGCTGCCGCCGTGATGCGGCAGCGCCACGCAGAAAGCCTGCACGTCCTCGAACTCAGTTAACCAGCGGGCAAGATAACTGCGCACCACGTTCGGGTGCGAATTCTGCTCGCGGCCCTTCCCGTGAATGATAATCAGGTTACGTAAACCGTCGCGGCTGGCCTGGCGAATGAAGGCGTACAGCATCTGGCGGCAGCGTTCGGCGGGCTGACGCAACAGATTTAAGCTGGCCTGTCGGGCGTATTTACCCGAGCGCAGCTTGTCAATAACGCCCTGCTGAACGCCCTCGCGCTGGAACATCAGCGGCTCTTCAAGCGGCAAGAGTTCCAGGAAACCCAGTGTGAGAAAGTTGTCGAGCTGCTCGGTATCGATCTCCTGGCGAACCCGGGTATTACGGCTTTGCTGCCAGTGGATATCGGTGCAGCGTTTCAGGGGCTGGACATCCTCCATGGCGTCAAGAAAAAGTGATTTGTCGTCAGGGTTCATGGAAATCCTCCGGGCACATCGGGGCTTGTACTATACCTGCACCGGGCAGGGGCCTCAATAACCCTTACCGCAAGGGGCAAGATAAATATTAATCTGATGAATATATATAGCTACCATTAAAGTTATTTAAATATTACTTAACTAAAACTACAGCAGAGTTAAAATAAGTGATTTGCGTTGAAATTTTGTAAAACCAATGACGTGCCGCCTTTCTTTTTTCAGGAAAAATGTTATACCTAAATATACCTGCCTCATGGATATAATACCCAAGATTTACGAAAGGACGCACTGCTGTGTGTACTGTAGGGTCTGTCTGATGTCGGACAGGCTCTATTTTTTCTTTGGCAATTTCACGATAAAACTATTTTTCTCGCTTCCCTTCTGAATTGTGTAATTAATGATTCAGCCAGGGGCGTCTGGCGTGCATCACGGCGCTGAATTAAATAATAGGCCGCTCTGGGAAGTGTTTCCACAACCGGCAGCATGACCAGCCGGTGCGCCAGCAGCGGGTCGCAGCCCAGCTCCTGCGGCAGCACGCTCAGGAAGTCACTTTGTGCGACAAGGCTAATACAGGACGAAAAGGTTTCGCAAACGACGCCAATACGCGGTATCTGCGAGCGATGATGAAATATATCCTCAAGCTGCTTATAATAACTTCCCCGCGGCGTTGGCATTGTCCAGTTATAATGAAGAAGTTCATTAATAGAGGTAGCCCCCAACGCCGGATGTCCTTCCCGACAAAATACCGCAAAAGGTTTCTCAAAGAGTTTTTCAAACGTAAATTCGTGATCGTAAGGCCCCTGATAATAGGTGTTGATGGTAAAGTCCAGCTCACCCTGGCGTAATTCATTGATCATTGATACCAGCTGACCTTCCATAATCCGCACCTTGATCTGAGGATGCTGCGCATGAAAACGGGAGATAACGGCAGGCATCAGGCTGCGCGCCACGCTGGCACCCATCCCAATATTGATCTGCCCGGTCAGCTCCCCCTGACGCTGACGGATATCATCCTGCGCTGCGCGAAGCTCTTCCAGAATCAAATTAGCGCGGTGATAAAACCCTTCCCCGCACTCGGTCAGGGCGACACCTTTACTCCGGCGCACAAACAGCTGTGCCGCCATGCCCTCTTCCAGCTCTTTAATGGATTTAGTCAGCGCGGGCTGCGAAAGATTCAGCACCCGGCTGGCTCCGCGAATACTGCCCTGACGCGCCACTTCGACAAAAGTCCTAATTTGATGAAATTTAATCTGAAATGACATAGCCCGACCGATAACCGTTGTTTATCAGAGTAAAGAAACTGTCATCTACTTTAATGGAATTGGATGTGCGAGGGTAATTCTTGAACGGTTAAAACTGTGAAAAATCGCTTAGTGATAAGTAAAAACTATCACAGCGTGAAGCAGTTCACATATTTTAATGATGACAGGAAAAGATATGAACGCACTGGCGCAGTACATCCATACATTAGCCCCCCAACTGAGCGCATGGCGTCGCGATTTTCACCATTTCGCGGAATCCGGCTGGGTGGAGTTTCGCACAGCCGCGAAAGTCTCGGAGACCCTGGACTCGCTGGGTTACGAGCTGGCGATGGGTCGCGATGTCGTGGATGCCGAAAGCCGGATGGGGTTGCCCGACGACGCAACCCTGGCGCGGGAATTTGCCCGCGCCCGCGCGCAAGGCGCACCGGAAAAATGGCTCGCGCCGTTCGAAGGCGGGTTCACCGGCATTGTCGCGAACCTGAATACTGGTCGCCCCGGCCCGACGCTGGCCTTTCGCGTGGACATGGATGCGCTTGATCTGAGCGAAGCGCATGACGACAGCCACCGGCCGTACCGCGACGGTTTTGCCTCCTGCAACCCGGGCATGATGCACGCCTGCGCGCACGACGGCCACACCACCATTGGTCTGGGGCTGGCGCAGGTGCTTAAGCAGCATGAAGCCCAGCTCAACGGCACCATCAAACTGATCTTCCAGCCTGCCGAAGAGGGTACGCGCGGCGCCCGCGCTATGGTCGCTGCAGGGGCGCTGGACGACGTGGACTACTTTACCGCCATTCATATTGGAACCGGCGTTCCGGAAGGGACGGTGATCTGCGGCAGCGATAACTTCATGGCGACCACCAAATTTGACGTGCGCTTTACCGGCGTTGCCGCACACGCTGGCGGTAAACCGGAAGAGGGCCGTAACGCCCTGCTCGCGGCGGCCCAGGCCGCTATCGCGCTGCATGGCATCGCGCCACACAGCGAAGGCGCGTCCCGGGTTAACGTCGGAGTCATGCAGGCGGGCAGCGGACGCAACGTGGTTCCGGCTGATGCGTTGCTTAAGGTTGAAACCCGCGGTGAAAGCGAGGCCATTAATCAGTATGTCTTCGATCGCGCGCAGGCGGTGATTACCGGCGCGGCCGCACTCTACGGCGTAACAGCCGGGATAAACCTGATGGGGGCGGCGACCTCCAGTGCCCCCTCCCCGGCCTGGGTCGATTATCTGCGCGAACAGGCAAGCCAGGTGCCCGGCGTGACTCATGCCATTAATAAGGTCAAAGCGCCTGCGGGCTCCGAAGATGCCACGCTAATGATGGCCCGCGTGCAGCAGAACGGCGGCATGGCCTCGTATATGGTCTTCGGCACCGAACTGAGCGCCGGACATCACAACGAAAAATTCGATTTTGATGAGCAGGTGATGAACGTTGCCATCGAAACACTGGCGCGAACTGCGCTTAATTTCCCGTGGACGCGAGGTGTGTAATGCAGGAGAACTACGCTTTTATCGCTGATGCCATCGACACGCGATGTCAGACGTTTACCGATATTGCCGACGACATCTGGGATCATCCCGAAACGCGCTTTGAAGAGTTCTGGTCCGCCGAACGGCTTGCCAGCGCGCTGGAAGCCGAGGGCTTTACCCTGATGCGGGAAGCCGGAGGCATTCCCAACGCCTTTATTGCCAGCTACGGTAGCGGCAAGCCCGTTATCGCCCTTCTGGGCGAATACGACGCCCTGGCCGGGTTGAGCCAGCAGGCGCACTGCGCGACGGCGCAATCCGCCACCCCGGGGGCTAACGGCCATGGCTGCGGGCATAACCTGTTGGGTACTGCTGCCTTTGCCGGTGCGGTGGCGGTGAAAAGCTGGCTGGAACAGCACGGCGGCAGCGGAACGGTACGATTTTACGGCTGCCCCGGCGAGGAAGGCGGCTCCGGTAAAACCTTTATGGTGCGTGAAGGATTATTTGACGACGTGGACGCTGCCGTGACCTGGCATCCGGAAGCCTTTGCCGGAATGTTTAACGTCAGCACGCTGGCCAATATTCAGGCCGCCTGGCGGTTTAAGGGGATCGCCGCCCACGCCGCAAACTCCCCACATCTGGGACGTAGCGCGCTGGATGCCGTGACGTTGATGACTACCGGCACAAACTTCCTCAACGAACACATCATTGAAAAAGCGCGCGTTCATTACGCCATCACCGATACCGGCGGAATTTCGCCTAACGTGGTGCAGGCCCAGGCCGAAGTGCTGTACCTGATCCGCGCCCCGGAGATGGCCGATGCGCAGCAGATCTACGCGCGCATCGAGAAAATCGCCCAGGGCGCGGCGATGATGACCGAAACCACTGTCGAGTGTCGCTTTGATAAAGCCTGCTCCAGCTATCTGCCGAACCGTACGCTCGAAGCGGCCATGTACCGCGCATTGCAGCATTACGGCACGCCGGACTGGACGGAAGAAGAACGCGAATTTGCCCGTGAAATCCGCGCCACGCTCACGGCAAACGACCTGCAAAACAGCCTGAAAAACATTGCCGCAACGGGAGCCGAAGAGGGAAAAGCCTTTGCCCGACGCCATCACGAAACGCTACTGGTTGATGAAGTTGCCCCTTACGCCATCACCGATAACGTGCTGGCAGGCTCCACCGACGTGGGGGATGTCAGCTGGAAGATGCCTGTCGCACAGTGCTTTAGCCCCTGTTTTACCGTCGGCACCCCGCTGCATACCTGGCAATTGGTGGCGCAGGGGCGTACCTCTATTGCCCATAAAGGCATGCTGCTGGCCGGAAAAGTGATGGGCGCGACCGCGCTGCATCTGCTTCAGGATGCCGACCTGCTGCGAAAATGTCGGGAAGAATTCGAACAACACATAACAGAAAAACCGTACGAGTGTCCGATCCCGCAGGACGTGACACCGTCACCTTTAAAATAAAAAAAACACAACACAACACAACACAACACAACAACAGTCCCGAGGAACGCCCATGAGTATGTCATCCATACCTTCGCATTCCCCATCCGGTAAGCTCTATGGCTGGGTTGAAAGGATCGGCAATAAAGTGCCGCACCCTTTCCTGCTTTTTATCTATTTAATTGTCATCCTGATGGTCGCGACAGCCGTGCTGTCCGCCTTTGATGTGAGCGTGCGCAGCCCGGCCGACGGCAGCATGGTGGCCGTAAAAAATCTGCTCAGCGTGGAGGGGTTGCACTGGTTTTTGCCGAACGTGATTAAAAACTTCAGCGGTTTTGCGCCGCTGGGCGCCATCCTGGCGCTGGTGTTAGGCGCGGGTCTGGCCGAACGCGTGGGTCTGCTGCCCGCGCTGATGGTGAAAATGGCCTCGCACGTCAGCGCGCGTTATGCCAGCTATATGGTGCTGTTTATTGCCTTCTTCAGCCATATCTCGTCCGACGCGGCGCTGGTGATCATGCCGCCGATGGGGGCGCTGATTTTCCTCGCCGTTGGCCGTCATCCTGTTGCGGGCCTGCTGTCGGCGATCGCGGGCGTCGGCTGTGGGTTTACTGCTAACCTGCTTATCGTGACCACCGATGTGCTGCTCTCCGGCATCAGCACGGAGGCAGCAAGCACCATCGATGCGGCCATGCACGTCAGCGTGATCGACAACTGGTACTTTATGGCCAGTTCGGTGATTGTCCTGACGATTGTCGGGGGGTTGATTACCGATAAGATCGTTGAGCCGCGCTTGGGTAAATGGGAAGGCCGGAGCGATGAAAAGCTGGAGACGCTGAGCAAAGAGCAGCAGTTCGGCCTGCGCGTCGCCGGGATCGTCTCGCTGGCGTTCATTGCGGCTGTGGCGCTGATGGTGGTGCCGGAGAATGGCGTGTTGCGCGATCCGATCAAACACACCGTACTTCCCTCGCCGTTTATTCAGGGTATTGTGCCGCTGATAATTCTCTTCTTCTTCGTCGTTTCGCTCGCCTACGGCATCGCTACCGGTAAAATCCGCCGTCAGGGAGATCTGCCGCACCTGATGATCGAGCCGATGAAGGAGATGGCGGGTTTTATCGTGATGGTGTTCCCGCTGGCGCAGTTTGTGGCCATGTTTAACTGGAGCAACATGGGCAAGTTTATGGCCGTGAGCCTGACGGACGCGCTGGAGGCGGCGGGGTTGAGCGGGGTTCCGGCGTTTGTCGGCCTGGCGCTGCTGTCGTCCCTGCTGTGCATGTTTATTGCCAGCGGGTCGGCCATCTGGTCGATTCTGGCCCCCATTTTTGTCCCCATGTTTATGATGCTCGGCTTTCATCCGGCATTCGCCCAGATCCTGTTCCGTGTCGCCGATTCCTCAGTGATCCCGCTGGCGCCCGTGTCACCCTTCGTTCCGCTGTTTTTAGGCTTCCTGCAACGCTACAGACCGGAGGCTAAGCTGGGTACCTACTATTCGCTGGTTCTGCCCTATCCGCTTATCTTCTTAGGGGTATGGCTGGTGATGCTGGTGGCGTGGTATCTTGTCGGCCTGCCGATTGGACCGGGTGTTTACCCGAGGCTGAACTAAGGAGTACTGATGCTGAGATTACTCGAAGATAAGATTGCGACGCCGCTGGGGCCGCTGTGGGTTATCGCGGATGAAGCGTTCAATCTGCGCGCGGTTGAATGGGAAGAGCACAGCGACCGGATGGTTGAGCTGCTCAACATCCATTATCGCGCTGAGGGTTACGAGCGTATTACTGCCCATAATCCTGGCGGGCTGAGCGATAAACTGACGGCCTACTTCGAGGGCGATCTCAGCATTATTAATACCCTGCCAACCGCCACGGCGGGTACCCCTTTCCAGCGCGAGGTGTGGCAGGCGCTGCGTAATATTCCCTGCGGACAGGTAATGCACTACGGTCAGCTGGCAGAACAGCTTGGCCGTGCCGGTGCGGCGCGCGCGGTCGGTGCGGCAAATGGCTCTAACCCCGTCAGCATTGTGGTGCCTTGCCATCGCGTGATTGGGCGCAACGGCACCCTCACCGGCTATGCCGGGGGCGTACAGCGCAAAGAGTGGCTGCTGCGTCACGAAGGGTATTTTCTGCTGTAATTCCTAGGCTTTTTGTGCTTAATTTTCTTCCTGTTAGGTTCATAATCCTTAATCATTCTGTGGAATTTCAAGGAGATGGCAACACGCTGCCGTCTCTTGTCTTTATTGGGGGTTTGCCAGACTTACGTCCTTACCAAAAAGATGTTAAAATTGACCAATATCAATTAAGGCTTGAGCAAACCTATGATCCCGGAAAAGCGAATTATACGACGCATTCAGTCTGGCGGTTGTGCTATCCATTGCCAGGATTGCAGCATCAGCCAGCTCTGTATCCCGTTTACTCTGAATGAGCATGAACTCGATCAGCTTGACAATATCATCGAGCGCAAAAAGCCTATTCAGAAAGGGCAGACGCTGTTTAAAGCGGGAGACGAACTGAAATCGCTCTATGCTATCCGTTCTGGCACCATCAAAAGCTACACCATTACCGAACAGGGCGACGAGCAGATCACTGGCTTCCATCTGGCGGGCGATTTAGTCGGCTTTGACGCCATCGGCAGTGGCCATCACCCGAGCTTTGCTCAGGCGCTGGAAACCTCTATGGTTTGTGAAATCCCGTTTGAAACGCTGGACGATCTGTCCGGTAAGATGCCGAACCTGCGTCAGCAGATGATGCGTCTGATGAGCGGTGAGATCAAAGGCGATCAGGATATGATCCTGCTGCTTTCCAAAAAGAATGCCGAAGAGCGTCTGGCCGCCTTTATCTATAACCTCTCCCGCCGTTTCGCGGAACGTGGCTTCTCCCCACGCGAATTCCGTCTGACCATGACGCGTGGCGATATTGGTAACTATCTGGGCCTGACCGTGGAAACCATCAGCCGTCTGCTGGGTCGTTTCCAGAAGAGCGGAATGCTGGCGGTTAAAGGTAAGTACATCACCATTGAAAACGGTGAAGCGCTGGCCATTCTGGCGGGTCACTCACGTCACGTGGCATAACTCTCCCGGATATCTTATGCCAGGTCGATAAATTTTCATGATTATTGATCTGGCAAAAACTTCCCCCCTGTTTCATTCAAGATATATAGGTTACTCTTTTACTTACAGACTGTGGTGACAGTAGTAAGGAGACCTGTATGGCAAAGTATCAAAATATGCTGGTGGCTATCGATCCGAATCAGGACGATCAGCCAGCATTACGACGTGCTGTGTATTTACATCAACGGATTGGTGGCAAAATTAAAGCCTTTTTGCCGATTTATGACTTCTCATACGAGATGACCACCCTTCTGTCGCCTGACGAGCGCACCGCTATGCGTCAGGGAGTGATCAGCCAGCGTACCGCGTGGATCCGCGAGCAGGCGAAGTATTATCTGGAAGCGGGCGTACCTATCGATATCAAGGTGGTCTGGCACAACCGTCCTTTCGAAGCCATTATTCAGGAAGTGGTGGCCGGTGGGCATGACCTGCTGCTGAAAATGGCGCACCAGCATGACAAACTGGAATCCGTGATTTTCACCCCGACCGACTGGCACCTGCTGCGCAAATGCCCTTGTCCGGTATGGATGGTGAAAGATCAGCCGTGGCCTGAGGGCGGGAAAGCCGTCGTGGCGGTCAATCTGGCCAGCGAAGAGGATTATCACAATTCGCTGAACGAGAAGCTGGTGAAGGAGACCCTTCAGCTTGCCGACCAGGTTAACCACACTGAAGTCCATCTGGTGGGTGCCTATCCGGTTACGCCAATCAATATCGCCATCGAACTGCCTGAATTTGACCCGAGCGTGTATAACGACGCGATTCGCGGTCAGCATCTGCTGGCCATGAAAGCGCTGCGCCAGAAATTCAGTATCGATGAGAACATGACCCACGTAGAAAAAGGGTTACCGGAAGAGGTTATTCCGGATCTGGCGGAGCATTTGCAGGCCGGGATTGTGGTGCTGGGCACCATTGGCCGGACCGGTATTTCTGCCGCGTTCCTGGGTAATACCGCCGAGCAGGTGATCGACCATCTTCGCTGCGACCTTCTGGTTATCAAGCCGGATCAGTATCAGACGCCGGTTGAACTGGACGATGAGGAAGACGATTGACCCCAAAATGAAAGCCCGCCGGTAACGGCGGGCTTTTTTTATTGCGCTTCGCTCAACCGTTGCGCCGGTGCCTCGTCGCCAGCATTCATCCAGGGCGCGTGCAGAACCATGCTCGGCAGCGCCAGCTTGATCTCTTGCTGGTTCAGCCCCTCCAGAATACGAATATTGATCTCCTGCTGAATATCCATGTACTTGTTGTAATCAGCCGTATTAACAATATGGACCACCTCGAAGGTCAGGCGATCGCGATCGAAGCCCAGGAAATGGGCGCGGTCAAACTTCGTTTCCCCGACGTCGGTAATGATCTGTTTGACCATATCACCCACTGAACGCAGTTTTTCCGGCGCCGTGTCGCTGGCGACCCCGAAGGTAAAGACGATCCGGCGCGTTTGCATCCGCTTGTAGTTATGCAGCGTCTGTTGCAGCAGGATGGCGTTCCCGCAGACAATCTGCTCCCCGCTCAGGCTACGGATACGGGTGGTTTTCAGGCCGATGTGCTCTACCGTCCCGGCGACATCGTTAAACACCACAAAATCGCCGATTTCGAACGGCTTATCAAAACCGATGGAGAGCGATGCAAACACGTCGCTCAGGATCGTTTGCACCGCGAGGGCGATAGCAATACCCCCTACCCCAAGGCTGGCAACCAGAGCAGTGATGTTGACGCCCGCGTTAGCAAGGATAGACAGCAGCATCACTGACCAGACAATGGCACGGAGGATAAGCCCCGTGATCACCAGCGTCACCGGGTTTTTATGGCTTCCCGGCGCCAGCATGACGTGACGAAGCCACGACACCACCCCCTGATCCATCCACAGCGCCACCTGGATAGCGAAGACCAGGAACCAGGCGTGGCTCACGGTACCAAAGAGATGATCCGGTAAGTCGACGAAACGCAGGCTGAACAGCAGCGCCACGACAAAAAGCAGGAAGCGGCTGGTGCGGTTAAGCATATCCGTCAGGATAAAACGCATCCGGTTGGTGGTGGGATGCTTGTCGCCCCAGGTGGTGATCCCCTTCTTAACAAAGGCGATCAGGCGCGTCAGCAGCCAGTACACCAGCAAAGTTACAAAGACTACCGTGGCGACGCCAATCCAGAATGATGGCGTCATCATCAGCGCGATGATGTCAAAGCGGGACAGAAATTGCATTACACCTCCTCGTATTACACAAAGGGTAAAGTATAGACAGAGGAGAATGGCTGACCGCAGAAATAAGAAAACCGCCCCCAGGGGCGGTTTGACAGGATGAAGCGGAATTAAAGAGATTTCAGAATCGCATCCACGCTGGCCTTGGCGTCGCCAAACAGCATGTGGGTGTTATCTTTGAAGAACAGCGGGTTCTGCACGCCAGCATAGCCGGTGTTCATAGAGCGTTTGAAGACAATGACGTTCTGCGCCTTCCACACTTCGAGAACAGGCATACCCGCAATCGGGCTGCGCGGATCGTCCTGCGCCGCCGGGTTAACGGTGTCGTTGGCGCCAATCACCAGCACGGTGTCGGTGTCGGCGAAATCATCGTTGATCTCGTCCATTTCCAGCACGATGTCGTAAGGCACCTTCGCTTCCGCCAGCAGCACGTTCATGTGGCCTGGCAGACGCCCCGCCACCGGGTGAATACCAAAGCGAACCTTGATACCGCGCGCGCGCAGTTTCTCGGTGATTTCCGCCACCGGATACTGCGCCTGCGCCACCGCCATGCCATAGCCCGGGGTGATGATAACGGAATGCGAGTTTTTCAGCATCTCTGCGGTGTCTTCCGCACTGATTTCACGGTGTTCACCCACTTCCTCATCAGAACCGGTTGATGAACCGTCAGAACCGAAGCCACCCGCGATGACGCTGATAAACGAGCGGTTCATCGCCTTACACATGATGTAAGACAGGATCGCACCGGAAGAACCGACCAGCGCACCGGTGACAATCAGCAGGTCGTTGCTCAGCATAAAGCCTGCTGCTGCCGCTGCCCAACCGGAGTAGGAGTTCAGCATGGAGACGACTACCGGCATATCTGCCCCGCCGATAGACGCCACCAGATGCCAGCCGAAGGCTAGCGCGATGATGGTCATCACCAGTAACGCCAGCACCTGCAAGCCTACGCTTTCGGTACGCACGAAGACCACCAGCAGCACAAAGGAAACGACCAGCGCCGCCAGATTCAGCTTATGGCGGTTAGGCAGCATCAGCGGTTTGGAAGAGATCTTCCCGCGCAGTTTGCCGAACGCCACGATTGAGCCGGTGAAGGTCACCGCACCAATGAAGATGCCGAGGAACACTTCGGTCAGGTGGATGTTCACCAGAATCGGTTCCAGACCCGGTTCGTGGTACAGATAGCTGTTGAAGCCCACCAGCACCGCGGCCAGACCCACGAAGCTGTGCAGAATAGCAACCAGCTCCGGCATCTCGGTCATTTCAACGCGTTTCGCCAGACGAATACCAATCGCACCACCGATGATCATCGCCACCAGGATCCACGCCACGTTGCCGGTGTCCGGCCCAAAGATGGTGGCAATCAGCGCAATCGCCATCCCGGCGATACCAAAGTTATTTCCCTGCTGAGACGTTTCGTGTTTGGAAAGCCCCGCCAGACTGAAAATAAACAGGATTGCAGCAACAATGTATGCGGCTGTAACTAATCCTCCAGACATATGCTACCCCTTAGCCTTTACGAAACATTTTCAGCATGCGCTGAGTCACGGTGAAACCACCGAAAATATTGATACTGGCGATCAGCACTGCAATGAAGCTCAGGAAGCTGATCCAGCCGCCATGACCAATTTGCAGCAATGCCCCAACCACGATAATCCCGGAGATGGCATTGGTAACCGACATCAGCGGGGTATGCAGCGCATGGGAAACGTTCCACACGACGTAGTAACCCACCACGCAGGAGAGCGCGAAGACGGTGAAGTGGCCAAGGAACTCTTTTGGCGCGACGTCCGCCAGCCAGCCAAACAGGATAATGACCAGCGCCATGATGGCGTATTTGCGCCACGGCGACGCAGGTTTCGCTGGTTCTGCAGGCTCAGGCGCCGCTTTCGGCGCAGCCTGAGGCTGAGCGGAAACCTGTATCGGCGGTGCAGGCCAGGTGATTTCCCCTTCACGCACCACGGTCACGCCGCGCACCACCACATCATCAAAATCAACGGTGATGTTGCCGTCTTTCTCTTTGCAGAGCAGCTTCAGCAGATTAACGAGGTTCGTGCCGTACAGCTGAGAGGACTGGGTTGGCAGACGGCCTGGCAGGTCGGTATAACCGATCACCTTCACGCCGTTCGCGGTCGTCGTGACCTGATTTGGCACGGTATACTCACAGTTACCGCCGTTTTGCGCCGCCAGATCGACAATCACGCTGCCCGGCTGCATGGAATCCACCATCTCACGGGTGATCAGCTTCGGCGCCGGTTTACCTGGAATAAGCGCGGTGGTGACAATGATGTCCACCTCTTTTGCCTGCGCCGCAAAGAGCGCCATTTCCGCCTTAATAAAGGCTTCAGACATGACCTTCGCGTAACCATCACCGCTGCCCGCTTCTTCCTTGAAGTCCAGCTCAAGGAATTCGGCGCCCATACTCTGCACCTGCTCCTTCACTTCCGGCCGGGTATCAAACGCACGAACAATAGCGCCCAGGCTGTTTGCGGCCCCAATAGCGGCAAGACCTGCCACACCGGCACCAATTACCATCACCTTCGCGGGTGGTACTTTGCCTGCGGCCGTAATTTGACCCGTAAAGAAGCGACCAAACTCATGCGCAGCTTCGACAATGGCGCGATAGCCGGCAATGTTTGCCATAGAACTCAGCGCATCCAGAGACTGCGCGCGCGAAATACGCGGCACGGAATCCATCGCCATCACGGTGACACCGCGTGCCGCCAGCTTCTCCATCAGCTCCGGGTTTTGGGCTGGCCAGACAAAGCTCACAAGCGTGGTGCCCGCGTTCAGCAGTTCAATTTCACTCTCTTCCGGTGCGTTTACCTTCAGAATAATGGGTGATTGCCAGACCTCAGCACCGTCCACTACGTCCGCGCCAGCCTGAATAAAGGCCTCGTCATCGAAACTCGCCAGTTTGCCCGCGCCGCTTTCAATCGCGACGGTAAAACCCAGTTTAAGCAGTTGCTCCACCGTTTTTGGTGTTGCCGCTACGCGGGTTTCATTGGCTAACCGTTCTTTTGGTACCCCAATACGCATAGTTTTCCCTTCCATCGGTTTGTGATGATGGTTTGTCGATAATTGCCCGCGGTTCGTATCAATTTTCACCATCGCGATAACGACGGAGAATGATTAACCCCGGAAAATAAAACAGTAACAAACTTTCTATAACCTACTGAAAATAGCGCCCGTGATCTACCGCCAGAAAACACTATTTCTTATTTTATCTGTGAAAAATAAGCGATCGGGGTCACTGACAGAGATATTTACCTTAAATTCGCCTTCAGGACCGATAAATCGCGCAAGCGAAGCGGTAAAAACATGATATAGCGCCATAAAAGAACAACTCATTAACATTAAATTAACTTGTAAAAGTCATATGCTTAATCAGTTTTTCTTGTGAAACGCCTGTTTTTTCCACATATCACAAAATGTTATCGAATCAGGTCCTTTGCTGAGCACAGGCTGTGAAAAATGCCGCAGACAGCGACGGGTGTTAAATGCCATAATCGGGACCGTCTCAAATTAACAACAACACCAGTACATGGTTTGCGCAAGGCGAAGGATTATTTTTATGAAGCTTAAGAACACACTCCTGGCGTCCGCACTTCTTTCCGCGACCGCCCTGTCAGCGAATGCTGCGACAGAGTTGACGCCGGAGCAAGCGGCAGCGTTAAAACCTTTTGACCATACGGTCATTGTGGGTCGGTATAATTCCATTGGCGATGCCGTCGCCGCCGCATCAAAAGCCGCCGATAAAAACGGCGCTGCCTCGTTTTACGTTGTTGACCAGTCCGATCAGGGCAACAGCGGTAACCAGCGCGTGACTGTTGCGCTGTACAAAGAGAATGCCCCAAAGGCAGATGAACAGAAAAACCGCGTGATTAACGGCATTGTTGAACTGCCGAAAGATCAGGCTGTTCAGCTGGAACCGTATGACACCGTGACCGTTCAGGGCTTCTACCGCAGCCAGCCTGAAGTTAACGATGCCATCACCAAAGCCGCGAGAGAAAAAGGCGCTTACGCGTTTTATATCGTGCGTCAGGTTGATGCCAACCAGGGCGGAAACCAGCGCATTACCGCCTTCATCTATAAGCAAGATGCGAAAAAACGCGTAGTGCAAAGCCCGGATGCGATTCCAGCGGATTCAGAAGCCGGTCGTGCTGCGTTAGCAAAAGGCGGTGAAGAAGCGAAGAAAGTTGAAATTCCGGGCGTAGCAACGTCTGCGGCACCAAGCGCAGAAGTGGGTCGTTTCTTTGAAACCCAATCCACCAAAGGCGGTCGTTATACCGTTACGTTACCAGACGGCACGAAAATTGAAGAGCTGAACAAAGCCACTGCCGCGCAGATGGTGCCGTTCGACAGCATCAAGTTTACGGGCAACTATGGCAACATGACAGAAATCTCCTATCAAGTGGCGAAGCGTGCTGCGAAGAAAGGCGCGAAGTATTACCACATCACCCGCCAGTGGCAGGAACGTGGCAACAACCTGACCATCAGTGCCGATCTGTACAAGTAACAAAACGGTTTCATAAAGGCGGCGCAGTGCCGCCTTTTTTGTTACTTTTTTTCTGATTTCTGCCCCATGTCATTGCATGCATCCGTCACACTCCGTAAAATCCCGCGCCTTAGCGTGATCCACCATTTTTATGCGCCTTAGCGAAATAATTATTCTGGATTTGGACTTTTCATAACAGGAAGCCAATGGAAAAGAAACTTGGCCTGAGTGCGTTAACTGCACTTGTATTGAGCTCAATGCTGGGCGCGGGCGTATTCAGTTTGCCGCAGAACATGGCGGCCGTCGCCAGCCCGGCCGCATTATTGATTGGCTGGGGCATCACCGGCGTCGGGATTTTGTTGCTGGCGTTCGCCATGCTGCTGCTGACGCGTATCCGACCGGATCTGGACGGCGGAATATTCACTTACGCCCGTGAAGGTTTTGGCGAGCTGATTGGCTTCTGCTCCGCCTGGGGCTACTGGCTGTGCGCGGTGATCGCCAACGTCTCCTATCTGGTTATCGTCTTCTCGGCGCTCAGTTTCTTTACCGATACGCCCGAACTGCGCCAGTTTGGTGACGGCAATACCTGGCAGTCCATCGTCGGCGCCTCGGTGCTGCTGTGGATTGTTCACTGGTTGATTTTGCGCGGTGTTCAGACCGCGGCCAGCATTAACCTGGTGGCGACGCTGGCCAAGCTGGTGCCGCTTGGCCTGTTCGTCGTGCTGGCCTTCCTCGCCTTCCGTCTCGATGTCTTTACGCTCGATTTCAGCGGTATTGCGTTGGGCGTTCCCGTCTGGGAGCAGGTGAAAAATACCATGCTGATTACCCTGTGGGTGTTCATCGGTGTTGAAGGTGCCGTCGTGGTCTCTGCCCGCGCGCGTAACAAACGCGACGTGGGACGCGCCACACTGCTGGCCGTCCTGGCGGCGCTGGGCGTTTATCTGCTGGTGACGCTGCTGTCGCTCGGTGTGGTGGCCCGCCCTGAACTGGCGGAGATGCGTAATCCGTCCATGGCCGGGCTGATGGTGAAAATGCTCGGTCCCTGGGGTGATGTGGTTATCGCGGCAGGTTTGATTGTCTCCGTCTGCGGCGCGTACCTGAGCTGGACCATTATGGCGGCGGAAGTTCCGTTCCTGGCCGCCACGCACAAAGCGTTCCCGCGCCTGTTTGCCCGTCAGAATAAAAACAGTGCGCCATCGGCTTCTCTGTGGCTCACCAACATCAGCGTGCAGGTCTGTCTGGTGCTGATCTGGCTCACAGGTTCGGACTATAACACGCTGCTGACCATCGCCTCCGAGATGATTCTGGTACCCTATTTCTTAGTGGGCGCATATCTGTTAAAAATTGCGACCCGCCCGGCACACTATGCGGTAGGCGTAGGTGCCTGTATTTACGGTCTATGGTTATTGTATGCTTCCGGCCCGATGCATCTGCTGCTGTCCGTGGTGCTCTACGCGCCAGGCCTGCTGGTATTTATCTACGCTCGCCGTACGCATCAGCTTGATAATGCCCTTAAGCGCCGCGAAATGGCGTTGATAGGTTTGCTGTTAGTCGCTGCCGTACCGGCAACGTGGATGTTAATGGGATAGCGCCGCCTGTCCCATTGTTGAACTGAAAAGGAGATTACGATGGGACACACGCAGCAACGCCCAATATTGATCACTGGCGCAGGCCGTCGCATCGGCCTCGCCCTCGCCCATCACTTTCTCAATCTTCGCCATCCGGTTATCGTCAGTTACCGCACGGAATATCCCTCCATTGAAGGGCTACGACATGCCGGAGCCGTCTGCATTCAGGCGGATTTCTCCACGGATGAAGGTATTCTTGCTTTCGCGGAAAAAGTGAAATCGACCACCCCCGGGCTGCGGGCGGTTATTCACAACGCCAGTACCTGGCTTCCTGAAAAAGCAGGACATTCGCTCAGCGAAACGCTCGCCTGCATGATGCAGATCCACGTTAATGCGCCTTATCTGCTCAACCATGCCCTACAGGATCTGCTACGCGGACACGGCCATGCCGCAGGCGACATTATCCATTTCACCGATTACGTGGTGGAGCGAGGCAGCGATAAACACATTGCCTACGCGGCCAGCAAAGCCGCGCTGGATAATATGACTCGCTCGTTCGCGCGCAAGCTGGCCCCCGAGGTAAAAGTCAACGCGATTGCCCCGGCGATGATTTTATTTAACGAGGGCGATGATGCCGAGTATCGTCAGCAGGCGCTTAACAAATCGTTGATGAAAATTGCGCCCGGCGAGAAAGAGGTGATCGACCTGATCGATTATCTGCTGACCAGCTGTTACGTCACGGGAAGGACGTTTGCCGTGGACGGTGGCCGCCCGCTGCGCTAGTGAAAGCGGCTCCAGAAGAAGATGAGCACCCAGGCGCTGAGGCTCCAGCAGACCACCGCCCCGCCCAGCGCCAGGGGCAGACGCAGAAAACCGGTGAAGTACCACAGCGACAGCAGATAGATGAAATACGGGATGATTGACCACATCCCGAATACAATGGTGGCACGCAGCGCCTCTATACCCCGCTCAGAGGCCACAATATAGTGCGCGATTAACGCAAAGGTGGGAAACAGCGGGATAAGCCCGGCAATGTAGTAGTTCTTCGTTTTAGCCAGCACCCCAATCAGCAGCACGACCAGCGCACCCAGCGCGGCTTTGATCAACAGCCCCATTCTTTTCCCTTAACAATCAAATAACATTCCCGTGCAGGATAACGGAACTCCGGCTAATTATGAAAGATTAATGGAAGGTTAAGGTTGTGCGGTGTATGTTGACGTTTTTCGCGATGACAGACGTAGTATGAATAAGATTGTTTATGTTGAAGATGAACCCGAAGTGGGTCAATTGATCGCCGCTTATCTGGGTAAACATGATATTGAAGTGGTTGTCGAACCTCGTGGCGATCGCGCTGAAGACGTCGTCACCCGCGAAAATCCGGACCTGGTGTTGCTGGACATTATGCTGCCCGGAAAAGATGGCATGACGCTTTGCCGGGATCTGCGCGCGAAATGGGACGGCCCGATCGTGCTGCTGACCTCTCTCGACAGCGATATGAATCATATTCTGTCCCTTGAGATGGGCGCGAATGACTACATCCTGAAAACCACGCCGCCGGCGGTCCTGCTTGCCCGTTTGCGCCTTCATCTGCGTCAGCGTGCCAGCGCTGAGCGTGAAGCGCCTGCGCCCTCTTTAACGCCGCATAAGGCGATGCGGTTCGGCACGCTTTCTATCGACCCGGTCAACCGACAGGTTATGCTTTCCGGGGAGCTGATTGCGCTCTCAACCGCAGATTTTGACCTGCTGTGGGAGCTGGCAACTCATGCCGGGCAAATTATGGACCGGGATGCATTGCTGAAAAATCTGCGCGGCGTAAGTTACGACGGAATGGATCGTAGCGTTGATGTGGCGATTTCTCGCCTGCGAAAAAAACTGCAGGACAGCGCCACCGAGCCCTACCGCATTAAAACCGTACGTAATAAGGGCTACCTGTTTGCCCCGCACGCATGGGAAACCTGAAAAAAAACTACACAGTAAATTTCGAAAAATAACTTGCGATGCATAAGGATTGTTATCGGTATACGTCGTAAGTTTTCGATTATATGCATCGTTAGTCATGAAATATCCCTTGATCACATTCCTCTTACCTGTTCAATTTCGATGTGCATTTTTCGCGTAAACAAAAGTAGCTCTAATGTATTTCATTGCTATAGTACAATATATATTCAGCAGTTCAGGAACCATTATCGATCAAAAATCCGTCACTTAAATGCACATTGTGTTAAAAATGAACTTTACAATTGACTAAATTATTATCTTATCCTTATGAAAACAAAGGGGATATAGTTTGCATATAAATAATATCGATCTTTTTCAATAGCTTACGCGTTTGCAGAAATCTAATTCTCATGCTAAACCTTATACTCTCTCAATTATTTAATGAACGAGGTATAGCAATGTCATGGAGAGTCATTAGCTCGGTAATTTGTCCTAACACGGGAATCGTTTATTCAAGCATCTTGGGACTCAAGTTCTTGAAACTCATCATTTGGTATGAAAGCGATGTCTATTTGTACCCCGGCGATAGGATATATCCGACAAAGAATGGCGTCTTCATTAATGGCGTTTTCAAGCCAATATCGATATACAACATCTCCCCTTACAACGAGATGTTATGGAGTGAAATTAAAAACAAGATGGCCTGCCCATACAATCGAAACCAGGAAGAGGAGATATGTACCTACGCGGTGCATTGCAACGCGCGTAAGTGTCCGCATGGGTTTATCACGAATCCACTGATTGTCAGCACAGTCAAATCCAGACATTAACGAATGTTGGTAATGTTCAGGTTACAAAGATAAGTATCTTTGTCGCACCGTTTGCGCCGGATACCTCTCACTGGTAAACGCCATAAATAAAGCCACCCGCAGGTGGCCTTTGTCATTGTTATTCTGATTCACAAATACTCTCAATCGCAAATAAACTCGTATAGCGAAGCGTAAACGGATTACCCGGGCATTGATGGAATAAAGCGATGCCGTGTTTTATTACCTTTCGACGATTACCCCTTTTCAACGCATCATGCCTGACTTGCGCCCATAGCGACCCTGCTGGTAAAAGACGTGTAGTGAAGCCCCTGTTTCGGTGAAATTAATGAAGAAGCTGTTTGTTCAGTTTTATTTACTGCTGTTTGTCTGCTTTCTGGTGATGACCATGCTGGTCGGGCTGGTCTATAAGTTCACCGCAGAGCGTGCGGGCAGACAATCCCTGGACGATCTGATGAAAAGCTCGCTCTACCTGATGCGTAGCGAGCTGCGCGAAATTCCTCCGCATGACTGGGCACGTACGTTAAAAGAGCTGGATCTGAATCTGTCGTTTGATCTGCGTATCGAACCCATGAAGGATTTTGATTTAGCGCCGCCGGCGATGCAGCGTTTGCGCGACGGAGACATCGTCGCACTGGACGAGAAATATACCTTCATTCAGCGTATTCCGCGCAGCCACTATGTCCTGGCCGTCGGGCCAGTGCCCTATCTCTATTACCTGCACCAGATGCGCCTGCTGGATCTCGCCCTGCTGGGCTTTATTGCCATCTCGCTCGCTTTCCCTGTGTTCATCTGGATGCGACCGCACTGGCAGGACATGCTGAAACTGGAATCCGCCGCACAGCGTTTTGGGGAGGGTCATTTAACTGAACGCATACATTTCGACAGTGGTTCCAGTTTTGACCGTCTCGGTATTGCCTTTAACCAGATGGCCGATAACATCAACGCCCTGATTGCCAGCAAGAAGCAGCTTATCGACGGCATTGCGCATGAACTGCGCACTCCGCTGGTACGCCTGCGTTATCGCCTGGAGATGAGCGAGAACCTCACCGCCGCGGAATCGCAGGCCCTCAATCGGGATATTGGCCAGCTTGAAGCGCTGATTGAAGAGCTGCTGACCTATGCCCGCCTCGATCGGCCTCAGACGGAGTTGCACCTCAGTACGCCGGATCTTCCCGTCTGGCTACAGACGCATATTAACGATGTGCAGAGCGTTAACCCTCAGCGAAAACTGCTGACAGCCATTACCCCCGGCGCGTACGGCGCGCTGGACATGCGCCTGATGGAACGCGTGCTGGATAATCTGATGAACAACGCCATGCGCTACAGCGAAACCACGCTGCGCATAGGTTTAGATTTGCAGAGGAGCCAGGCAATTCTGTGCGTGGAAGACGATGGCCCCGGTATTGAGCCAGCGGAGCGTGAAAAAGTTTTCGAGCCGTTTGTGCGCCTCGACCCCAGCCGCGACCGTGCTACCGGCGGCTGTGGTCTGGGGCTGGCTATTGTCCGTTCTATTGCCCAGGCGATGGGCGGTTCGGTTCGCTGCGAAGCGAGCGAGCTGGGCGGGGCCCGGTTCGTCTTTAGCTGGCCGATCTATCACAACATTCCTCTTCCCGTACCTGCCTGAACTAAACCGCACGCTGGCCTGACCCGGCGTGTTGTGCTATATCAGTAGTATGTTGTAACTAATTAAGGACTATTATGGCGACTTACGATCTCATCGAAAGGCTTAACACCACATTTCGGGAAATAGAGCAGGCGTTACTGACCCTGACGGCGCAACTACAGGGCTGCCGCCTGTTGGCCGCCCGCGTCTTTTCCCTGCCCGAGGTGGCGAAAGGCGCGGAACACGACCCGCTGAACACCATTGAGGTAACGCAGCATATCGGTAAAGTGGCGCTGGAACTGACGTTGCAGCACTATCGCCGCCTTTTCATCCAGCAGCAGTCCGAAAATCGCAGCAGTAAGGCCGCCGTTCGCCTGCCCGGCGTCATCTGTCTGCAAACGGATACCGCAACGCGTGAAGCCATTGAGGCGCAAATTACGCATATTAATACGCTGAAAGCCGCCTTCGAGAAAATCGTGACCGTTGAGTCCGGGCTGGCACCGGCTGCCCGTTTTGAATGGGTGCATCGCCAGCTTCCGGGGCTGATCACCCTGAATGCTTACCGCACGCTGACGGTACTGCGCCACCCCGCCACGCTGCGCTTCGGCTGGGCCAACAAGCACATCATTAAAAACTTCACGCGCGACGAGATCCTGGCTCAGCTGGAGAAAAGTCTGAAATCGCCGCGAACGGTCGCCCCGTGGTCGCGGGAACAGTGGATTGAACGGCTGGAGCAGGAGTACCACAGCATTGCCTCCCTGCCGGCTGATACCCGTCTTAAAATAAAGCGTCCGGTGAAGGTGCAGCCTATCGCTCGTGTCTGGTATGCCGGACAGCAAAAGCAGGTGCAATACGCCTGCCCGACACCGCTGATTGCGCTCTACGATGCCGATCAGGGTGCGGTGGTGCCGGATATCGGAGAACTGCTAAACTACGATGCTGAAAACGTTCAGCATCGCTATAAACCCCAGGCACAGCCGCTACAGCTGATTATCCCGCGGCTGCACCTGTATGTGGCGCAGTGATTACCTGATGCTGCCCACCATCGCTTCCGGGCGGACCCAGGCATCAAACTCGGCGTCCGTCAGGTAGCCCAGCGCCAGCGCAGAGGCTTTCAGGGTAAGCCCCTCTTTGTGCGCTTTTTTAGCGATTTCGGCCGCTTTGTCATAACCAATATGGGTGTTTAGCGCCGTGACCAGCATCAGGGACTCATTCAGCAGCTGGCTGATTCGCTCGCGATTAGGCTCAATGCCCACCGCGCAGTGCTCGTTAAAGCTCTCCATGCCATCGGCCAGCAGACGAATCGATTGCAGTACGTTGTGGATCACCATCGGGCGATAGACGTTAAGCTCGAAGTTACCCGACGCGCCGCCCATGTTGACCGCAACGTCATTACCCATCACCTGACAGCACAGCATGGTCATGGCTTCGCACTGCGTCGGGTTTACTTTACCCGGCATAATGGAGCTACCCGGCTCGTTTTCCGGAATGCTGATTTCGCCGATGCCGCAGCGCGGGCCGGAGGCCAGCCAGCGCACGTCGTTGGCGATTTTCATCAGCGAGGCTGCCAGCCCTTTCAGCGCGCCATGGGTATGGACCAGCGCATCACAGGTCGCCAGCGCTTCGAATTTATTCGGGGCGGTAACAAACGGCTGCCCGGTGATCTTCGCCAGCTCTTCGGCCACGCGCACCGCGTACTCGGGATGGGTGTTTAACCCGGTGCCAACCGCCGTTCCGCCGAGCGCCAGCTCCGCCAGATGCGGCAGGCTGTTGTCTATATGCTTAAGATTGTGCTCCAGCATCGCCACCCAGCCGGAGATCTCCTGGCCAAGCGTCAGCGGCGTGGCGTCCTGCAGGTGCGTACGACCAATTTTTACAATGTCGCTGAAAGCCTGCGCTTTCTCGTTAAGCGTAGATTTGAGCACGTTGAGTTGCGGGATAAGCTGCTCGCGGATAGCGATGACGGCCGCCACGTGCATGGCCGTCGGGAACACGTCGTTGGAACTCTGGCTTTTATTCACGTCATCGTTCGGGTGAACCTTCCGCTCCATGCCGCGCACGCCGCCAAGCAGCTCGCTTGCGCGGTTCGCCAGCACCTCGTTCATGTTCATGTTGCTCTGGGTGCCTGAGCCGGTCTGCCAGATGGCAAGGGGGAATTCGTCGGGATGTTTGCCCGCCAGCACTTCGTCGGCGGCATTGATGATGGCGGAGGCTTTATCGGCATCCAGCAGGCCCAGATCCTGATTAACTTTGGCGGCAGCACGTTTGGTCAACGCCAGCGCCTGGATTAGCGAGACGGGCATTTTCTCTGTCGAAATGCGGAAATGCTCCAGCGAACGCTGGGTTTGCGCGCCCCATAGCTTGTCGGCCGGGACGTCGATGGCGCCCATGGAGTCTTTCTCGCGGCGATGCATTGTCATTACTTACTCCTTGATAACAAAGATGGGATTGCTCACATGCTTAAGAGATAAGTATTGATGACTTCTGAGAAACGTTATGGCGCTTTGTGCGCTCTTTTTGATGTCGGGTGGCGGCTGCGCCTTACCCGACCTACGAGAATGTAGGCCGGGTAAGCGTCAGCGCCACCCGGCAATTTACAGAATTACTTCACACACGCCGAACACTGGGAAGACTGGATCTGTTTGAAGAAGTCGTTACCTTTGTCATCCACAAGAATGAACGCCGGGAAGTCTTCCACTTCAATTTTCCAGATCGCTTCCATACCCAGTTCCGGGTACTCCACGCACTCCAGGCTCTTGATACTGCCCTGTGCCAGCACCGCTGCCGGGCCGCCGATGCTGCCGAGGTAGAAGCCGCCGTGCTTGTGGCACGCGTCCGTCACCTGCTGGCTGCGGTTGCCTTTCGCCAGCATGATCATGCTGCCACCGTTGGCCTGCAACTGGTCGACGTAGGAGTCCATACGGCCCGCCGTGGTTGGGCCTAACGAGCCGGAAGCATACCCATCAGGCGTTTTTGCCGGGCCTGCGTAGTAGATCGGGTGATCTTTAATGTACTGCGGCAGCCCTTCACCGTTGTCCAGGCGCTCTTTCAGCTTCGCATGGGCGATGTCGCGGCCCACGATAATCGTCCCGTTCAGGGAAAGGCGCGTTGAAACCGGATACTGCGAAAGCTGCGCCAGGATCTCCTTCATCGGACGATTCAGGTCAACGCGTACCGCTTCGCCCTCACCCGCTTTACGCAGTTCTTCAGGGATGTATTTGCCCGGGTTGTTCTCCAGCTTTTCGATCCAGATGCCGTCGCGGTTGATCTTCGCTTTGATGTTACGATCCGCAGAGCACGACACGCCCATCCCCACTGGACAGGATGCACCGTGGCGCGGGAGGCGGATCACGCGAATGTCATGCGCGAAGTATTTGCCGCCAAACTGCGCGCCCAGCCCCAGATTCTGCGCTTCGGCCAGCAATTCCTGCTCAAGCTGCACGTCGCGGAACGCCTGACCATGTTCGTTACCTTCCGTTGGCAGGCCATCGTAGTATTTGGTTGAGGCCAGCTTAACGGTTTTCAGGGTGCTTTCAGCAGACGTACCGCCAATCACAAACGCGATATGGTACGGCGGGCAGGCCGCAGTGCCAAGGGTGCGCATCTTCTCAACCAGATAGTTCTTCAGCTTGCCCGGGGTAAGCAGCGCTTTGGTTTCCTGGTAAAGATAGGTTTTGTTGGCTGAACCGCCGCCTTTGGCGATGCAGAGGAATTTGTACTCGTCACCGTCGACACTATAGAGGTCAATCTGCGCAGGCAGGTTGGTGCCGGTGTTCACCTCTTTGTACATATCCAGCGCCGCGTTTTGCGAATAGCGCAGGTTATCTTCGGTGTAGGTATTGTAGACGCCGCGCGCCAGCGCCGCTTCGTCACCGCCGCCGGTCCAGACGCGCTGGCCTTTTTTACCGGTGATAATCGCCGTGCCGGTGTCCTGGCAGGTCGGCAGAATGCCTTTCGCCGCGATATCAGAGTTACGCAGGAATTGCAGGGCAACGTACTTGTCGTTCTCGCTGGCTTCCGGGTCGCTCAGAATATCGGCAACCTGCTGCTGATGCGCCGGACGGAGCATAAAGGAAGCATCGTGGAAGGCTTGCTGCGCCAGCAGCGTCAGCGCCTGCGGGTCAACTTTGAGGATCTCCTGCCCTTCAAACTCAGAGACAGAAACGTAATCGCGGGTTAACAGGTAATACTCGGTCCGATCCTGACTGAGGGGGAAAGGATCCTGATAATGGAAGGGTTTATTCGACATTGTTCTCTCACTTACTGCTTCGGTCTGTTTATTCAGGGCAGATGTTCCGCTGCCCGGCTTAAAAGCGAGTCAGCTTATCCTACACAATTTTTTAACAAAAACTGAGACTAGTACGACTTTTTACATCCGCAGGTTACTTCCATTCGGTTTATTGCTTTAATACGCGAAGTTAATTCCACATATGAATCAGGGCTTGATAATGCAAAAACTCATCAACTCAGTGCAAAACTACGCCTGGGGAAGTAAAACTGCGTTAACGGATCTCTACGGTATCGCCAACCCGGACAACCTGCCGATGGCAGAGCTGTGGATGGGCGCGCACCCGAAGAGCAGCTCAAAAATTGAAGATGCCAGCGGCCAGGTGCGCAGCCTGCGTGATGTCATCGATGCCGACAAAGCCGCGCTGCTCGGCGATAAAGTGGCGAATCGTTTTGGTGAGCTGCCTTTTCTGTTCAAGGTATTGTGCGCCGACCAGCCGCTCTCCATTCAGGTTCACCCGAACAAAAAAGCCTCTGAGCTGGGCTTTGCCAAAGAAAATGCCGCCGGTATTCCGTTAGACGCCGCAGAGCGTAACTACAAAGATCCTAACCACAAGCCGGAACTGGTTTTCGCCCTTACCCCTTTCCTGGCGATGAATGCCTTCCGCGAGTTTTCCGAGATCATCTCCCTGCTGCAACCGGTCGCTGGGGCTCACAACGCGATCGCCCACTTCCTGGAAAACCCGAACGCAGAAGCCCTGAGCGCGCTGTTTGCCAGCCTGTTGAATATGCAGGGCGAGGAAAAATCCCACGCGCTGGCGGTGCTGAAAGCCGCGCTGAACGACCAGCAGGGTGAGCCATGGGACACCATTCGCGTAATTTCCGCGTTTTATCCGGACGACAGCGGCCTCTTCTCTCCGCTGCTGCTGAACGTGGTGAAGCTCAACCCGGGCGAAGCAATGTTCCTGTTCGCTGAAACCCCGCACGCCTACCTGAATGGCGTGGCACTGGAGGTGATGGCTAACTCCGATAACGTACTGCGCGCGGGCCTGACGCCAAAATACATCGACATCCCTGAGCTGGTTGCCAACGTGAAGTTCGTGGCGAAACCTGCTGCGGAGCTGCTTACTCAGCCGGTGAAAAACGGCGCAGAACTGGACTTCCCGATTCCGGTTGACGATTTTGCCTTCTCCCTGCATGACCTCAGCGCAGACGAAACCGCCATTGCACAGGAGAGCGCCGCGATCCTGTTCTGTGTGGAAGGCGAAGCGACGTTGCATAACGGTAGCGAGCGTCTGCTGCTTAAACCGGGGGAGTCCGCTTTTGTCCCGGCAAACGAGTCGCCTGTCTTCGTGAGCGGCACTGGTCGCCTGGCGCGCGTTTTTAATAAGCTTTAGGGACTTACTGAATTTTTTAACAACTCTTGCTAAGCTAGTAACAGGCGTTGTAACACTAGGCGGTTTTAACCGCCTGGTTTCATTTTAGGGATAATCGCAATGAAAAAATCGGTCGTAGCGGTAGGAGTGATTGTTGCTTTAGGCGTGATCTGGACGGGTGCTTCCTGGTATACCGGGAAACAGCTGGAAAGCCGTCTGGCAGAGATGATGGCACAGGCAAACAGCGAAATTAAGCGCAGCGCGCCTGAAGCAGGTCTGGAGCTGAGCTACCAGAACTACCAGCGTGGCGTCTTTACCAGCCATATGCAGGTGGTGGTGAAGCCGGTAGCGGGCAATCAGAACGCCTGGCTGAAACCGGGCCAGAGCGTGGTACTGGATGAAGTGGTCAGCCACGGTCCGTTCCCGCTGGCACAGTTGAAAAAGTTTAACCTGATCCCCTCTATGGCATCCGCCAGAACCGTACTGGTAAATAACGAGGTGACGAAGCCAATTTTCGATATGGCGAAAAATGAGTCGCCGTTCGAGATCAATACCCGCATCAGCTATGCCGGTGATACGCGTTCCGACATCGACCTGAAAGCGCTGAATTACGAACAAGGCACCGATAAAGTCGCCTTCAGCGGCGGTAATTTCCAGCTTGATGCCGATCGCGACGGCAAGAATGTCTCTCTGACCGGCGATGCCGCCAGCGGCCTGGTGAATTCAGTCAATGAATATAACCAGAAGGTCCAGCTTACCTTCAACAACCTGAAAGCCAGCGGCAATAGCCGTATGACCGATTTTGACGAGCGTATTGGCGATCAGAAGCTGAGCCTCGATAAGATCGCCATTGCGATTGAAGGTAAAGAGATGGCAGTGCTGGAAGGCATGGATCTGGACGGCAAGTCTGACGTTTCCAAAGACGGTAAAAGCATCAACACCCAGCTGGATTACAGCCTGAAAAGCCTGAAAGTACAGAATCAGGACCTGGGTACCGGCAAGCTGTCACTGAAAATTGGCAACATTGACGGTCAGGCATGGCACGAATTTAGCCAGAAATACAGCAAAGAGAGTCAGGCTCTGCTGACCGATGCCGCCCTGCAACAGAACCCGCAGGCGTACCAGCAGCAGGCGATGGCCGTGCTGTTTAATAACCTGCCGATCCTGCTGAAAGGCGAGCCGGTAATTACCGTTGCGCCACTGAGCTGGAAAAACGACAAAGGCGAAACCAACTTCAACCTGTCGCTGTTCCTGAAGGATCCGGCGGCCGCGACCGGCGAGCCGCAGACCCTGGCGCAGGAAGTTGACCGCAGCGTGAAATCGCTCGACAGCAAGCTGACCATCCCGATGGATATGGCAACCGAGTTCATGACGCAGATTGCGAAACTCGAAGGGTATGGTGAAGAAGATGCAGGTAAACTGGCAAACCAACAGGTGAAAGGCCTGGCGGCGATGGGCCAGATGTTCCGCATCACGAAGGTGGAAGACAACACCATTTCCACCAGCCTGCAATATGCTAATGGCCAGGTAACGCTCAACGGCGACAAAATGCCGCTGGAAGATTTTGTCGGCATGTTTGGTATGCCGACGCTGGGCATTCCGGCACCGGCTGAACCGGCAGCGCCGCCAGCAGTACCGCAGCAGTAAACGAAAAACCCCTCGCATGAGGGGTTTTTTATTGCCGGGCGATGTGCAGCAGAGATTACTTCACCGTCACTAACCGCGCCGCCACAATCTGATGGCCGGCCTGCACGTCCGTATTTTCAATACGCTGCATAATTCGGTCTGCCAGGGTGTACCCCATTTCACGAGCCGGCGTCGTCGCCCAGACGATGGGGAGATCGTCTAGCGCATTTTCACCGACATCCGCAAATGCCCCCAGCGCTACCTGATGGCCGAAGAACGTTTCTACCCCGCCCTCACCGCTCTGGCGTCCGGCGCGGATCAAGCCGAACCACGCCCCCATCGCAATCACATCGTTATAGCAAATCACCGCGCTGATTGTCGGGCTGTTGCGAAGCAACGTGCCGATGGCTTCGGCGGCTTTTTTCTGGCTGGATTCACACTCCACCACCCATTCGCTGTGAAACGGCAAGCCGGATTTGATGAGCGTGGAGCAGTAACCGCCCACCCGCTCGGCACGCGTCAGGGACGAGCTTTTACCGCCGAGCCAGGCGATGCGCTGATGGCCGCGATGAATAAGATGCTCGGTCAGCATTTGCGCGGCCTGCATGTTATCCGGCCGAAGGGTATCGGCTTCGTCGAGATAGCTGGCGCGTGACGCAACCACCAGCGGTACGCCTTTCTGCGCCGCGCGCTCACACAATTCACTGCCCACACCGGACGCGCCGGCCACGATCACCCCATCCACCCCTTGCGTCAGCAGCATATCCAGCCTGGAGAGCAGCTGCTCCGGTTCGCGCCCACCGTGGAGCAGGAAAACCATTCGCCCCTGCGCTTCAAGCGCCTCGGTAAGCCCGGCGGTCAGTTCTGCATAAAACGGCGACGCGAGGTCGCGAACAATCAGCCCTATCACCCCGCTTTGCCCACCGCGCAGCGCCGACGCCTGGCGATTACGCACAAAGCCCAGTTGCTCAACGGCCTCGTTGACGCGCTGACCCGTAGCAGGAGAGATGCGCCCCTTCCCGCTCAATACCAGCGAAACGGTGCTGACGGAAACCCCCGCCGCCAGCGCGACATCGTTGATGGTGATCTTTTTCGCTACAGCCATGTGGTGGCGTGACTCCTTGATAATGAGATCGCTAAAACGTTTTATCAATACGTTATCTTTATACTACCAGTAAAAGCCTGAGAATGTGATTTAGCGCGCACTAAAGTTTGATAAAACGTTTTATCTTCTCGCCCCATCGCGGTCGTTAAATCTCTTTCTACCATTTAAGGAGTCGTTTTATGACGACGAAAGCAGCACAAAAAATATCGCTGTGGGAGTTTTTCCAGCAACTGGGCAAAACCTTTATGCTGCCCGTGGCGCTTCTCTCTTTTTGCGGGATCATGCTGGGGATCGGCAGCTCGTTAAGCAGCCATGACGTCATTACTCTAATCCCTTTCCTCGGAAATCCGGTACTTCAGGCTATCTTCATCTGGATGAGCAAGGTCGGCTCTTTTGCCTTTAGCTTCCTGCCGGTAATGTTCTGTATCGCCATTCCTCTGGGTCTGGCGCGCGAAAACAAAGGCGTGGCGGCGTTTGCGGGCTTCGTTGGCTATGCGGTCATGAACCTTGCGGTTAACTTCTGGCTGACCGCCAAAGGGATCCTGCCCACGACCGACGCGGCGGTACTGAAAGCCAATAACATTCAGAGCGTGATTGGAATTCAGTCCATCGATACCGGGATCCTTGGAGCCGTGATCGCGGGAGTGATCATCTGGATGCTGCACGAGCGCTTTCATAACATCCGCCTGCCCGATGCGCTGGCCTTCTTCGGCGGCACCCGCTTTGTGCCAATCATTACGCTGGTTGTGATGGGTCTGTTTGGTCTGATCATCCCTCTGATATGGCCGGTTTTTGCCATGGGGATCACCGGTATTGGCCGCATTATCAACGGCGCGGGTGATTTCGGCCCGATGATTTTCGGTACGGGTGAACGTCTGCTGCTGCCATTTGGTTTACAGCACATCCTGGTTGCCCTGATCCGTTTTACTGAAGCAGGCGGCACTATGGACGTTTGCGGTCATTCCGTTAGCGGCGCGCTGACCATCTTCCAGGCCCAGCTGAGCTGCCCGACCACGCACGGCTTCTCTGAAAGTGCGACGCGTTTCCTCTCTCAGGGGAAAATGCCTGCCTTCCTCGGCGGCCTGCCGGGCGCTGCGCTGGCGATGTACCACTGCGCCCGCCCGGAAAATCGTCATAAAATTAAAGGCCTGCTGATCTCCGGCGTTATTGCCTGCGTGGTGGGCGGTACGACAGAACCTATCGAGTTCCTGTTCCTGTTCGTGGCACCGGTGTTATACCTCATCCACGCCGTACTGACAGGCCTGGGCTTCACCGTGATGGCTGTGCTCGGTGTAACCATCGGTAACACTGACGGTAACGTGATTGACTTCGTGGTATTCGGTATCCTGCACGGCCTGTCCACCAAGTGGTACCTGGTGCCGGTTGTGGCCGCCATCTGGTTCGCGGTTTACTACGGGATCTTCCGCTTCGCCATCACCCGCTTTAACCTGAAAACGCCTGGCCGCGATACCGATACGGCCACCAGCGTTGAACAGGCAGTGGCCGGTACCGTTGGGAAATCCGGATATAACACGCCGGCTATTCTGGCGGCGCTGGGCGGTGCGGATAACATTACCTCTCTGGATAACTGCATCACCCGCCTGCGTTTGTCGGTGGCGGACATGTCCAAAGTGGATACCAACGCACTTAAAGCTAACCGGGCTATCGGCGTGGTACAGTTAAATCAACACAATTTGCAGGTCGTCATTGGCCCGCAGGTACAGTCAGTGAAGGATGAGCTGGCAACCCTGATGCGAACCGTCGAAGCCTGATGCCTCGCCCCCCTCGTCATGAGGGGGTTTTACTTTACGGAGCACCGTCATGTTTGATTTTTCTACCGTCGTGGATCGACACGGCACCTGGTGTACCCAGTGGGATTATGTCGCTGACCGTTTTGGGGCTGCCGACCTGCTGCCCTTTACCATCTCTGATATGGATTTCGCCACCGCTCCCTGTATTACCGATGCGCTGCACCAGCGCATCAACCACGGCGTGTTTGGCTACAGCCGCTGGAAAAATGACGAATTTCTGGCTGCCGTGGCGCACTGGTTCCGGCAACGCTTTAACAGTCAGATTGATACCGAAACCGTAGTGTATGGGCCGTCGGTCATTTATATGGTCTCGGAGCTGATCCGCATATGGTCCGCGCCTGGCGACGGCGTGGTGGTTCATACCCCGGCTTACGATGCCTTTTATAAAGCCATTGAAGGCAACCAGCGTACCGTTGTTTCCGTGCCGATGCAGAAAACGGCGCGTGGCTGGGACGGCAATATGGCCGCGCTGGAAGCGGCGCTGGCAAAACCGGAAAACACGGTTCTGCTGCTGTGTAGCCCGCAAAATCCAACCGGCAAAGTCTGGACGCGGGAAGAGCTGGCCACTATTGCAACGCTTTGCAGCCGTCATGATGTGGCGGTAATCAGCGACGAAATTCATATGGACATGGTATGGGGCACGCATCGCCATACCCCGTGGAATGAGGTTGCACGCGGTAAATGGGCGCTGCTGACCTCGGGTTCCAAAAGCTTCAATATTCCGGCACTGACGGGCGCCTGGGGGCTTATCGCCGATGACGACAGCCGTAACGCCTATCTGAATGCATTAAAAGGGCGGGACGGACTCTCTTCCCCTTCCGTGCTGGCGCTGACCGCGCACATTGCTGCTTACCGGCAGGGCGAACCCTGGCTGGACGCGCTGCGGACCTATCTCGAAGAAAACCTGCGCTACATTGCTGACGAACTGAATGCTGCATTTCCGACACTCAACTGGCAACCGCCAGAGGCCACCTATCTGGCCTGGATTGATCTCAGCCCACTCGGTATTGATGACAATACGCTGCAAAACGTGCTGATTGAACAGCAAAAAGTGGCCATCATGCCGGGATATACTTATGGGGATGAAGGAAAAGGCTATGTGCGACTGAACGCTGGTTGTCCGCGTAGTAAGCTTGAACAGGGCGTTCAGCGCCTTATCGCTGGCATCAACAGTCTGCTGTAAATAATTTGCGCAACGGAATATTCCCTTGCGCAAATAGCTTTTTCCCCCGTTTTGTTTTTATAATATGGCGCACTTTAACCAGCAAAGAGTGCGACCATGATTGATACACGCCTGCCTTTAACTGATATTCACCGCCACCTCGACGGGAACATTCGTGCCCAAACTATTCTCGATCTTGGTCGCCAGTTCAATTTAACGCTTCCTGCCGAAACGCTTGAAACCCTGATCCCCCATGTCCAGGTGACGTCGAACGAGCCGGATCTGGTAAGTTTTCTGAGCAAGCTTGACTGGGGCGTGAAAATGCTGGCCTCGCTCGATGCCTGTCGCCGTGTCGCCTTTGAAAACATCGAAGATGCCGCTCGCAACGGCCTGCACTATGTCGAACTGCGTTTCTCTCCGGGTTATATGGCGATGACCCACAGTCTCCCCGTAGCGGGCGTGGTTGAAGCGGTCATTGAGGGCGTGCGTGAAGGTTGCAAAACCTTTGACGTTCAGGCGCGTTTGATCGGCATTATGAGCCGTACCTTCGGTGAAGCGGCCTGTCTTCAGGAGCTGGAAGCGTTACTGGCGCATCGCGACCAGATCACCGCCATCGACCTGGCCGGTGATGAGTTGGGCTTCCCGGGCAGCCTGTTCCTGTCACATTTCAACCGCGCACGTGATGCAGGATGGCATATTACCGTTCATGCTGGCGAAGCCGCGGGGCCGGAAAGCATCTGGCAGGCCATTCGTGAACTGGGTGCGGAACGTATTGGTCACGGTGTGAAAGCCATTGAAGATCGCGCGCTGATGGATTTCCTCGCCGAACAACGTATTGGAATCGAATCCTGCCTGACCTCCAATATTCAGACCAGTACAGTGGCGTCGCTGGCGCAACACCCGCTGAAAACCTTCCTTGAACACGGGGTGCTGGCTTCACTGAACACGGACGATCCGGCGGTTCAGGGCGTGGATATTATTCACGAATACAACATCGCCGCGCCGCAGGCCGGGCTGAGCCGCGAGCAGATCCGTCAGGCGCAAATCAACGGGCTGGAGATCGCCTTCCTGACGCCTGAAGAGAAACAGGCGCTGCGCGATAAAGTTGCTCAGTAGTCCTCTTTACTGCCGGGTGGCGCTGCGCTTACCCGGCCTACGAAAGCGTTTGGCACTTATGCCAGACAGAGCGTTGCGCGATGTTTGGCAGATTCGATCCCCAGCTCGATGAGCTCCATAATCTGGATTGCCTGGCTCGCCGGAACCGGATTTTCACCTGAACCGTTCAGCGCGTCACGAATTGCGGCGTAATACGCCGGATAGTTCCCAGGCTGGGTCAACACCGTCTCTTCAACCAGTACCTCACCCTCCGCACGCGTCACCACCCCGTCCCGCATGTCGTAGCCCCAGTCCTCCTGCGGTAAGCGTTCGCCATTTTTGAGGCGCTCTTCCTGCGGATCCAGGCCGAACTTCACATAGCTGCCGCGCGCCCCGTGAAGGATATAACGGGCCGATTCCGCCGCCGCAAGCATTGTCCCGTGCAGCACAATGCGCCGCTGCGGATAACTCAAAACGGCGTGGAAATAGTCGGTGGTCTGCGCCCCCGGCCTGAGCTGCGCTAAATCGACCGTCATGCTTACGGGCAGACCAAACAGATGAACGGCCTGATCGAGAAGATGCGGCGCTAAGTCATACCAGATGCCGCTGCCCGGTCCCGCCTGCTCGCGCCAGCGATCTCGCACCTGCGGACGATAACGATCGAAGTGAGACTCAAAAAAAGCAATTTCGCCGAGCGTGCCTTCGTTTATCAGCGCTTTGATCGTCAGGAAATCACTATCCCAGCGCCGGTTGTGAAAGACCGACAATAACCGACCCAGGCTTCGCGCCAGCGCATCCAGCTCGCGCGCCTGTGACAACGTCACGGTAAAAGGCTTATCGACAACGACATGTTTGCCAGCCTCCAGCGCCGCTTTCGCCAGGGGGAAATGGGTGTCGTTAGGGGTGGGAATGACAATAAGGTCAATATTAGGATCGTTAAACAGATGCTTAGGCTCCGTTACCACCGGCACGGCTGGCCAGTCGGCATGGACTTTGGTTTCATCGCTGCTTGTGATAGCCGCCAGTTCCATTCCCGGCGTGCCGGCAACCAGCGGCGCATGAAAGGTTTTGCTTGCGTACCCGTAGCCAATAAGACCGACGCGGATGTTTTCACTCATCGTATGCCCCCTCGCTGTGCGCTTATTTATCACTGGCCTTGTGCTTAACGCACAGATTAATAATGTGCCCTGTGAGTTAAAATAGCATCTCGCGACAGCTTTTTTTGTTACCTCGCATTAAAGTGTGTATATGGGGCCCGGGAATCGTTCCCAAAGCGCTTGCTCTGTCGAAAAGGCCGCTGTAACATTTGTAATCTGTATTTATGGATAAATTACAAACACAAAATATGTCATCAATAATTAATCGAATCATTGAATTAGCGGGATGGATTGTCCTTGGCGTTTCAGTCGTGTTGCTCGGCATTGCCAGCCATATCGATAACTACCAGCCGCCGGAGCCTGTTACTGTTGCTCAACAAAAGTAAGCCGCATCGTCATAAAGCGTGACACATTACGTCATGGAACGTATTGCCAGCCGTAATGAACGGGGTTACCCTTCTCTTCCAGGCATCTGCTGATGCCTGATTCTTCGCAAAGAAAACTCCTAATTTCGTCGCGTTACCCGAGTGGACAGTTTACGTCTTTATTAATCCGTTTATTATTCGAACGCATTACCTTTATGGGTATTACCCTTTTATATGGAAACTTATTAATATGACAGTTCAGGACTATTTATTAAAATTTCGCAAGATCAATTCCCTTGAAAGCCTGGAAAAACTGTTTGACCATCTGAACTACACGCTGTCGGATAATCAGGACATCATCAATATGTACCGCGCTGCTGACCATCGTCGCGCCGAACTCGTCTCTGGCGGTCGTCTGTTCAACGTGGGGGAAGTACCTAAATCTGTCTGGCGTTACGTTGTATAAGAAAGTAGCCTTCGGCGTGAAATGTTATATACTCTCCGCCCTGCAAATTTCTGTATAACATTTCGCGCAGACTATGGGAGAGCGTATGACCGCATTGCCTGGAGAGAGAATTGGGGGCTGGTTAATCGCCCCGCTGGCATGGCTGCTGGTGGCTTTATTAAGCGCTTCGCTGGCGCTGTTGCTTTACACCACTGCACTGGTTACTCCTCATGCTATCCAGACACTGATGTCTCAGAGCGCGCTCAATATTGCGACGTGGTTTGTGTCGTTCGTTTTCGCAATCGCGATGTGGTACTACACGCTTTGGCTGACCATCGCCTTCTTCAAACGCCGCAAAAGCGTGCCGAAACATTACATTATCTGGCTGCTGGTCTCCGTGCTGCTTGCCGTCAAAGCGTTCGCTTTTTCGCCTGTGTCTGATGCGCTGGCGGTTCGCCAGTTACTGTTTCCGCTACTGGCGACGGCACTTCTGGTCCCTTATTTCAAGCGTTCGACGCGCGTTAAGAAGACCTTCGTTAACCCGTAATAACCTTACAGTTAACCTGTTGTGGCCTGTTGTCGTTTATCCGATAATAGGCGGCTCTTTTATTTCAGGCTAAATAATGACCGATTACTTACTGCTCTTTGTCGGAACTGTGCTGGTTAATAACTTCGTACTGGTGAAGTTCCTTGGCCTGTGCCCGTTTATGGGGGTCTCCAAAAAGCTGGAGACGGCAATGGGCATGGGGCTGGCCACCACCTTCGTGATGACGATGGCCTCCATTTGCGCATGGCTGATTGATACCTGGATCCTGATCCCGCTGGACATGCTCTACCTGCGCACCTTGTCCTTTATTCTGGTCATTGCGGTGGTGGTGCAATTTACCGAAATGGTAGTGCGTAAAACCAGCCCTGCCCTGTATCGCCTGTTGGGTATTTTTCTGCCCCTCATCACCACCAACTGTGCTGTGCTGGGCGTGGCGCTGCTCAACATCAACCTTGGGCATAATTTCATGCAGTCGGCGCTGTACGGTTTTTCCGCGGCGGTCGGTTTCTCTTTTGTTATGGTCCTGTTCGCGTCGATTCGCGAGCGTCTGGCAGCGGCGGATATTCCCGCGCCGTTTCGCGGTAACGCCATCGCTCTGGTGACCGCAGGTTTAATGTCTCTGGCCTTTATGGGCTTTAGTGGTCTGGTGAAGTTGTAATGAGTGCTATCTGGATTGCCATCGCGTCCATCAGCGTACTGGGACTCGTCTTTGGCATCATTCTGGGTTATGCCTCCCGCCGGTTTGCGGTAGAGGACGATCCGGTGGTTGAAAAAATTGATGAGCTTTTGCCGCAGAGCCAGTGTGGGCAGTGCGGCTACCCTGGCTGCCGTCCTTACGCTGAGGCGGTGGGCGTGCAGGGAGAAAAGATCAACCGCTGCGCGCCGGGTGGCGAAGCGGTCATGCTTAAAATAGCTGCCCTGCTGAATGTCGATCCGCAGCCTGTCGACGGCGATGAACAGGCGCAGGAGCCCGTTCGTGCCCTTGCTGTTATCGACGAAGCCAACTGCATCGGCTGCACCAAATGTATTCAGGCGTGCCCTGTCGACGCCATTGTAGGCGCAACCCGCGCCATGCACACCGTTGTGGCGGACCTGTGCACCGGCTGTAACCTCTGCGTAGCCCCCTGCCCGACGCAGTGTATAGAACTCCGCCCGGTTGAAACGACGACCGAAAGCTGGAAATGGGATCTTCAGACCATTCCGGTTCGCAATATTCCTGTGGAACAACATGCTTAAGTTATTTTCTGCTTTCAGAAAAGAGAAGATCTGGGACTTCGACGGCGGTATCCATCCCCCGGAAATGAAAACCCAGTCAAACGGTACGCCGCTGCGTCAAATTCCGCTGGCGACCCGCTACGTGATGCCATTGAAACAGCACATCGGCGCGGAAGGCGAGCTGTGCGTGAAAGAAGGCGATACCGTCCTTCGCGGCCAGCCGCTGACCTTTGGTCGTGGACGTATGTTGCCGATACATGCCCCGACTTCGGGCAAGGTGGTGGCTGTTGCCCCCCATACCGTTGCCCATCCCTCGGCGTTGTCTGAGCTGAGCGTCATCATTGAAGCCGACGGGGAAGATCTCTGGATCGATCGTGACGGCTGGAGCGACTACCGTTCCCGCAGCCGTGAAGCGCTGATTGAACGCATTCATCAGTTTGGCGTAGCAGGTCTTGGAGGCGCTGGCTTCCCGACCGGCGCCAAACTTCACGGCGGCGGCGATAAAATCGAAACGCTGATTATTAACGCCGCCGAGTGCGAACCGTACATCACCGCCGATGATCGTCTGATGCAGGACTGTGCCGCGCAGGTGGTGGAAGGTATTCGCATTCTTGCGCATATCCTGCAACCCCGCGAAGTGCTGATCGGTATTGAAGACAATAAACCGCAGGCCATTTCGATGCTGCGTGCGGTACTAGCGGACAGCCATGATATCGCCCTGCGCGTGATCCCGACCAAATACCCGTCCGGCGGGGCGAAGCAGCTGACGCAGATCCTGACCGGAAAACAGGTCACCCACGGGGGCCGTTCGTCCGACATCGGCGTGCTGATGCAAAACGTGGGTACTGCCTACGCGGTAAAACGTGCGGTGATTGACGGCGAGCCATTGACCGAACGCGTCGTCACGCTGACCGGCGAGTCCGTCTCCCGTCCCGGCAACGTCTGGGCGCGTCTGGGTACGCCGGTGCATCATCTGCTGGAACAGGCTGGCTTCTGCCCGGGGAGCGAGCAGATGGTCATTATGGGCGGCCCGCTGATGGGCTTTACCCTGCCGTGGCTGGATGTGCCAGTGGTGAAGATTACCAACTGCCTGCTCGCCCCTTCCCCAACGGAGATGGGCGAAACGCAGAAAGAGAAAGGTTGTATACGCTGTAGCGCCTGCGCGGATGCGTGTCCGGCAGACTTGCTGCCGCAGCAGTTGTACTGGTACAGCAAAGGCCAGCTGCACGATAAAGCCCAGGCGCATAACCTGGCTGACTGTATTGAATGCGGTGCCTGTGCCTGGGTCTGCCCAAGCAATATTCCGCTGGTGCAGTACTTCCGTCAGGAGAAAGCCGAAATCTACGCTATCTCCATGGAAGAAAAACGTGCCGCTGAGGCGAAGGCCCGCTTTGAAGCGCGCCAGGCGCGACTGGAGCGCGAGAAACAAGCCCGTCAGGAACGCCATAAGCAGGCTGCCGTGCAGCCTGCGGCGAAAGATCAGGATGCGATTAACGCTGCCCTCGCCCGTGTGCGGGAGAAGAACGCGACTGCCGCTCAGCCGGTAGCGATCGTGGCTGGCCAAAAGCCGGACAATAGCGAAGCGATTGCCGCCCGCGAAGCGCGTAAAGCCGAAGCGCGCGCACGTCAGGCGGAGAAGGCGCAAAACGCCAAACCGGAAACCGACACAGACCCGCGTAAAGCGGCGGTGGAAGCGGCTATCGCCAGGGCAAAAGCCCGTAAAGCCGGTCAGCAGACAGTGGTGGTTGAACAGGAAGCGACCGATCCGCGCAAGGCGGCCGTTGAAGCCGCTATCGCCCGCGCCAAAGCACGTAAAGCGGCACAGCTTCAGCCTGCCGAAGAGAGTGAAGCGCCTGTCGACCCACGTAAAGCCGCCGTTGAAGCGGCCATCGCCCGTGCCAAAGCACGAAAAGCGGCACAGCAGGACGAACGGCCTGCGGCCGCCAACGACGATCCACGCAAAGCCGCAGTCGCCGCCGCGATTGCGCGTGTTCAGGCAAAGAAAGCCGCGCAGCAAGCCGTTAACGAGGATTAAATGGTTTTCAGAATTGCAAGTTCCCCTTATACCCATAACCAGCGCCAGACATCGCGTATTATGATGCTGGTGTGCCTGGCCGCGTTGCCAGGTATTGCCGTACAGTGTTGGTTTTTCGGCTGGGGTACGCTTTTCCAGTTAGTTCTGGGTTGCGCCAGTGCCGTCGCAGCGGAAGCAGCGATCCTGAAGCTGCGCAAAATGGAGGTGACTCGCATCCTGAGCGATAACTCCGCCCTGTTGACCGGCCTGTTGCTTGCCATCAGCATTCCCCCGTTCGCCCCGTGGTGGATGGTAGTATTGGGAACGGTATTTGCGGTGATCATCGCCAAGCAGCTGTACGGTGGGCTGGGCCATAACCCGTTTAACCCGGCAATGATTGGTTACGTGGTGCTACTGATCTCCTTCCCGGTACAGATGACCAGCTGGCTGCCGCCGCATGAGATCGCCGCCACGGTGCCCGGCTTTATGGATGCCCTGAACGTTATCTTTACTGGCCACACCGCGATGGGCGCGGATATGAACGCGCTTCGCATGGGCGTGGATGGCATCAGCCAGGCCACCCCGCTCGATACCTTCAAAACCTCCATGCGTGCCGGCCACAGCGTCGAGCAGGTGATGAAATCGTCTATTTACAGCGGCGTACTGGCGGGTGCGGGCTGGCAGTGGGTCAATCTGGCCTACCTGTTGGGCGGTGCCTTCCTGCTGCAACAAAAAGCGATCCGCTGGCATATTCCGGTGAGCTTCCTGGTGACGCTGGCCGTCTGTTCAACGCTCGGCTGGGTCATCTCACCTGAGTCACTGGCCAGCCCGCAGCTCCATCTGCTCTCCGGCGCGACCATGCTCGGGGCATTCTTTATTCTGACCGATCCGGTCACCGCCTCTACCACCAACCGAGGTCGTCTGATTTTCGGCGCGCTGGCGGGCTTGCTGGTCTGGCTTATTCGCAGCTTTGGTGGCTATCCGGACGGCGTGGCATTTGCCGTACTGCTGGCTAACATCACCGTTCCGCTCATCGACTACTACACGCGTCCACGCGTGTACGGTCATCGCTAAGGGTTACGCCATGCTAAAGACTATGCAAAAACACGGCGTCACGCTGGCTATCTTCGCCGCCGCCCTCACCGGGCTGACCGCGCTGGTAAATGAACTGACGAAAAGCACCATTGAAGAGCAGGCAATGAAGCAGCAAAAGGCGTTGTTCGATCAGGTGATCCCATCAGACTTCTATGATAATAACCTGCAAAAAAGCTGCTTTGTCGTGCAGGCCCCGCAGCTCGGTAAAGGAAGCCACCGCGTTTATATTGCCCGTAAGGGCGAGAACCCGGTGGGTGCCATCATGGAAGCCACCGCGCCGGACGGTTACTCTGGCGCAATTCAGCTGCTGGTAGGCAGCGATTTTTCCGGCACCGTGCTGGGTACGCGCGTGACGGAACATCACGAAACGCCGGGCCTTGGCGACAAAATTGAAACACGCCTGAGCGACTGGATTTTACACTTTGCCGGTAAGATGATTCATGGCGAGGACGATCCTGCTTTCGCGGTGAAAAAAGATGGCGGTGAGTTTGACCAGTTCACGGGCGCCACGATTACGCCCCGCGCGGTCGTCAACGCCGTCAAACGCGCCGGTCTGTATGCCGAAACGCTGCCCGCGCAGATCAATCATCTTTCCGCCTGTGAGGAGTGACCATGAGCCAGGTTAAAGAGGTTATCGTCCAGGGACTCTGGAAGAACAACTCGGCATTGGTACAGCTGTTGGGATTGTGCCCGCTGCTGGCGGTGACGTCTACCGCCACCAACGCGCTCGGGCTGGGGCTGGCGACCACGCTGGTGCTGACCCTGACCAACTTCTCCATTTCTGTTTTGCGCCGCTGGACGCCATCGGAAATCCGTATTCCGATTTATGTCATGATCATTGCATCGGTGGTCAGCGTCGTGCAAATGCTGATTAACGCCTACGCATTTGGCCTGTACCAGTCGCTCGGGATCTTCATTCCGCTTATCGTGACTAACTGTATTGTCGTGGGACGCGCTGAAGCCTTCGCGGTGAAAAACAACCCGGCAATTTCCGCGCTGGATGGGTTTTCCATCGGCATGGGCGCGACTGCCGCCATGTTCGTCCTCGGCTCTCTGCGTGAAATTCTGGGCAACGGTACGCTCTTCGACGGTGCGGACGCGCTGCTTGGCGGCTGGGCGAAATCGCTGCGTATCGAGGTGTTCCATACGGACACCCCATTCCTGCTGGCCATGCTACCGCCAGGCGCATTCATTGGCCTTGGAATGATGCTGGCGTTAAAATACCTGATTGATGAAAAACGTAAACGCCGCGCCGCTGAACGCAGCGTACAGGAAGGGATCCCCGAGAAAGCAGTATGAATAAAGAGAAACGCATTGCGATCCTGACGCGCCTGCGCGATGAGAATCCTCATCCAACGACAGAGCTGAATTTTAACTCGCCGTTTGAACTGTTGATCGCGGTGCTGCTCTCTGCGCAGGCCACTGACGTGAGCGTCAACAAAGCCACGGCCCTGCTCTACCCTGTCGCCAATACGCCGCAGGCTATGCTGGAGCTGGGGGTTGAAGGGGTAAAATCCTATATCAAGACCATCGGCCTGTTTAACAGTAAGGCCGAAAACGTCATTAAGACCTGCCGGATCCTGCTTGAGCAGCACGGCGGTGAAGTCCCGGAAGATCGCGCAGCGCTGGAAGCGTTGCCAGGCGTCGGGCGTAAAACGGCAAATGTCGTGCTCAACACGGCGTTTGGCTGGCCGACGATCGCCGTGGACACTCACATCTTCCGCGTTTCTAATCGCACCCGGTTCGCGCCGGGTAAAAACGTGGAAGAGGTGGAAGAAAAGCTATTAAAAGTGGTCCCTGCGGAATTTAAGGTGGATTGCCATCACTGGCTAATCCTTCACGGGCGCTATACCTGTATTGCACGTAAGCCACGCTGCGGCTCCTGCATTATCGAAGATCTCTGTGAATACAAAGAAAAAGTCTATCCCTGAAGGTACATCCACTTGTTACTGTTCAAGCCCTTAGATTAAACAAGGGCTCTGATATCTTCTCCCTTGGCCGTAATTTTCCCTCTCATTGTCCATAAAGTGTTGTCGATTCTGCGGATATTTAACACTCAAACAGGTTAATAGTTTTTTCATCACCAAAAATTTCTATACATCTGTGATCGCGATCACTCTGATAACTTGATGTTGGATTTTTGTTGTTAAAACCCTCTCCACGCCTTTGCCAGACAAGATCTCATCCATTACTCACCGCATATAAGACCAGTCATTTTTCAGAATATGGGCTATATCACTGCCTTTCACCCAAAATAGCAGAACATATCGCCATACAGCCATTCATCAGGGTCATTTACAGTGAAAAAAACCACCAATTCTCAACGGATGAAATTTAACGCTGCATAACATTTGCGTGAACCGATGATTATACCGCCACAGTTATATGTAACAGATTATTACAAACGTATTGCCAGATGGGGCTGGATAGTGAACATTACCCGCCGTTTCCCCTCCCAATATAACTATAAAGCGGATGGACTACGGTCATCACGCTATGAACACCCCCGTTAATATGGGATGTAAAAAAAGAGGTATATGTGTCTACTGCAAACAATAAACCAACAGATGAGAGCGTAAGTCTTAACGCTTTCAAACAGCCTAAAGCGTTCTATCTCATTTTCTCTATCGAATTATGGGAGCGTTTTGGCTACTACGGCCTGCAAGGGATTATGGCCGTTTACCTGGTTAAGCAACTGGGTATGTCCGAAGCCGATTCCATCACGCTGTTCTCGTCCTTCAGCGCTCTGGTCTATGGCCTGGTCGCCATCGGCGGCTGGTTAGGCGATAAAGTTCTCGGTACGAAACGTGTCATTATGCTGGGCGCCGTGGTTCTGGCGATTGGCTATGGTCTGGTTGCATGGTCCGGGCACGATGCGGGCGTGGTATACATGGGCATGGCTACCATCGCGGTAGGTAACGGCCTCTTTAAGGCTAACCCGTCCTCCCTGCTTTCTACCTGCTACAACAAAGATGATCCGCGTCTGGACGGTGCATTTACCATGTACTACATGTCCATCAACATCGGTTCATTCTTCTCTATGCTGGCAACCCCATGGCTGGCTGCGAAATTCGGCTGGAGCGTAGCGTTTGCGCTGAGCTTCGTGGGTATGCTGATCACCGTTGTGAACTTCCTGTTCTGTCGCAGCTGGGTTAAAGATTATGGTTCTAAACCAGACTTCGAACCCGTGCATATGGGCAAACTGCTGGCAACCATCGTCGGCATTGTGATCCTGGCCGCTGTCGCGACCTGGCTGCTGCACAACCAGGGTATTGCACGTGCCGTACTGGCCGTGGTTGCGCTGGGTATCGTGATTATTTTCGCTAAAGAAGCCTTCGCGATGCAGGGTGCGGCACGTCGTAAGATGATTGTGGCGTTCATCCTGATGCTGGAAGCGATTATCTTCTTCGTCCTGTACAGCCAGATGCCAACGTCCCTGAACTTCTTCGCAATCCGCAACGTTGAGCACTCCATCCTGGGTATCGCGTTCGAGCCGGAGCAGTACCAGGCACTGAACCCGTTCTGGATCATGATTGGTAGCCCGATTCTGGCTGCTATCTATAACAAGATGGGCGACCGTCTGCCGATGCCGCACAAGTTCGCTATCGGTATGGTGCTGTGCTCTGGCGCATTCCTGGTGCTGCCGCTGGGGACGAAATTCGCGACCGACGCGGGTATCGTGTCTGTTAACTGGCTGATCCTGAGCTATGCGCTGCAATCCATCGGTGAACTGATGATCTCCGGTCTGGGCCTGGCGATGGTTGCACAGCTGGTCCCTCAGCGTCTGATGGGCTTCATCATGGGTAGCTGGTTCCTGACGACCGCTGGCGCAGCCATCATTGCAGGTAAGATTGCGAACCTGATGGCGGTACCGGACAACGTTACCGACCCGCTGGTCTCCCTGAACGTCTACGGTACCGTGTTCATGCAAATTGGTATCGCGACAGCCGTAATTGCCGTGCTGATGCTGCTCACTGCACCAAAACTCAATCGTATGACGCAGGACGACGACAAATCCGCTAAAGCGACCAACACCGCGAACGCGTAATGTCATCGGGAAACGACTGAACAGAAGCCGCTAATTGATTAGCGGCTTTTTTTTTATCTGAACGCGCACTAACATAGCGGGAACCTCAGCAAAAAGGAGTTACCGATGAAACTGTTCTATAAACCGGGCGCCTGCTCTCTTGCTTCGCATATCACCCTTCGCGAGAGCGGTAAGGATTTCACGCTGGACGGCGTTGACCTGATGAAAAAGCGCCTGGAAAACGGGGATGACTTTTTTGCGATTAACCCAAAAGGGCAGGTTCCGGCCCTGCTGCTGGATGACGGTACGCTGCTGACCGAAGGCGTGGCGATTATGCAGTACCTGGCCGACAACGTGCCTGATCGTCAGCTGCTGACACCAACAGGCAGTATCTCTCGCTATAAAACCCTTGAGTGGCTTAACTACATCGCGACCGAGCTGCACAAAGGCTTTACGCCGCTGTTCCGCCCGGATACTCCGGAAGAGTACAAACCGACCGTACGTGCGTTACTTGAGAAAAAGATGCAGTACATTAATGACTCACTGAAAGACGATCAGTGGATCTGCGGTGCGCGTTTCACCATTGCTGATGCGTATCTGTTTACCGTTCTGCGCTGGGCGCGCGCGGTGAAGCTGAACCTGGAAGGATTAGATCATATTGCGTCGTATATGGAACGCGTAGCGGCACGCCCTGCGGTTGCAGCGGCGCTGAAGGCAGAAGGGTTGAATTAATCCGAGCGCGCTGTATTGCCGGGTGGCGCTGCGCTTACCCGGCCTACACTATCCCTGCTCTTACAATTGGGTTGCGCTGAAATAATGCTCGGGCTTCGCGATGCGATCCTGCGCCGCGACCACCTGGAGCTCATATTCCTGCATCGTCTTCGTCGCAATCATGATTTCATAAACGGCTGCGGTTACGTGCTCCAGCGCATCGCGCAGGCTTGCGCCCTGCAATAGCTTCACCAGCAGCAAACCGCTGGTCACATCCCCAACCCCGACAGGCTGACGTGTACCGAAATCCACCAGCGGTCGACTGATGTGCCAGGCTTCATCCTTCGTCACCAACAGCATTTCAAAACGGTCCTGGCTCAACCCTGCGCGTGCCAGGTGCTTAACCAGCACAATCTCTGGCCCCTGGGCGATGAGCTCGCGAGAGGCGCGTACAGCCTCTTCTACGCTGTTGACTGGATGCTCGCACAGGATCTCAAGTTCAATCAGGTTGGGCGCAATAATATCGCTGGCAGGCAATGCATGACGGACATGAAACTCCGCAACGCCCGGCGCGACGATGCAGCCTTTTTCCGGATGTCCCATCACCGGATCGCAGAAATATTTCGCCGCGGGGTTTGCCGCTTTCACCTGGCGCACAATGCCGAGGATATGTTCCCCCTGCTCCGCCGAACCCAGATAACCGCTCAGTACGGCATCGCAGCGTTTAAGCTGGTCGATATCCGCAATCCCCTGAACGATCTCCGTCAGATGCGACGGCGGCATCACGCAGCCGGTCCATTTACCGTACTGGGTGTGATTCGAGAACTGAACGGTATTGAGGGGCCAGACGTTGGCCCCGAGGCGGCGCATCGGGAATTCCGCAGCGCTGTTGCCAGCATGTCCAAAAACAACGTGGGACTGAATGGCGAGGATGTTCTTCATGTTGTACTTACCAAACCCTGTCAAAACAAAAGGGGCGTGGTTTCCCACGCCCCTGCGTACTTTTAATTACTTCCAGCAGACCAGACAGTAATTTTTCTTACCGCGACGCAGCAGCGTGTAGCGACCATAGAGACGGTCGTTCTCGGTAAAGGTGTATTCCGGATCGGCCTGTTTTTCGCCATTAATGGTGATCGCGTTAGAGGCGATGGTTTTACGCGCCTGACCGCGAGACGGCTGGAGCTCGGAGTCCACCAGCGCCTGCATCAGATCGGCGCCTTTTTCCATCTCTACCATCGGCACGCCATCCTGCGCCAGCTGTTCGAAGTCCGCTTCGCTTAAATCGCTCAGGGTCCCGTTGAACAGGCTCGCCGTAATGCGTTTCGCCGCTGCCAGACCTTCTTCACCGTGAACCAGTTTAGTCACTTCGTCGGCCAGCACATACTGGGCGCGCGGTGCTTTACCGCTGTTCTTGTCTTCTTCTTCCAGCGCATTGATTTCTTCGATATCCATAAAGGTGAAGAATTTCAGGAAGCGATAAACATCGGCATCCGCCGTGTTGATCCAGAACTGGTAGAATTTGTACGGGCTGGTTTTCTTCGGATCCAGCCATACTGCGCCGCCTTCGGTTTTACCAAACTTGGTACCGTCTGCTTTGGTGATCAGCGGCACGGTCAGACCAAACACCTGATTCTGGTGAAGACGACGGGTCAGATCGATACCGGAGGTGATGTTACCCCACTGGTCAGAACCGCCAATTTGCAGCGACACGCCGTGCAGCTTGTTCAGGCAGGCGAAGTCATACCCCTGCAACAGGTTGTAGGAGAACTCGGTGAAAGAGATACCCTGATCGTCACGGTTAAGACGCTGCTTGACCGCTTCTTTGTTAATCATCTGGTTAACAGAGAAGTGTTTGCCGATGTCACGCAGGAACGTCAGCACGTTCATGCCACCAAACCAGTCGTAGTTGTTCGCCGCAATCGCAGCGTTGTCACCACAGTTGAAATCCAGGAACGGTGCAACCTGTTTACGGATCTTATCCACCCACTCCTGCACGGTGTCTTCGGTATTCAGCTTACGCTCAGCGGCTTTGAAACTTGGGTCGCCAATCAGACCAGTCGCACCGCCAACCAGGGCAACAGGCTTATGACCCGCCATCTGGAAGCGTTTCAGGCATAACAATGGAACAAGATGCCCCAAATGCAAGCTGTCAGCGGTGGGATCGAAGCCGCAATAGAGCGCGATCGGGCCTTGCGCCAGTCGCTCTGCTAACGCTTCCTCGTCCGTCACCTGGGCCACCAGGCCCCGCTCTTGCAATTGTTTAATCAAGTTACTGCTTGCCATCAAATTCTCCATGTATAAACGACTGCACCTTTGCCGGTACACGACTTTTCGCCTGATGCGAAAGGACCATAGAATAAAGCGCCAGCGCGGTGTGCGCTAGCGCTTAAATCAACAAATTTTGGGGATTACGGTGCCAGTCGGTCTATTTTCCAGCCACCGTTGTCGCGCTGGTATAAAAAGCGGTCGTGCAGGCGGTGCTCACCGCCCTGCCAGAATTCCATCTGCTCAATGGGGATGCGGAACCCGCCCCAGAAACTCGGCAGCGGCACTTCACCCTGCTGAAACTTCTGTTTGAGTTCGAGGAATTTACTTTCAAGTACGCCGCGGGCCGAGATTCGGCTGGACTGTTTAGAAACCCAGGCGCCAATCTGACTGTCGCGCGGTCGGCTGTGGAAATATTTCACCACTTCGAGCGTAGAGAGGCGCTCTGCCTTGCCGGTAACCATCACCTGGCGCTCAAGCATATGCCACGGGAAGAGCAGGCTAATACGCGGATTATTTTCCAGGTGATGCGCTTTACGACTACCAAGGTTGGTGTAGAACACCAGCCCTTTCTCGTCATAATGCTTAAGAAGAACGATGCGTTGATACGGCTGACCGTTTTCATCAACCGTGGCAACGACCATCGCCGTCGGGTCGGCCAGTTTCGCTTCGCAGGCCTGTTTCAGCCAGCGTTCAAAAAGCACCAGCGGTTCGGCGGGAAGATCCTGGCGGCGCAGACCGCCTTTGGTGTATTCACGGCGCAGATGCGCAATTTGCTGTAGTTCGTCGTTATCTGACATGGCGTTAGCTGAAAGTGAGGTTGGGTGGCGCTATTGTGCGCGCCCCCTTCAAAAATCTCAACGCTTCGGATTTTCCAGCTGACAATTGTTCAGCACAATGCGGTCTCGCTTATAGACGGTGGCGCTGTCACCTTTTGACCAGAAGACGTAGATCCCATCCGTGTAACGCGCCCCGGAGGCGGACATCCCCTGCTTCAGCGTCAACAACTTATTGTCATAAACAAAGCTGGCTTCCTGGCGAGTGTTGTTCAGCTTCACCGTCAGCGGTTTTTCATCACAACGATATTCCAGCGTATCGGTTTGCATACGCTCAACGAACTGGTTATAGACGCTGCATCCGGTCATAAGAAAAGGTACAGCAATGAGAAGAAGTTTTTTCATGGGCAGATTCCGAAGACTATCCTGGTCCTGGAGGGCCTAACCGCCCTCCTGTTTTTCCCTATTTTACGGGTTATGCCTCCCGCTGAATTTCAGTTAACTCTGATTATGGCGCGGATTTGCCGGGAAAATAGCACCGAGGACGCTCGCCTCCCGCGCACCGGTTACGGAGGGTAAATTCCCGGGCAGACCGGCAACCGTACGCCAGGCAAGCCAGGCGAAGGCCAGCGCTTCCATGTCGTCTCCGCTGATCCCGGCTTCGTCAGTGGTCGTGACTTCGGTGCCCGGCAGCAGGGCGGCGAGGCGTGCCATCAGGAGCGGGTTGCGGCTTCCGCCTCCGCATACCAGCAGACGCTCGCACCCGCCGCTGAGCAACACCTGTTCAGAAATCGACACGGCGGTAAGTTCAGTCAGCGTAGCCTGCACATCCTGAGGCGCAAGGCCGGGGAAGCGTGCCAGATGACGTTCAAGCCAGCCGTAGTTGAAATACTCTCGCCCCGTGCTTTTCGGCGCGGGCAGGGCAAAGAATGGATCGCTTAACAGGGCTTGCAGCAAGGGAAGGATCACTTTCCCCTGGCTGGCCCACTGCGCGTCTTTGTCGTAGGGTTTACCGTTCTGACGCCAGATCCAGGCATCCATCAGCATATTACCGGGCCCGGTATCGTATCCACGCACGGGCTGCCCGGGAATGAGCATCGACAGGTTGGCAATCCCGCCAATGTTCAGAACCATTCTGCGCTCCACCGGGTGCGCCAGCAGCGCCTGATGAAATGCCGGAACCAGCGGCGCCCCCTGCCCGCCGAGGGCCATATCGCGACGACGGAAATCCCCCACCACCGTCACGCCGGTTTTTGCCACAATCTGGTTATTATCGCCAATTTGCATCGTGTGCGGCGCCTCGCCGACAGGTTCATGCCAGACGGTCTGCCCATGGCAGCCTATTGCCACGACATCCTGCGGATGAAGTCTTTCTTGCTGCATCAGAGCCAGTACCGCATCAGCAAACAGCGCCCCCAGACGCACATCCAGTTGGCCCAGTTGGGAAAGCGTCAGCTGTTGCCCCTGGCAGATGTTCAGAATCTCTTCTTTTAACGAGACCGGAATAGGCCAGGTCAGGCTTGCCTGCTGCGCCACCATGTTTTCATCAATGGCGGCCAGAACGACATCCACACCGTCAAGACTGGTACCAGACATCACACCGATATAGCGACCCGATTTCATGCGCTTTCCTTACGTTACATGGGCTAAGTGCAACCACTCCATCATAAATAACGCTGCTTTGCTATCCGGTGATAATATTTTTTAACAATCTCAGACCTGTAGCACAGACGGTTTTTGTTTATGTCCCGTTAAGCCCCGTTCAGGTAAAATTTATCTATTCGGCATGCAAAGATATGAACTGTGGTCAGGAATGCCATATAATTTAGCCATAACGGATGCCCCAACCGGGCGTTTTTTGGTGAACAGGAGAGTCAAATGATTTTACGTGTACTGGGCGTTTCGCTGATTGGTTTAACACTGGCGGGTTGTGTGAACGACAATTCACTCTCCGGCGACGTATATAGTGCTTCTGAAGCTAAACAGGTACAGAACGTGACCTACGGTACTATCGTTAATGCCCGTCCTGTTCAGATTCAGGGTGGTGATGACACGAACGTCGTGGGCGCAATCGGTGGTGCTGTGCTGGGTGGTTTCCTGGGTAACACCATTGGTGGCGGCACCGGTCGCTCTCTGGCTACCGCAGCAGGCGCAGTTGCAGGCGGCGTAGCGGGTCAGGGCGTTCAGGGTGCGATGAACAAAACTCAGGGCGTTGAGCTGGAAATCCGTAAAGACGATGGCAGCACCATTATGGTTGTGCAGAAACAGGGTAATACTCGCTTCTCTGCAGGCCAGCGTGTTGTACTGGCAAGCAACGGTAGCCAGGTCACCGTCTCCCCGCGTTAATATCCCGACGGATGCGGTCCTTTCGGGCCGCATCCATTTACAAAAACTATCATTTTAAAAAATGTATTTATAAAAATACATTCACACGGCGTATAATTAATTCCCTCTGATATTGTTCCTGCGCAAAGTATTTTTTATTTCCCTCCTTTAGACTCGTCTGATTCTCTTTTTCCTCTTTTTAATTTTTTAACATTCTATGCTTGCGAACTGTCGATTTGTAATGAACCGCTTTGTGGCCTTTGCACTTGGGTGCATTTTTATCATTGCCGTGTTACAAGGTTGTTTTATAAAACTTGTTGAATGGGTTCCTTCATTCTCTCCGCTATTTTTCCCAACGCTCACTATTTTTCTTCTGGTATTCCATCTGTTTATCGCCTGTTTTATGGCAATGAAATACTGGTGTGATAAAAAACGGCTATATCTCGTTCCGATTGCGTCAGCCTTTGCCGGTTCAGCACTGCTGATGGTGGGTACGCTATCCAGTTTTCCAGGCTGGTTGGATCTCTATCAGTTCAACGAGGCGAACTATAATGACGCGATGATCTTTTATATGTTCCGACACCTCTTAATGGCGGTGCTCATGATGGCCTCAGCCTTACTTTATACGCTTCGCGTTTCCCCCCTTTCACGAAGCACCCACATCGGTATTGTTGTCGGATCAGCGCTCTTTACGGGCTGCATGCTTTGGCTGGCGTGGTTCTATTCCAGCCATTCCACGACGTTAACCCTGGATCTTGTGGATAATGAAACCCGGCAGTTCATGATTCTCTGGAGCCAGACCATCAACATCATTTTGGTCATTCTTTGGGTTGTCACATTAATCACCCTGATGGTCGTGACCCGGATAAGAAATTTGTTCTGGGCGGGCGGCAATTTTTTATGCGTCTGTTATGTCGTCACGCTGTTAATGCTGTTGTTAGGTGGATACGTAGAAGATGTATCATGGTACCGCGCCCGGTTATTCGAAACTGTCGCGACATTAATGATTATTTTCATTTTGCTTTCCGACGTCTTTAATTTGTATCGTGACTCGCACGTCAAATACCAGCAGTCATATCAAAATTCAATCCGCGACCCGCTTACCCGTCTTTATAATCGCAGCTATTTTTATGATTCATTAAACTACGCCCTCAGCACTGCAACGGAGGCACACCCGGTATCGGTGGTAGTAAGCGACCTTGACCGTTTCAAGCGTATCAACGACTGTTACGGGCATTTGCAGGGAGATAAGGTATTACAGTTCGTCTCTAATCTGCTGACGGATTCCGTGCGCCCCCAGGATATCGCGGCCCGAATCGGTGGTGAAGAGTTTGTGTTGATGCTGACAAATACCCCTTCAGACGCCGCGAGGCAGGTGGCCGAGCGCATTCGCCTCAAGCTGAGCGGGTTTGATAAAGCCAGCAGCGGCGGTCATCTGCCGGAACCTATTACCATCAGCATGGGCGTATTCACCGCAACCTCGCCGGAAACCAGTGCGGAAACCTGCGTGGAGAGCGCGGATAAAGCCATGTATGAGGCAAAAGAGACAGGGCGCAACCGGGTGGTGGTGTTCAGATAATAAGAAAGGCCTTGATTTCGCAAGGCCTTTACGTTCGGTCAGTCGCGAGACTGCAGATCGTGGATGTTCTGCTCAAGACGGGCGATGAGTCCTATCAGCATCTCCAGCTCAGCGGGGGAAATACCTTCAAGGATCTCCCCACGCGTTTTACTGATGACAGCTTCCATCTCAGTAATAATCGGGGCCGCTTTTTCCGTCAATTTGATCCGCTTGGCGCGACGGTCGCTGGCGCAGGTTTGTCGGGAGATAAGTCCCTTCTCTTCCAGTTGGTCAAGAGTGCGCACCAGTGACGGCTGCTCAATGCCAATCGCTTTTGCCAGTTGGATCTGTGACTGGTCGGGCGGGAGCTGATGAATGTTATGCAGCGTAACCCAGTGCGTCTGCGTGAGTTCCAGAGGTTTCAGGCGATGGTCAATCAGAGCACGCCAGATGCGTACCAACCTTGCCAGATCAGAACCTAATGGCGATTCCAATTTCATCTCCTTATAATTAGCTTGCTAAGTGATTATAGTGATTTTAGAATAGTTTGCAGTATTTGTATTGCCAAAACAAATGCAATCACGGTATTCATCATTCCTGAAAGGATGATTTACACTGAACGGTAATGCGCCATCGCATTGAAATATGCCATTGTGGCCCTCACCCCACTGCAAAGGATCACTGCTTGTGACGTTCTTTTCCCTCTCCGCAGGGTTGCCCCTCCAGGATCTGATTGTCGGCGCATCGGTCTACTTTCCGCCACTGTTTAAAGCCGTGATGGTCGGTTTTGTGATCTGGCTCATTGCGCATCGTCTGCTGCGCGACTGGATGTATTCCGGTGAAATCTGGCACCCGATGTTAATGGATCTCTCCCGGTTTACCCTTTCCGTCTGTCTTGGCCTTGCCGTGTTAACCGTGTGGTGAGAATAGCATTGAAAACGTTAAAATATTTTTCCACTCTTTTCGTTTTAGCGCTGGCGCTTATGGCCGGCTGGTGGCTCTGGAATTATTACATGCAGTCGCCCTGGACGCGTGACGGCAAGATCCGCGCAGAACAGGTCAGCATCACGCCACAGGTGTCCGGCAGTATCAGCGCGCTGCTGGTGAAGGACAACCAGTTCGTTCATGCGGGCGATGTGTTATTCCGCATCGATGAGACCCCTTTCCACATTGCGATGCTCAATGCCCAGGCGCAGCTCGCAAAAGCTCAATCAGATCTGGCAAAAGCCAATAACGAAGCCGAACGTCGCCGACATCTGTCGAGGAATTACATCTCTGCGGAAGATCTCGATACCGCCAATATCAATGTAAAAGCCATGCAGGCCAGCCTGAAGGTTGCAGAGGCAACGCTGAAACAGGCCGAGTGGCAACTGACCCAGACCGTTGTCAAAGCTCCGGTGGATGGATGGATCACGAGCCTGTCGACCCGTGTGGGGGATTACGCCACCACAGGCCAGCCGGTCTTTGCCCTGGTAGATAGCCACTCTTTCTATGTTGTAGGTTATTTTGAAGAGACCAAGCTGCGGCATATCCGCGAGGGTGCGCCTGCCCGGATCACGCTTTACAGCGGTGCAGAAAAGTTACAGGGTCACGTTAGTAGCATAGGTCGGGCAATTTACGATCAGAGCGTGGAAACCGATTCTGGTCTGGTGCCTGACATCAAACCCAACGTACCGTGGGTGCGTCTGGCTCAGCGGGTGCCTGTTCGCGTCGAGTTAGAGCAACTGTCGAAAGACATTACTCTGGTCTCTGGCACAACCTGCACCGTCGCCATCGGATCGCGATGATGAACCTGGGAGCTTTCTCCTGGCGCAATACGCCGTGGATAAAAGCGACACGGCCGCAGTGGCGTTACGCGCTGCGTAACGGCATCGCCATGTGCCTTGCGCTTACGGTTGCCTATTATCTGAATCTGGATGAGCCTTACTGGGCGATGACCTCTGCGGCGGTCGTCAGCTTCCCTACCGTCGGGGGCGTTATCAGTAAAAGCCTCGGGCGCGTGGCGGGTAGCCTGCTGGGTGCGACCGCTGCACTGCTTCTTGCCGGCCATACCCTGAACGATCCCTGGCTCTTTCTGTTAAGCATGTCGGCATGGCTGGGGCTGTGCACCTGGGCCTGCGCCCATTTTACCAACAACGTTGCGTACGCGTTTCAACTGGCAGGTTACACTGCAGCCATTATCGCCTTTCCGGTCGTCAACGTGCTGGATACCACCGAGCTATGGGACATCGCCCAGGCACGCGTATGTGAAGTGATGGTCGGCATTCTGTGCGGCGGCGTCATGATGATGATCCTGCCCAGCACCTCGGATGGCACTACGCTTATCACCGCCCTTAAAACGATGCACGCGCGTTTGCTGGAACATGCCAGCCTGCTCTGGCAGCCTGATAGCAGCGATAACATCCGTCTAGCACACGAAAAGGTCATCGGCCAGATCCTGACCATGAACCTGTTACGCATCCAGGCATTCTGGAGCCACTACCGTTTTCGTCGCCAGAACACGCTCCTGAACTATTTACTGCACCAGCAATTGCGGATGACGAGTGCGATCTCAAGCCTTCGCCGGATGTTGCTGAACTGGCCTGCGCCGCCAGCCCATACCCGGGAAGTTATCGAGGCGCTGCTCGCCGCCCTTGCGCGTCCGGATGCCGATATCTATACCGTGGCCCGCATTATCGCGCCGCTCGCCCCAACGGATGAATATGATTACCGGCACCGCGCCTTCTGGCAGCGTCTGAACTATTTCTGCCGCCTGTATCTGCGCAGCAGCCGCTGGTTAAAAGCCGTCGAAAATGCCACGCCCGTCACCGAATTTTCCGTTCCCGGTAGCCCAGCTCTGGCGCGCCATACCGACGCAATGGAGGCGCTGTGTAGCGGTTTTCGTACGTTTTGCGCGTTGACGGCCGTGGGCGCATGGGCCATCACCACCCAATGGGATGCGGGCAGTGCAGCCCTGACGCTTGCGGCAATCAGCTGCGTGCTCTATTCCGTCGCAGCTTCCCCGTTTAATTCCCTGACGCTTCTGCTGCGTACGCTGGTACTGCTGTCGCTGTTCAGCTTCGTGGTGAAATTTGGTTTGATGGTGCAGATAACCGACCTCTGGCAATTTCTGCTGTTTCTGTTCCCGCTGTTAACCACCATGCAGTTGCTCAAACTGCAAATGCCAAAACTGGCCGGTCTGTGGGGTCAGTTGATTGTTTTTATGGGCTCATTTATCTCTGTAACGAATCCTCCGGTTTACGATTACGCTGATTTTCTCAACGATAACCTGGCGAAGATCCTCGGCGTGGGGCTGGCGTGGCTGGCTTTCGCCGTGCTACGCCCGGGCTCGGATGCGCGTAAAAGCCGCAGGCATATTCGTGAGCTGCGCAGGGGTTTTGTCGATCAACTGAGTCGCAGCCCGCATCTGCGTGAAAGCGAGTATGAATCGCTGGTTTACCATCATGTCAGCCAGCTGAACAACAGCCAGGATTCCCTCTCCCGTCGCTGGCTACTGCGCTGGGGCGTGGTGCTGCTGAACTGTTCGCACGTGGTGTGGCAGCTGCGTGCCTGGGAGACGCGTTCCGACCCGCTTTCGCAGGTCCGCGATAATTGTATTTCCATGCTTCGCGATGTGATGAGCGAGCGCGGAGTTCAGCAACGCCCCCTGAGCGTCACGCTCGCCGAGCTTCAGCGTATTTGCGACGCTCTGGCGCACCACCATCAGCCTGCGGCCCGCGATCTGGCGTCCATTATCTGGCGGCTGCACTGCTCCCTGTCACAGCTTGAACAGGCGCCGCCACCCGGAACAATTGGCGATCAGATCACCCCGCAGGCATAGCGCGCCCCGCCGCCGCCAAGCGGTTTAGGTTGATCGGACATGTTATCGCCGCCCACATGGACCATCAGCGCCTTGCCTTTGACCTCGTCAATCTTTTTCAGCCGGGGCGCAACAACCGGATCGGTGGCTTTACCGTCGTTATTCACCACCAGCACCGGCAGATCGCCGAGGTGCCCCATACCTTCCGGGCCTTCATGCTTACCAGAGTTGTGCGGATCCAGATGCCCCCCAGCGGCCTCAGCGGCTGAAGGTTTCCCCTCTTTCATTGCGGGTTGACAGCTGCCTTTGGCATGAACGTGAAAACCATGTTCACCGGGTGGAAGGGCCTTGAGATCGGGAGCAAATTCCAGCCCTTTATCGGTTTCGGTGATTTTCACCGTCCCGATGGACTGGCCTACCCCCTGAGAAGTGACGAGATTCATTTCAACTTCTTCGCTGGCTGCCTGCGCTCCTGCGCAAACAACCAGCGTGACCACTGCCAGAGCAAAACGCTTCATATGACCTCCACGGGTTATTTTTTGCACCTTAAGTCTATACCAGAGGCGCAGATTTCACCGGAAAGTCAGACTCCACGCACTCAGGGTACGTCGTAGCCCAGAGCCGCCTTGCGGATGCGGAACCACTGCTGACGCGACATATCCAGCTCTTCAGCCACCAGCGCAGCGCGTACGCGCTCAATTTTGCCGGAGCCGATAATTGGCAGCGGTTTAGACGGCAGGCGCAGGATCCAGGCGTAAACCACCTGCTCAATACTCTCCGCATTCAGTTCGCGGGCCACCGTTTCAAGTTCGTTACGCAGCGGCTGGAATGCTTCATCGTTAAACAGGCGGCCGCCGCCCAGGCAAGACCATGCCATTGGACGGATGCGCAGCTGTTGCAATTGGTCGAGCGTGCCATCCAGCAGCAGCGGCTGATGAACAGGCGAAATCTCCACCTGATTCGTCGCCAGCGTAAACGGCAGGCGAGACTGCAATAGCGCAAACTGTGCCGGGGTGAAGTTAGACACGCCAAAATGACGCACTTTGCCGCTCTGGTGTAGCGTCAGGAACGCTTCCGCAACCTCATCCGCATCCATCAATGGATCGGGACGGTGGATCAGCAGCAGGTCGATACGATCGGTGGCCAGGTTGACCAGTGACTGCTCAGCGCTTTTAACGATATGCGCGCTGTCAGTGATGTAATGCCCAAGTGCATGCTCCGGTTTTGCTGTGGTGGCAATACCGCATTTGGTCACAATCTCCATACGTTCACGCAGCGCTGGCGCACGCTTCAGCGCTTCGCCAAAAGCGGCCTCGCACTGATAGCCGCCATAAATATCAGCGTGATCGACGGTGGTGATCCCGAGATCGAGATGCTCTTCTATAAAGTCCGCCAGCTGGACCGGAGACATATTCCAGTCCATAAGGCGCCAGTAGCCCATAACGAATCGGGAGAATTCCGGGCCCTGCGGGGCAAGGGTAATACGCTGAACCATAACATTTTCCTCAAGGAAGTCATGTCACCAGTATACGCAATTACCCTGCTAAAACAGTGAAGGTTGCTGAGGTTCTTCGGTTTCAACCGCTTTGTTTGCACGAATTTTGCGCAGCAGACGTTGTCGGCATAGCCGTAAGACCTCCTGCTTTTGCGCGTCGCTGAAATTTTGCCAGTTAAAACGTTCATCGCGTGTGCGCATGCAGCCACGGCAGTATCCTCGTTCATCAACCTGGCAAATACCCCGGCACGGGCTCTGGACAGGGAAAAATTCCAGTTGCTCTGCCACACCTACCTCCAGAACGTCATTATTCCCTACAGTGAAGACCCTAAATGGCCTGCATGCAAGGAGTGTCCGTCACAAACAGGGCATTAAGGTTTCGCTAATCTTCCCTTCTTATACTCGCCGCATTGATATAACGAATGGTCTGGTCATCATGTGGCTCACTAAAAAGTTACACTGTAACGATACGAAATTTACCCTCGCCTGTGCGCTTTTCTTCACCGTGTTCAATGCGCTGTTTATCCAGCGCAGCTGGTCAATTATCGCACCTGCCCGTCTGCACGACGTGCTTTTTGCCGCCAGTGTGCCGCTGGTTCTGTTCTGCGGCTGGGTCATTGTTTTTAGCCTGCTGAATATTCCCTTTATTCGCAAGCCGCTCATGATTGCCCTGACCATAGGATGCGCCGCCGCGACCTGGTTTATGTACACCTATGGCGCGGTTATCGATCAGAACATGATTGTGAACGTGTTTGAGACTAACTCCCAGGAAGCGACAGCCCTGGTAACGCCGCAGCTGATCCTGTGGCTGGCCGTCGCGGGTCTGGTCCCTTCTGTCATCTTAGCCCTGACGCGCATTCGAACCGGAAAATGGTGGTATGCCCTGCTAACACGTTTCGCCGCTATACTCGGTGCGCTGCTGGTGATCATTCTCGTCGCGGCAGTGTTCTATAAAGACTATGCTTCGCTGTTCCGCAATAACAAAAGCATCGTCAAAATGGTCACTCCGGCGAACTACGTGAGCGCCGTTGTGAAGTACAGTAAAATGCGCTGGTTTGCCGGCGACCAGACGCTGGTCCGCATTGGCGAAGATGCCCATAAAGGGGCGCTGATTTCCGGCCAACGTAAGAAAACCGTGCTGGTTCTGGTGGTGGGCGAAGCCTCCCGCGCCGCAAATTACTCGTTAAATGGTTACCCGCGTGAAACCAACCCCGAGCTGAAAAAGCGGGATGTCATCAACTTCCCACAGGCCTCCTCCTGTGGCACGGAAACCGCCGTTTCCGTCCCCTGCATGTTCTCCGGCATGACGCGAAAAAAATATGACGCGGACCTCGCCCATCATCAGGAAGGACTGCTCGATGTGCTTAACCACGCCGGGTACAACCTGCTATGGCGCGACAATGACGGCGGGTGTAAAGGTGCCTGCGACCGCGTGCCGCACACGGATATGACCCAGTGGAAACTCGATCAGTTCTGTAAGGACAAATCCTGTATCGACGACGTCAACCTGTACCGCCTGGACAACGTGCTGGACGGAATAAAGCAGGATACCGTACTGGTGATACACCTGATGGGCAGCCACGGTCCGGCTTATTACAACCGTTACCCGGACCGCTTCCGGAAATTCACCCCAACCTGCGATACCAATGAAATTCAGGATTGCGATCATCAGTCGCTGATCAATACCTATGACAACTCGATTCTGTATACCGATAGCGTGCTCAGCCGAACCATCGACGCGCTAAAAGCCCGGAAGGCCAGTATGAACACAGCGCTCATTTACCTCTCCGATCACGGCGAATCGCTGGGCGAAAGCGGAATTTACCTGCACGGTACGCCGTATATGCTGGCCCCGGAGCAGCAAACGCATATTCCGTTTATGTTCTGGCTCTCCCCGGACTATGCGAAAAACTTCGGCGTAAACACAGATTGCCTGCGTAACCATGCTGCAAAAGAGGCAGTTTCACAGGACAATTTGTTTGCCACGGTTCTGGGCATGATGGACGTGAAATCAGTGGTTTATCAGCCGCAGCTGGATATTTTGTCGCAATGTCGTCGCTAAGCGGGCTTGCATTAGACCGAACGGTCTATTAGAGTAAGAGCATGAGCAGACATACAGAACACGATACACGAGAACATTTGCTGGCTACCGGCGAGCGCCTTTGCATGCATCGCGGGTTTACCGGTATGGGGCTGAGTGAGTTATTAAAAACCGCTGAAGTGCCTAAGGGATCGTTTTATCACTATTTTCGATCCAAAGAGGCGTTTGGCGTAGCCATGCTGGAGCGGCACTACGCCAGCTACCATCAGCGCCTGGCAGCCCACTTCGCCAGCGGCGAAGGTGACTACCGGGATCGTGTTCTGAACTACTATCAGGAAACGCTGACGCAGTTCTGTCAGCAGGGCATCATCAGCGGCTGCCTGACGGTAAAACTGTCTGCCGAAGTGTGCGATCTCTCCGAAGATATGCGCACCGCCATGGATAAAGGGGCCAGCGGCGTAATCGCTCTGCTGGCTCAGGCGCTGGAAAAAGGCCGCGATGAAACAACGCTCTCCTTCTCCGGTGATCCGCTCACGCAGGCACAGGTGCTCTATTCCCTCTGGTTAGGCGCCAACCTGCAGGCAAAAATGTCTCGCAGCGCCGTGCCGCTCGAAAGCGCGCTGGCGCATGTGAAAAACTGTATTACCGCGCCTGGCGTGTAGCCGGCGTTTTTATTTACCCTTTTACTAGTCGACTGGTCTACTCAGGAGCCATTATGTCCGCTGAAAAGCTATTTACCCCACTGAAAGTGGGTGCCGTTACTGCCCCAAACCGCGTGTTTATGGCCCCACTTACCCGTCTGCGCAGCATCGAGCCGGGAGATATCCCAACGCCATTGATGGGTGAGTATTACCGTCAGCGCGCCAGCTCGGGCCTGATTATTTCCGAAGCCACGCAGATTTCTGCCCAGGCCAAAGGCTACGCCGGTGCGCCGGGTCTGCACAGCCCGGAACAGATCGCCGCGTGGAAAAAAATCACCGCAGGCGTTCATGCTGAAGATGGCCGTATTGCGGTTCAGCTGTGGCACACCGGTCGTATCTCGCACAGCAGCATCCAGCCTGGCGGTCAGGCGCCCGTTTCTGCCTCTGCCCTGAATGCGAATACCCGTACTTCCCTGCGCGATGAAAACGGTAATGCTATTCGCGTCGACACCACCACGCCACGCGCGCTTGAGCTGGACGAGATCCCGGGTATCGTGAATGATTTCCGTCAGGCCGTCGCCAACGCCCGTGAAGCGGGCTTCGACCTGGTCGAGCTGCACTCTGCGCACGGCTACCTGCTGCACCAGTTCCTGTCACCGTCTTCCAATCAGCGTACCGACCAGTACGGCGGCAGCGTTGAAAACCGCGCGCGTCTGGTGCTTGAAGTGGTAGATGCCGTGTGTAATGAGTGGAGCGCAGATCGCATTGGTATTCGAGTTTCCCCAATTGGTACCTTCCAGAACGTCGACAACGGTCCGAACGAAGAAGCGGATGCGCTGTATCTGATTGAAGAGCTGGCTAAACGCGGTATCGCGTATCTGCACATGTCCGAGCCGGACTGGGCAGGCGGCAAGCCCTACAGCGAAGCCTTCCGCCAGAAAGTTCGCGAGCGCTTCCACGGCGTGATTATCGGGGCGGGCGCTTATACGGCAGAGAAAGCCGAGGATCTGATCGGTAAAGGTCTGATCGACGCCGTGGCCTTTGGCCGTGATTACATTGCTAACCCGGATCTGGTTGCCCGTTTGCAGAAGAAAGCCGAACTGAACCCGCAGCGCCCTGAAAGCTTCTATGGCGGCGGCGCGGAAGGTTATACCGACTACCCTTCACTGTAATCCCGCTTTGTACATTGATAGCGGCGACCTTTCGCCGCTATACTAAAACATCGTTTCTGTTCAAAAAGATAATCCATTCCACTGGTTAATGAGGAAATTATGCGCCTACTTCACACCATGCTGCGCGTTGGCGACCTGCAACGTTCCATCGATTTCTACACTAACGTTCTGGGCATGAAGCTGCTGCGCACCAGCGAAAATCCGGAATATAAATACTCTCTGGCGTTTGTCGGTTACGGCCCGGAATCTGAAGAAGCGGTCATCGAGCTGACCTACAACTGGGGCGTGGACAGCTACGAGCTGGGTACGGCTTACGGCCACATCGCGCTGGAAGTGGATAACGCGGCTGAAGCCTGCGAACGTATCCGCAGCAATGGCGGTAACGTCACCCGTGAAGCCGGTCCGGTTAAAGGCGGCACCACCGTGATTGCGTTTGTTGAAGATCCGGACGGGTATAAAATCGAACTGATCGAAGCTAAAGACGCTGGTCGCGGTCTGGGCAATTGATCCCGCAGGGCGCACTATGCGCCCGTTGTTTTGCTGCATCCCCTCTCAAAATTTGCCATAATGCGCACTGCTTTTTCCCCCTTGTAAGAGACCCTGATGTCCGATAACGCTCAATTTACCGGTCTGTGCGACCGTTTTCGTGGTTTTTATCCCGTTGTCATTGATGTAGAAACAGCCGGATTTAACGCTAAAACCGATGCGCTGCTTGAAATTGCCGCCATCACGCTGAAGATGGATGAACAGGGCTGGCTTGTACCGGACACCACGCTGCATTTCCACGTTGAACCCTTTGAAGGCGCAAACTTACAGCCAGAGGCGCTGGCCTTTAACGGTATCGATCCGACAAACCCGCTGCGCGGGGCGGTAAGCGAATACGAGGCGCTGCACGCCATTTTCAAAATGGTGCGCAAAGGCATGAAAGAGAATGACTGTAGCCGCGCCATCATGGTGGCCCACAACGCTACGTTCGATCACAGCTTCACCATGGCTGCCGCCGAGCGCGCCTCGCTAAAGCGTAATCCATTCCATCCGTTTGTGACCTTCGACACCGCCGCGCTGAGCGGCCTGGCGCTGGGGCAAACCGTGCTCTCTAAAGCCTGCATCACGGCGGGTATTGCGTTTGACGGCACCCAGGCGCATTCCGCGTTATACGATACCGAGCGTACGGCGGAGCTGTTCTGTGAGATCGTCAACCGCTGGAAACGTCTGGGTGGCTGGCCGCTGCCGATGGGCGACGAGGCCGATCTTCAATCGTAGACTGGGTAATTAACAGCCCCACAGGACAAAAAAAAGCGACCAACATAATGTGGTCGCTTTTTTATATTCGCAGAAAACTTATTCTGCGTCCGGCTCTTCGGTTTTATACTTCGCCGCAGTCTCTTTGATCAGCTGTTGCAGTTCGCCGCGCTGATACATTTCAATCAGAATATCACAGCCGCCAACCAGTTCACCGTCAACCCACAGCTGTGGGAAGGTCGGCCAGTTTGCGTATTTTGGCAGCTCAGCGCGGATGTCCGGGTTTTGCAGGATATCAACGTAAGCAAAACGCTCACCACAGGCGGACAGCGCCTGAACCGCTTGCGCGGAGAAGCCGCAGCTTGGCAGCTTCGGAGAACCTTTCATGTACAGGAGAATCGGGTTTTCAGCGATCTGGCGCTGAATTTTTTCAATAGTGGTGCTCATGTCTTGCTTCCTTTAACTTCTGTTACGGCATCAGTCTGACATTGTAGCGGGTCAGGCCGACATCGGAAAATAACATTTTTGTCACGTCTCATTATTTTATCCGCTATCGCGTAAAGTTGCATTGATAATGACGTTTAAGGCTGCGCGCCGTGCGGTTTTGCTTAAGGAGCGAACAAGAGTGCGACAGAATGGTGAATTTTTTTGCACTTGCTAACGAAACACATTTTTTGAATGAAAAATGCTATTAACTTATTCCGATTTTATGGATTAGAATCGACTGGTTTTGTAAATCTCATGCGGGTATGTATTTTGGCTCGCACTTATCAGGGGACTGCCCAGTGGCGCGGATAACTAAAATCTCGATGACGCTCTGTGCTTTACTGTTTACCACACTCTCATTTACGCCAGCGGCGAACGCCTCCGAACAGGCGCGGCATTCTGCTGTACAAAAAACGCATCTGGCAAAAACCACAGAACGTAAGAAAAAAACCACCAGCAAAACAGTAAAGAAGAAAACCACCGCTCACACCAAAAAGACCGCCTCCAGTAAAACCAAAACTCTCCGTTCCGGCACGCACAAAACCACTCGCACGACCGCCAGCCTGGTGAATGATAAATGCACCGTGCGCAAAGGCCATAAAACGAAATGCGCAAAAGTGACGAAGCTGGCTGACGTGCATAAAGCGCGTATGCAGAAAGCGCAAAAAACGGCGATGAATAAACTGATGGGGCAAATAGGTAAACCATATCGCTGGGGTGGCACCTCTCCGCGCACCGGTTTTGACTGTAGTGGGCTGGTTTATTATGCCTATAAAGATCTGGTGAAGTTTCGCATTCCACGCACCGCCAATGAGATGTACCATCTGCGCGACGCCGCGCCTGTAAACCGTGGCGAACTGCAAAATGGCGACCTGGTGTTCTTCCGCACCCAGGGACGCGGCACGGCCGATCACGTTGGGGTGTATGTGGGTAACGGTAAATTTATCCAGTCACCGCGCAGCGGTCAGGACATTCAGATCACCTCCCTCAGTGAAGATTACTGGGTGCGCCACTATGTGGGTGCGCGCCGAGTGATGACGCCAAAAACCATTCGCTAGACCCTGCCCTGCCGCCTCCGTGGCGGGGTAAGTTCCTCTTTTGCATACCCTTTCAATTTGCTATTCTGTCCTTGTTGTCTGTAGGGTTATTGGCAACGTATAAAACTATAAGGAGAGTAGCAATGTCGTTCGAATTACCTGCACTACCGTATGCAAAAGACGCCCTGGCTCCGCACATTTCTGCGGAAACCCTGGAGTACCATTACGGCAAGCATCACCAGACCTATGTCACCAACCTGAATAACCTGATCAAGGGCACCGATTTTGAAGGCAAAACGCTGGAAGAGATTGTGCGCAGTTCAGACGGTGGCGTATTCAACAACGCCGCCCAGGTGTGGAACCACACCTTCTACTGGCACTGCCTGGCTCCAAATGCAGGCGGAGAACCTACCGGTGAGCTGGCCGCAGCGATTAACGCCGCGTTCGGCAGTTTCGCGGATTTCAAAGCGAAATTTACTGACGCAGCCGTTAAAAACTTTGGCTCCGGCTGGACCTGGCTGGTAAAAGAGGCTGATGGCAAACTGGCTATCGTTTCCACTTCTAATGCGGGTACCCCTCTGACCACCAGCGCAACGCCGCTGATGACCGTGGACGTATGGGAACACGCCTATTACATTGATTACCGTAATGCGCGCCCGAACTACCTGGAACATTTCTGGGCACTGGTTAACTGGGAATTTGTTGCGAAGAACTTCGCCGCATAAGGGACACGCAGAAGGGGCAACCCTTCTGCGTTTTTATTTATTCCGCCGTACACACCGCTTCTGGCTGTTTACGCCCGGACATCAACACCAGCAGCAAGCCGAGTGCGGCGATGATCGCCCCCATCACCGGCACAAAGCTGTAACCTAAACCACCGGAAATCACCGCCCCGCCCGCTGCGGCTCCCAGCGCATTTCCCAGGTTAAACGCACCGATATTCACGGATGATGAGAGCCCCGGCGCCTCATGCGCAACACGCATCACGCGCATCTGCAACGGCGGCACCACGGCAAAGGTTGCGGCGCCCCACACCACCATGGCAACCGCGGCGCCCACTTCGTTACGCGCCAGCCACGGGATCGCCACCATGATGACAATCAGCAGCGTTAAAAAACCTTTCAGCGTCCCGCTGACGGAGCGGTCGGCAAATTTCCCGCCGAGATAGTTGCCAATCGAGAACCCGACACCAATCAGCACCAGCATCGCGGTAACAAAGAGTGGCGTTGCGTGGGTAATGTCGTGCAGCACCGGGGAGATATAGGTGTAGAGCGTAAACATCGCCCCTGCCCCCAGCACCGTGGTGAGCAGCGCGGACAACACCTGAGGACGCATCAGCACCGCCAGCTCTTTACGTACTTCCGGACGCTCACCGGCACTCCCTTTGGGCAGCGAGAAGAACAGCGCGACCATCGCGACCACGCCCAGTCCGGCGGTTGCGAGGAAAGACATACGCCAGCCGATGGCTTCTCCGAGCCAGGTGGCAGCGGGAACGCCGCCGATATTAGCGATGGTGAGGCCCATAAACATAGTGGCTACCGCGCTGGCCTGCTTATGTTTTGGCACTACGCTTGCGGCAACAACCGAGCCCAGCCCGAAGAAAGCGCCGTGGTTCAGGCTGGTCAGAATACGGGAAAGCATCAGCGTGGTGTAATCCGGCGAAATCGCGGAAAGCACATTTCCGAGAGTAAAAATTGCCATCAGGAAAATCAGCGCATTGCGTCGCGCGCGGTGCGAAAGCAGCAGCGTCATCAGCGGTGCGCCCACCATCACGCCGATCGCATAGGCGCTAATCAACATACCGGCCGCAGGGATAGAGACGTCCACACCCCGGGCGATAACAGGCAATAACCCCATCGGGGAGAATTCAGTGGTGCCAATCCCAAAAGCGCCAATCGCCAGGGCCAGCAGGGGAAAATTGATTTTCATGAAAAGACTCCGGATACCGTGCCGTTACCCGGCACAGAACAAAGAAGGCAAAAGCATGACATCAATCACAAAAAATGAGAAGTTAACATTTTGGCAAAAGATTTTTGCCGGAGAGGTAACAATAGCGGCAAGAGAGGGAGAAGACTCTCCCCCCTCCTGAATCAGTGCAGCGCAGCGGTTAAACCACCCGCAACAATCAGGGCAAGAACAACAATGGTGGTAAACAGCGAAAACTTCAGATCGGTACTCATCAATTTTTCTCCTTTTATTCACCCTACGAAAAGTGAGCTTGCTCATTTTTACACAGTTCAGGTCAAAAATCTTCCAGGATTTAAACGGATATCCACTTTACCTCTTCCCCTTTTCATCAAGATAGGACAAAATTCCACGCTAAATTTATTAGCGTACCGGCCACTGACCCCCTCCTGACGTCCTGTGTCGTTTTCCCGGCGTGTCGCAACTCATGTTTGCGTGATAAGGGTGAGAGAAGGCAAACGTTTACCTTCAATTTTTTCAGGAGCTTAGGATATGGTCTGGAGTGACATTTAATGGCAACAATTAAAGACGTAGCAAAACGCGCAAACGTTTCCACTACAACCGTATCACATGTTATTAACAAAACGCGTTTCGTCGCTGAAGAGACGCGTAATGCCGTCTGGGCGGCAATCAAAGAGCTGCACTACTCGCCAAGTGCCGTCGCCCGCAGCCTGAAGGTTAATCACACCAAATCGATTGGCCTGCTGGCCACCAGCAGTGAAGCGGCCTACTTTGCTGAAATCATCGAAGCCGTTGAAAAAAACTGCTTCCAGAAAGGCTATACCCTGATTCTGGGCAACGCGTGGAACAACATTGAAAAACAGCGCGCTTACCTGTCAATGATGGCGCAAAAGCGCGTCGACGGCCTGCTGGTCATGTGTTCTGAATACCCCGAGTCGGTCCTTTCCATGCTGGAAGAGTATCGCCACATTCCGATGGTGGTCATGGACTGGGGCGAAGCGCGCGCAGACTTCACCGACTCCGTTATTGATAACGCCTTTGAAGGCGGCTACATGGCGGGGCGTTATCTGGTAGAACGCGGTCATCGTGAAATTGGCGTGATCCCGGGTCCGCTGGAGCGTAACACCGGAGCTGGCCGTCTGGCCGGTTTCATGAAAGCGATGGAAGAGGCGCTGATCACCGTGCCGGAAAACTGGATTGTTCAGGGCGATTTCGAGCCGGAGTCGGGCTATCGCGCCATGCAGCAGATCGTCTCCCAGCCGCATCGCCCTACCGCTGTGTTCTGCGGCGGCGATATCATGGCAATGGGCGCGCTCTGCGCGGCGGATGAACTCGGCCTGCGCGTTCCGCAGGACATCTCGGTGATCGGCTATGATAACGTTCGCAACGCCCGTTTCTTTACCCCGGCGCTGACCACCATTCACCAGCCGAAAGATTCGCTGGGTGAAACGGCCTTCAATATGCTGATGGACAGGATCGTCAACAAGCGAGAACAGTCCCAGTCCATTGAGGTCCACCCGCGCCTGATTGAACGCCGTTCCGTTGCCGACGGTCCGTTCCGCGACTACCGGCGTTAATCTCTTTACGGGGCCAGCTACGCTGGTCCCCGCAACCACTCCCGGTTAAGCGTTTCGCTGTCTCCCAGATAATCCAGCAGCCAGGCCATGGCGGGCGAGACGTCGTTTTGCTGCCACGTCAGACAGCATGCAGCATCCGGGAAAGGGTTTTCCAGCGTCAGAGCCACCCACTCTCCCGCGTCGATGCGCGGGCGCGCAAAATGCACCGGCACCATGCCAACGCACAGCCCCGCGCTCAGACAGGTGGCTGACGACTCCCAGTCCGGCGCAACCACGCGGCGCTGATTATCCAGCAGCCAGGTAATGCGCTTGGGCAGCGAGCGGGAGGTATCTTCCAGCACCAGCGAGGGCCAGTTGCGTAAGGTGTCATCACTCAGCGGCCCGTCCAGCGCCGCCAGCGGGTGATCGCGCGCGACCACGCAGGTCCAGCTCAGCATGCCCATGTCGCGGAACGCGTAGCGCCCGCCAACCGGGATCGCCTGGGTTGCACCAATCGCCATCTCCGCCCTGCCGTCCGCCAGCGCATCCCATACGCCGTTGAACACTTCCTGCGACACACGCAGTTCGACGTCGGAAAAATGACGATAGAAATCGACGATCATCTGCCGGGTCCGCTCCGGCTTAACGATGTTATCCACCGCGATAGCGAGATGCCCGCGCCAGCCGTTGGCGATCTGCTGGCACTGCTCACGGGTGATCTGCATTTTTTTGATAACAGACCGGCCTTCCTTCAAAAACCACGCGCCGGCAGGCGTGAGCTCCACGTCGCGATGACGCCGCTCGAACAGCGGGACTGCCAGCCACGCTTCCAGCTGGCGCACCGTATAGCTGATAGCCGAGGGAACGCGGTGCAACTCCTGGGCGGCACCAGTAAAGCTGCCGTTACGCGCCACGGCATCAACCACTTCAAGGGAATAATCTGACCACATCTTTAGCCTGCAAAATTTTTGAATGCACCCGCCAAATATTAGCGTTTCACAAGCTGCTTTGCACTCCCTACACTCTGCGCCAACGTACACCTGCCTCCTCAGGAGAAAAACAGTGCAACCCAGGAAAGGATTTTTAGTCTGGCTCGGCGGCTTAAGCGTGCTGGGCTTTTTGGCGACCGATATGTATCTGCCCGCGTTCGCCGCGATGCAGGAAGATTTGCAAACCCCTGCCGCCGCCATCAGCGCCAGTTTAAGTTTGTTCCTCGCCGGCTTTGCTTTTGCGCAATTGCTGTGGGGGCCGCTCTCGGATCGTTTTGGCCGTAAGCCCGTCCTGTTGTTGGGGCTGGCGATTTTTGCCGTAGGCTGTCTGGGCATGCTGTGGGTCCGCGATGCCGCCTGGCTGCTGGCGCTGCGCTTTATTCAGGCGGTCGGCGTCTGCGCCGCAGCGGTGACCTGGCAGGCGCTGGTGACCGATTACTACCCCGCCTCACGCACTAACCGCATTTTCGCCACCATCATGCCGCTGGTCGGCCTGTCTCCGGCGCTCGCTCCGCTGCTGGGCAGCTGGATCCTGGCGCATTTCGACTGGCAGGCCATTTTCGCCACGCTCTTTGCGATCACGCTGGTCCTGATGCTGCCCGCGTTCGGGCTTAAACCTGCGCATAAAAAAGAGACGCATCCGGACGCGAAGCCCATCACCTTTACCTCTTTACTGCGGTCGAAAGCCTATCGCGGTAACGTGCTGATTTATGCCGCCTGCTCTGCCAGCTTCTTTGCCTGGCTTACCGGTTCACCGTTCATTTTGCATGACATGGGCTACAGCCCGGCGGCTATCGGCCTGAGCTATGTACCACAGACCATCGCCTTCCTGGTGGGTGGCTATGGCTGTCGCGCCGCGCTGCAAAAATGGGAAGGCCAGCAGATGCTGCCCTGGCTGCTGGTGCTGTATGCGCTAAGCGTGATTGCGACCTGGGCTGTCGGCTTTATTCCCGGCGCCGGGCTTGCAGAAATTTTGATTCCGTTCTGCGTCATGGCGATCGCTAACGGGGCCATCTACCCTATCGTTGTAGCCCAGGCGCTGCGTCCATTCCCGCAGGCGACAGGCCGCGCTGCCGCGCTGCAAAATACCCTGCAACTTGGCCTGTGCTTCCTGGCAAGTCTCGTGGTCTCTGCGTTGATTGCAACCCCGCTGCTCACCACCACCAGCGTGATGCTGGTCACCGTTGTGCTGGCAGGATTGGGTTATCGCATGCAGTCCTCCGCCCATCGCGAGCAGAGTGAAAACGCGCAGACAGAAACGTCGCACGCCTGATTACGCGGGAAACTATGTTAAAAACCAGTGATTAGGTTGCTAACAATTTTCTGTTGAATCACCAAATTTTGCGGCCTATACTGAATTTGGTTCGATTAAATACGATAAATATTAAGTGTTAACGGGAGCCGGAGCGCTCCCGTTTTACCATGGAAGGCATTTCGGCAAGGGTTATCTCCCTTCCTCTGTTCTACGTCGGATATTAGCCTCGCGGGCATTTACCGTGAGATTTCTCACAAACCAAAAAAGCGTCTACGCTGTTTTAAGGTTCTGATCACAGCAAGGTGATGGAGAAGCTATGAGTTCATCGTGTATAGAAGAAGTCAGCGTTCCGGACGATAACTGGTCCCGGATCGTCAGTGAACTGTTGGGACGTGCGGGCATTACGATTAATGGCTCATCCCCCTCCGATCCCCAGATTAAACATCCCGATTTTTTCAAACGCGTGTTACAGGAGGGATCGTTAGGGCTGGGTGAAAGCTATATGGACGGCTGGTGGGAGTGTGAGCGGCTGGATATGTTCTTCTCCAGCGTTTTACGCGCCGGTCTTGAAAATCAGCTCCCTCGTCATTTCAAAGATACGTTACGTATCGCCTCCGCCCGCCTGTTCAATCTGCAAAGTAAAAAGCGCGCGTGGATCGTCGGTAAAGAGCATTATGACCTGGGCAACGATCTTTTCAGCCGTATGCTCGACCCGTTAATGCAGTATTCCTGCGGATACTGGAAAAAAGCGACAACCCTGGAAGAGGCGCAGCAGGATAAGCTACAGCTGATTTGCGATAAATTGCAGTTGCAGCCCGGCATGCGCGTGCTGGACATCGGCTGTGGTTGGGGCGGCCTTGCCTGGTTTATGGCGAAACATTACGGTGTCAGCGTAGTCGGCGTCACGATTTCAGCTGAACAGCAGAAGATGGCACAGGAACGGTGTCTGGGTCTGGATGTCGATATTCGGCTTCAGGATTACCGCGACCTGAATGAGCAGTTCGATCGGATTGTTTCCGTGGGTATGTTCGAGCACGTGGGGCCAAAGAACTACAAGACTTATTTCGACGTCGCCGACCATAACCTGAAGCCTGACGGAATTTTCCTGCTACACACCATCGGCTCTAAACGCACCGATAACAATGTGGATCCCTGGATCAACAAATATATCTTCCCGAATGGTTGTTTACCCTCTGTTCGCCAGATTGCGAACGCCAGCGAACCGCATTTTATTGTGGAAGACTGGCATAACTTCGGCGCAGATTACGACACCACGCTGATGGCCTGGCATGAACGTTTCCAGTCTGCATGGCCTGAAATCGCCGACAACTATTCGGAACGATTTAAACGGATGTTTAGCTATTATCTGAATGCCTGCGCGGGTGCGTTCCGCGCGCGGGATATACAGCTGTGGCAGGTGGTGTTTAGTCGTGGGATTGAGCACGGCCTGCGCGTGGCCCGCTGAAAAATAACCCCGGGTAACCGGGGTTATTTTTTATTCTTCTTCCACGGCCTTTATTATCGCCGCCTCTTTCGCCGCCAGCACGCGCTCAACGGTATCCACGACCGCCTGGGTCTGCGGATCAATTTCGATATTTACGCGCTGCCCCAGTTTTTTTGCGCCAAGCGTAGTACGTTGCAGCGTTTCAGGAATTAAATGCACGCAAAAACGCGTTGGCGTCACTTCACCGACGGTCAGACTAATCCCATCGATGCCAATAAATCCTTTATAAAGGATGTATTTCATTAATGACGGATCCTGCACCTTAAACCAGATTTGACGGTTATTTTCCGAGGTCACGATTTTCGCCACTTCTGCGGTGGTCATAATATGGCCCGACATCAGATGCCCGCCAATCTCATCGCTGAATTTCGCCGCACGTTCAACGTTGACGGTATCCCCCACCACCAGCTCACCCAGGTTAGTGATGCGCAGCGTCTCTTTCATTAAATCAAAGCTTATCTGGTTACCGTTAATTTCGGTCACCGTCAGGCAGCAGCCGTTATGCGCTATCGACGCCCCGGTTTCAATGCCGTCGAGCATATATTCAGGCAGCTCAACTACGTGAGTGCGGAAATTCGGTTTTTCATCAATGGACACCACTTTGGCAGTGCCCTGCACAATACCAGTAAACATGCTTACAGCTCCTGTTCATTCCGAACGGCGATGACACCGTATAATCCCACCACAATAACAGTTGAAAAAACAGGTTGCCAGTGATGCGCAATTTCTGGCGATTTTTTCACTAGATAATTAGTTAAACCCCGCTACAATAGCTGGCATCCCTCTGTTTTTTCTTCTTGCTGCCAGTAACGGCGGCCTTTTTAGTCTCTCAAATAACTACAATACAAAGGTGTACACGTGCAGAAGTATATGATCGAAGCGCGTCAGTTATTGGCACTGGCCATACCGGTGATCGTCGCGCAGGTAGCCCAAACCGCAATGGGATTTGTGGATACGGTAATGGCCGGTGGTTACAGCGCCACCGATATGGCCGCCGTGGCGATCGGAACCTCAATCTGGCTCCCGGCCATTCTGTTTGGTCACGGCCTGCTGCTGGCGCTGACGCCCGTTATCGCGCAGCTTAACGGCTCCGGTCGACGCGACCGCGTAGCCCATCAGGTGCGCCAGGGCTTCTGGCTGGCCGGGGGTGTCTCCGTCCTGATTATGATCGTCCTGTGGAACGCCGGGTATATTATTCGCGCCATGCATAATATCGACCCGGCGCTGGCAGATAAAGCAGTCGGTTATCTGCGCGCCTTGCTCTGGGGCGCGCCCGGTTATCTCTTCTTCCAGGTGGCTCGTAACCAGTGTGAAGGGCTGGCAAAAACCAAGCCGGGCATGGTGATGGGCTTTATCGGCTTGCTGGTGAACATTCCCGTGAACTACATCTTCATCTACGGTCATTTTGGCATGCCGGAACTCGGCGGCGTGGGTTGTGGCGTGGCGACGGCTGCGGTGTACTGGGTGATGTTCGGCTGTATGCTCACCTACGTTAAACATGCGCGATCCATGCGCGACATTCGTAACGACACCGCCTTTAGCACGCCTGACTGGTCGATGATGAGCCGCCTTACCCAACTGGGTCTGCCCATTGCGCTGGCGCTGTTCTTTGAAGTGACGCTGTTTGCCGTTGTCGCCCTGCTGGTCTCGCCGTTAGGGATTATTGACGTGGCAGGCCACCAGATCGCCCTGAACTTCAGCTCTTTGATGTTCGTCCTGCCGATGTCCCTGGCTGCTGCGGTGACGATTCGCGTGGGCTTCCGTCTGGGGCAAGGTTCGACGCTGGATGCGCAAACGGCAGCCCGCACCGGGCTGGGCGTCGGCGTCTGCATGGCAGTCTGTACCGCGCTCTTTACCGTGCTATTGCGTGAGCAAATTGCCCTGCTCTATAACGACAACCCGGAAGTAGTGACCCTGGCCTCGCATTTGATGCTGCTGGCGGCCATTTACCAGATCTCTGACTCCATCCAGGTAATTGGCAGCGGCGTGCTGCGTGGGTATAAAGATACGCGTTCCATCTTCTTTATCACCTTTATCGCTTACTGGGTTCTGGGCCTGCCGAGTGGGTATATTCTGGCGCTCACGGATCTGGTGGTGGATCGCATGGGGCCAGCCGGATTCTGGATGGGCTTTATCATCGGCTTAACGTCTGCGGCCATTATGATGATGCTGCGCATGCGTTTCCTGCAACGTCAGTCGTCTGCGGTAATTTTGCAACGCGCTGCGCGTTAATGACACAGTAGCCGCCGGCTGGCGGCTACTTTCTCTTCACTTTGCGCGGTAATGAAGCAATCGCGTGAAATCAGAGAGAAAAATGCATTTTCCCTCTTGCCACCTTGGGGCTGTGCCGCTAATATTCGTCCCCGTTGTCACCGACAACACAATGCGTTCATAGCTCAGTTGGTTAGAGCACCACCTTGACATGGTGGGGGTCGTTGGTTCGAGTCCAATTGAACGCACCATTCTGCGTCCGTAGCTCAGTTGGTTAGAGCACCACCTTGACATGGTGGGGGTCGGTGGTTCGAGTCCACTCGGACGCACCATTTCAGTCCTGAAATGGTGCAAAAATCCTCTTCTGAACGTCTTAATTTTTCCCTTTATTGAATGACTTAACCTTTCTCCTGCTACGCTTATTCTATGGTTCAGAAACGCAGGAACGCTTTCGATGAAAAAAATCGCCATTATCGGCTCAGGCCCAACAGGGATTTACACCTTCTACTCACTTCTTACCAACGCAGCGCCCCTTTCGATCACCGTGTTTGAGAAAGCAGATCAGCCCGGCGTCGGTATGCCTTACAGCGATGAAGATAACTCCCGACTGATGCTGGCGAATATCGCCAGTATCGAAATCCCGCCCATTTTTATCACCTATCTCGACTGGCTTAAACAGCAAAATGCAGCCCATCTTGCCCGCTATAGCGTCGACAAAGACAAACTGCACGACCGGCAGTTTTTGCCCCGTATTCTGCTGGGTGAATATTTCCACGACCGTTTTCTCGCCGTCGTTGCCGAGGCGAAAAAGGCTGGGTTTCATATCGAGGTTCACCCCAACGCAGAAGTCACTGATATTAAGGCTGATGCAGACGGTGTGGTCCTATCAGTGAACGATGCCCCTTTCTCAAGGCGGTTTGATCTTGCAGTGGTCGCCACCGGTCACGTCTGGCCTGATGAAGATGAATCCACCCGCGACTATTTCCCAAGCCCATGGTCGGGGCTGATGGACGCGGATATCCGAGCCTGTGAGGTGGGGATTATGGGTACCTCCCTCAGCGGACTGGACGCTGCTATGGCGGTAGTAATGCAGCATGGTCGGTTTAGCGGGGAGCAGTTCGTTGTCAATAAAGGTAGTGAGGGGCTAAACATCACGCTGATGTCCCGCTCGGGCGTTCTTCCGGAGGCCGACTTTTACTGCCCTATCCCTTATGAACCGCTGTCGGTGTTAACGGAGTCTGTGGCAGAAAGCGAAATTGCCAAAGGCCCTGACGGGCTGCTTGACCGCATCTTTGCGCTGATGGTGAAAGAGCTTGAGCTGGCCGATCCGCGCTGGTGCCAGGCGATAGCGATCGGCACGCTGAATGCTGACACGCTTCGTGATGTCTGGTTTGAGGATCGTAAAAAGCATGGTCCTTTCACCTGGGCCGAAGCGAATCTGAAAGAAGTGGAGCGCAATAAGTGCGAGAAACGCACCGTTGCCTGGCGCTATACCGTGCTTCGTCTGCATGAAGTAGTTCAGGCCATTGTCCCTTCACTCAATGAACGTGACAGAGAACGGTTTAAATCCGGGCTGGAGCGTGTGTTTATTGATAACTATGCCGCCATTCCACCGCAGTCTATCCGCCGGTTACTGGCACTGCGCGAGGCAGGGATCATTAGCGTAGTCGCACTCGGTGATGATTACGACCTGGATATCGGCAGCGATCAGACCGTCATCACCACGAAAGAAAAGCGTTATCGCTTCGACATCTTTATCGATGCCCGCGGGCAGAAACCGCTCAGAAATAAGGATATTCCCTTCCCGACGCTGCGCAAACAGCTTGAGGAAACGGGGGATGAGATACCGGACGTGGGGGAAGACTACACGTTGCTGTCACCTGCGTCTCTGCGCGGACGTATCGCTTTTGGGGCGATCCCCTGGCTGATGCACGATCATCCGTTTGTTCAGGGTTTGTCTGAGTGCGCTGAAATTGGTAAAGCGATGGCGAAAGCGGCGGGGAATCCTGCATCTGGCGTGCGACGGAAGTTACCTTACACGGAGTTTTAACAGGGCTTCCCTGCCCTGCGGTGTCGGATTACTCGAAGAAGACTTCCGGGTTTTCCGACAACGACACGAAGGATTTAGTGTTCTTGTCCAGGGCAAGGATTTTGCCGCTTTCGATGTCATACACCCAGCCGTGCAGGCGAATGGCGTTGTTGCGCAGGCCTACCGCCACCGACGGATGGGTCTTGATGTTGCTCAGCTGAGCAAAGACGTTCTCCTGCACCATCGCATTCACTTTATCGATTGGCTGATCCCAGGTTTTCTTCTCAACCACCGCTTTTGCCGCATCAGAATAGCGCAGCCAGTGGGAAACGGCTGGCATCGGCTCCAGATCGGCGTTGTCAGCAATCGCCTTCATCGCGCCGCAGTTGGAGTGGCCGCAAATAACAATATCGGTCACGCCAAGGGCCACTACCGCGTATTCGATGGTTGCAGAGACACCGCCAGGCTCCGGCCCGAACGGTGGCACAATGTTGCCCGCGTTTCGAATGACAAAGAGCTGTCCTGGCTCCTGCTGCGTGACCAGTTCCGGAACCAGACGGCTGTCGGAGCAGGAGATAAACAGCGCTTTGGGATTCTGACTGGACGCTAAACTACGAAAAAGCTCTTTACGTTGCGGGAAAATCTCTTTTTGAAAGCTGAGAAAACCTTCAATGATATGTTGCATAGCCATTTCTCTTTTATCTGTTTTAGTTTAGGTATGATCGCGATCACACTCGTAAAATTTAACCACCGTGCCTTAGCGGAGACAAGCAATATATTTCTGGCCCGACCGCTGCACAATCTCATCTGCGTTCGCCGGGATGTTTTGCCCTTCAAAGGCCCCGTACAGTCGCTGGTACGTTTTCCCGGTCAGTCGACCGATCACCGCCTCAACGGTGCGGGCAGGCAGCGGCAGCATATTCGGATAACTCCACATAAACGACACGGCGTCCTTACCAGGCGTAACCTGCAAAATATCACCGGCCAGCAGCACGCCGTCGCCTGACTGCCAGTGCAGCACCGTGCCGCCTGCAAAATGCCCGCCCAGACGCAGCAGCGTCACCGACGGCATAATCTCCAGGGCGTCCTCCTCCCAGAAGCGTATCGCCGGACTGTCACGCATCACCCACTGCCGATCGCTGGCGTGCAGATAGATCGGCGCGTTAAACGCGGCGGCCCACTCCTGCATGGTGGTGTAGTAATGCGGGTGCGAAATCGCGATCGCGCTGATGCCCCCGAGCGCGTCAACTAACGCTCTGGTCGCCGGATCGAGGTTGGCGATGCAGTCCCACAGAACATTGCCCTGCGGCGTACGCAGCAGAAGCGCCCGCTGGTTGATGGCAAAAGCGGGAACGGTTTTGATGCTGAACAGCTGCGGCTCAAGCTGTTGCCATTTGTTGGTGTGCGTGGTCGTAAGGCTGTCGAAGTCCGTCCATGCCTGGCCCGTCACCGGGACATACTGGCGCTCATCGTCGCAAATCGGGCAGTTTTTGGGCTGTTCATCGTAAGCGGTACCGCAAGTTTTACAGAGTGTAATCATCGGCTTTCCTCAGCAATAAAGCACTGAGTATGGCAGGGATTATCCATATGTGCTGAGGGGTGCCTGGCCCGCTTTTTTTGACTTATACTGTGCCAGTATCAAAAACTGAATAACGCAGGTGGCACATGGAAATTGATCTCGATAACTTAGTCTTTAACGGGCTGGATGAAGCAGAAGAGCGCAACGCGGAACGTCTCGACGATGCGGATAAAAAAGCCCAGGCGATTGTCGCCGATGACGACTGCGGCGATGCCTGCAAGATCTGACGAGAAAGCACCGGAAGCCCCGGTGCTTTTTTTATGCATGAGGGTTTGACGCGCTATCAGATCTCCGGCGTTTTGCTAAACCCGGTCAGCATCAGGATCAGGCTTTGTTGAGATGACCCCGTCTCAAACTGATAGTGGTTTCCCTGACGATCGCCGCCGATATACCACGAGATTTCAGTTTTCCCTTCTGCCAGCGCCTTGCGCACCGCTTTATCCACGTCCACCATCCGGTATTCGCGGGAGTGGTTCAGGTAAAGCACCGCATCCGAGCGATAGTTGCAGGGCGGCCGTGAATGCCAGCTCACGGTGGCCGGATCCCAGTCGTTGCTCGCCGGATAGAAGAAGATTTGATCCGCGCCGTTGGTTTCCACTTTCCCGCCATAAATTCTCACGCGGTATTTAAACTGGGCAGGATCCTGTCCGGCAGGCAGCGGAGGAATGTTGAACTTCACCAGCGACAATGTTTCGCTGTTTTTCGTCCTTCCGCCGTTCTTCCAGTTGTCCTGCACCAGTAAGACCTGGGGATCGAGCTGTGAAAGTGCGGGTTCCATGCTGCTGAGCCAGACGTTGGCCTTCGCTTTTGAATAACCATACGGCACGGTGGTGCCGCAATCCATTCCGCGGTTCATGCACAGGTCGGTCATAAAGCGCGCGGCATCTTCCGTCCAGCCGTTCATGAAGTCAGCATGCGCCGTATACAGGCTCCCCCATCGCTCTTCACGTTCACTGCCATGCATGGTGGGGTCGAGGGAAAGCTGGACTTTGCTGGTATCCAGAGAGCTAATTGTCGGAAGCACGTACGCAATATTCATGTTCACCGTCGGGATCTTCACCGGGAAGGTGGACGGACACTGTCCTTTCGTATCGTAGGTGGCGTTAGCCAGGCCGTGGGCGGGCTTCAGGTTGGCCCCGTCCCAGCAGTTCGGGAACTGAATGCCGATATTAAACTGCACGGCATCCTTCGCCTTGCGTAAACCGCAGACTTCACCCGTTCTGGTGGTGTAGCCCTTGCCGTTGGCGCATAAAAAGGTGATATGTGGATTTGGCGCGGTGCCGTGATGATCGCCCGCCAGCAGCGACAGCCCCGCCGGGAACGGGTGCAGTGGCCAGGCGTCAACGTTCGATGCCTGATAATAGGTTTTTTGATAGGCGGGTTTGACCACCGTTCCGTCCGGTAATTTTAGCGACGGAGCCCAGTAGGCCGAGCTGTCTGCTTTGTTATCGCAGGTGGTCTTTTCCTGGGTACGCAGCGATTCACGGCTGGAGTAAGCATCCGTTTGCACGTTACCAAAAAAATCGTGCAGCATGGCCTCGTTGGGCATGCCGTACATCATAATGGCATCATCGCCGAGGGTATGGGAATAACTGCATACAACATGCGCCTGTGGACCAGCGTGTGCCGCCTGCATGGCAAGCAATAGCACGGTGGCAGAAAGCGCGGGGGTTAATACTGTCCGTTTCATTATCATCTCCATCTGAGAAAGGAGATAGTGGTAACAAAACGGCTATCGTTTACCGAGGATTAGCCAGGGCATTTTTCCCTTCATTCTCACTTTACACGCATCACGCACAGCTCATTCCAGTACATTTCGCGCGTCCGGCGAAGTTCAGCGTGACGTTTTAACATAGAACCACTCCGGGTCGATGTTGGCTACGTCCACGCCATAGAGGCTGGCGACAGGCAGTATTGACTCAAGAACACGTTGCGCGCTGTTCTCCGCATTCGCTGTTCGGGGCGCAAAAAACCGCCGTAACGTGCTTATCCATTTTTTCATCGTCATTACCCTTCTCGCTTAACCTGGACTCAGTTAAACACGCCTTCATCATGAAGAGGAAATAACAATAATGACTGTTGATATGCGGGATCTGAAAAACTCGCGAGACGCTTCGTCCTAACCGGCCAGCGCTTTAACCACCGTTTCCATCGCTTTGGTGGTCAACTCACTGCGCTTAACGCGCTGGTTCGCCAGCGCGGTACGTAGTACCCCGGCAATCACGATATGCTTGGGCTCCTGCCCTAAGTCACGCATCTCCAGAACGACCTTGCCTACCACCCGACACATCTCCTGGTACAGCGCTTCGTCTTTGGTCACATTGCCCATTGCCATCACTCCGTTGCCCTAAACCGTCAGCTTAAATCATTCGTCGGCTGGATACAAAAAAGAAGCCCGGCGTGTTGTTCGCCGGGCTTCGTCTGGAAAATCAGGCGATTAGTTGTTTACCGGGATGACCGCGCCTTTGTATTTGGTGCGGATCCAGTCCTGAATCTCTTTGGAGTGCAGCACGTTCACCAGCGCGACGATATCCTTCTTCTTCTCATCACCGCGATGAACGGTAATGATGTTGGCGTACGGGTTATTCTCACCGCTTTCAACCGCAATTGGATCGTGGACCGGATCCAGACCAGCATCAATTGCGTAGTTGGCGTTGATCACCACCGCAGCACCTTCGTCGTTGTTGTACATCTGCGGCAGCAGAGATGCCTCGACGTTAGGGGTGAATTGCAGCTTTTTCGGGTTCTCCACAATATCGCTGATGCGCGCGGTCACTTTATCGATGCCTGGCTTCAGTTTGATCACGCCCTCTTTTTCGAAGATGGAGAGAATACGCCCTTCCTCGGAAACCGCATCACGCATGATGATTTTGCCGCCTTCCGGCAGATCCTTCAGCGATTTGTATTTTTTTGAATAGATACCGATCGGCTCAATGTGGATTGCGCCTGCACTGACAAAATCATAATCCTTATCGCCCGCATGATCTTTAAGCACGCTGTTCAGGTAAGGGATGTGCTGGAAATAGTTGGCATCAATGTCATGCCCTGCCAGCGCCGTGTTTGGCAGAATGTAGTCCTGGAACGGTTTAATCTCCAGATCGATCCCCTGCTTCGCCAGAATCGGCTTAGCCTGCTCCAGAATTTCCGCGTGCGGGGTGTTGGACGCCCCCACGGTGAGCGTGTCCGCCCAGGAGGCAAAGCTCAGGGCGCTCAGGGTGGCTGCGGCGATCAGTGTCAGTGTCTTTTTCATGATGTGGTTCCTGTGTGTATTTATTAGCGTTTATCTAACAGTGAAGTAATGGCATCGCCGCAGAACTGGATAATGAACACGATGATCAGAATGGTCACCGTTGCCACCAGCGTGACGTCACCATGGTTGCGCTGGAATCCTTCCAGATAAGCCAGATTTCCCAAACCGCCGGCACCTATCACCCCCGCCATTGCGCTGTAGCTCACCAGCGCAATCAGCGTCACCGTCATACCTGAAACCAGTGCGGGTGAAGATTCCGGCAGTAAAACCCGAAACACTAACGTGCTCAGCCGCGCGCCCATCGAACGCGTGGCTTCAATTACCCCTTTATCCACTTCCCGCAGGGCAATCTCGACCAGACGGGCGTAAAACGGCGCGGCGCCCACAATCAGGGCGGGCAGCGCGGCGTTAGCGCCGAGAATGGTCCCCACAACGGTCTTGGTGAACGGGATCAGCAGAACAATGAGAATGATGAACGGAATCGAGCGGAACACGTTCACCACAATCGACATCACGCTGTAGACCGTGCGGTTGTGGAATAACCCGCCGCGGGCGGTTAAAAACAGCGCCAGACCGAGCGCGATCCCCAGAACAAACGTCGCCACGCCGGAAAGCGCGGTCATGTAGAGCGTCTCCTGGGTTGCAGCCCAAAGCTGATCCCACTTCAGGTGCGGAAAGAGTTCTTCAGCCATGCTTGATTACCTCGCCTTCAATATCGCTTTGCTTCAGGTCGGCGAGGATATTGTTCAGTTGTTCATCCGATGCCACCACGTGCACCCAGAGCTGCCCGAAAACACCGTGGGCGGTTTGCGTCATTTTGCCGTGCAGGATGTTAAACGGCAGGCCGTAGCGCAGGGTCAGTTCACCGACGATCGGCCTGTGCGTGCTGTGCCCGGTGAAGGTGAGCTTGATGACCGCGCCCTCCAGCTCATTTGCCAGTTCGGTATTGAAGGTCTCTTCCTCCGCGTACTGGCTCACCTGGCGGACAAACTGCCGGGTGATCGGCTGCTGAGGATGCGTAAACACGCTCAGCACCTCCCCCTCTTCCACCACCTTGCCGTTCTCCATTACCGCCACGCGGTCGCAGATTTTGCGCACCACATGCATCTCATGCGTAATGAGTAAGATGGTCAGGTTAAAACGACGGTTAATGTCCAGGAGCAGATCGAGGATCTGATCGGTGGTCTGCGGATCCAGCGCCGAGGTAGCTTCGTCACACAGCAGTACGTCCGGATGATTGGCCAGCGCGCGGGCAATGCCCACACGCTGTTTTTGCCCGCCGCTCAGCTGCGACGGGTAGGCATTCTCGCGTCCCTTCAGGCCGACCAGCTCCACCAGCTCGGCAACGCGAGCCTGAATTTGCGCTTTTGGCACACCGGCAATTTGCATTGAAAAGGCGATGTTTTCCTTCACCGTGCGCGACCAGAGCAGATTAAAGTGCTGGAACACCATGCTGATTTTCAGGCGTGCCTGACGCAGCGCTTCTCCCTTCGCGGCGGAGATATCCTGACCGTTAATAGTGACGCTGCCGGCGCTGGGCTTTTCCAGACCGTTCAGCAGACGGATAAGCGTACTTTTCCCGGCCCCGCTGTAACCAATGATCCCGTAAATCTGTCCCTGCTCTATCGTCAAATTGACGTTATCAACGGCTGTCAGCGCCAGCTTCCCGTTGTCAAAAACCTTCGAAATATTACTGAGTACGATCATTCTTATTCGTTATCCGTTACGCATATAGCGGTTTAGCAGTATGGATGTCCAAAAGATAGTAAACAGCCGTTATCAGCTTTTAAATGACCAAAAAAGAATTTCTTATAATGCGGCGGAATAAGCAGCGAACTGGCGGGTGAAAAGCATTTAGATGAATATCTGCAATAATTATCTGCCTTTTGCATATCAGGTCTCATTCATCCGACGAAATTGGTTAATTTTTCAGCACTATGTGCTGATATAGCCATCCTCACATCCGGACAACTTTACGTCTTGCTGTCTTTCCACCCAAAAACATAAGGATTATTCCTTTCTGTTCTAAAACCCAGTGAAACGTTCTTTATTGAGAAAATTTCGTGGTCCTATCATCCGGTCATCACCTCTTCACAGGACATGACCATGACGCTTTACCACTCCGTCACCGAACTAATTGGCCATACGCCACTCATCCAGCTGCACAAGCTGGATACCGGCCCCTGCTCGCTGTTTCTGAAGCTGGAAAATCAGAATCCAGGCGGCTCGATTAAAGACCGCGTCGCGCTGTCGATGATTAACGAAGCCGAGCGTATGGGGCAGCTACGGCCCGGCGGCACCATTATTGAAGCCACGGCGGGGAACACCGGCCTGGGGCTGGCGTTGATTGCGGCGCAAAAGGGATACTCGCTGATCCTGGTGGTGCCGGACAAAATGAGCCGCGAGAAGATTTTCCACCTGCGCGCGTTAGGAGCGCAGGTCGTGCTGACCCGTTCAGATGTGAATAAAGGGCATCCGGCCTACTACCAGGATTATGCCCGGCGGCTGGCGAACGAACTGCCAGGCGCGTTTTATATCGACCAGTTCAATAACGCGGCCAATCCGCTGGCGCACCGCACCACTACCGCACCGGAACTGTTTGAACAGCTTGACGGCCAGATCGATGCCATCGTCGTCGGCGTGGGGTCCGGCGGTACGCTGGGTGGCTTACAGGCGTGGTTTGCAGAACATTCGCCGCAGACGAAATTTGTGCTTGCCGATCCGGCCGGGTCGGTGCTGGCGGACCAGGTTGAGACCGGACGTCATCACGATGCCGGATCGTGGCTTGTTGAGGGGATTGGCGAAGACTTTATTCCTCCGCTGGCGCACATCGAAGGGGTTAAACGCGCCTGGCGCATTACCGATCGCGAGGCGTTCACCACCGCCCGCGATCTGCTAAAAACGGAAGGGATCCTGGCAGGCTCCTCCACCGGCACGCTGCTGGCGGCGGCGCTGAAATATTGCCAGGCGCAGACTACGCCAAAACGTGTGGTCACCTTCGCCTGCGACAGCGGCAATAAATACCTCTCAAAGATGTTCAACGACGACTGGATGCGCCAGCAGGGGCTGATTTCACGTCCGCAGGCAGGCGATCTCTCGGACTATATTGCCCTGCGCCACGATGAAGGCGCGACGGTGACTGTCGCCCCGGACGACACGCTTTCCACCGTGCTGGCCCGCATGCGCCTGTACGACATCTCCCAGCTGCCGGTGCTCGATAACAACAATGTTGTCGGCATCATCGACGAGTGGGACCTGCTGCGGCACATCGGGGGAGATGCCGATCGCTTCTCTCTCCCCGTGACGGCGGCCATGACGCGTCAGGTCGAATATCTGGATAAGCTGGCCCCGGATAGCGCCCTGTACACCATCTTTGACCGTGGCCTGGTGGCGATTATTTATGACGAAGACCGCTTTCTGGGTCTGATCACACGCAGTGACGTACTCACCACCTGGCGTAACCGCCTGACGAAATAAAAGGAGCAAAAGATGAAAAACCTGGCCACCCTCAGCGTTCACAGCGGTGAGTATCACGACACGCACGGCGCCGTGATGCCGCCAATTTACGCCACGTCGACGTTTGCGCAACCGGCACCGGGTGAACATACCGGCTACGAATACTCCCGGAGCGGCAACCCAACCCGCCATGCGCTGGAGACCGCCATCGCCGAACTGGAAGGCGGCACGCGCGGGTACGCCTTCGCGTCAGGGCTGGCGGCCATTTCCACCGTGCTCGAACTGCTGGATAAAGACAGCCATATCGTTGCCATTGACGACGTGTATGGCGGTACGTATCGCCTGATCGAAAACGTGCGCAAGCGCAGCACCGGGTTACAGGTGAGCTGGGTTAAGCCGGACGATATAGCCGGACTTGAGGCCGCCATTCGCCCGAACACCCGCATGATCTGGGTGGAAACGCCGACGAACCCGCTGCTGAAACTGGCCGACCTGGAGGCCATCGCAGACATTGCCCGGCGCCATAATGCGATCAGCGTGGCGGATAATACCTTCGCCTCCCCGGTCATTCACCGGCCGCTGGAGGCGGGGTTCGACATTGTGGTTCACTCCGCCACCAAATATCTCAACGGTCATTCAGACGTGGTTGCCGGGCTGGCTGTTGTCGGGGCAAATAAGGATCTCACGGAGCGTCTGGGCTATCTGCAAAACGCGGTTGGCGGCGTTCTGGATCCGTTCAGCAGCTTCCTGACGCTACGGGGGATTCGCACCCTCGCCCTGCGCGTTGAGAAGCACAGCGCCAACGCGCTGGCGATTGCGCAATGGCTGGAGCAGCATCCGCAGATAGAGAACGTGCTCTATCCCGGGCTGGAGTCACACCCCCAGTATGCGCTTGCCCGCAGACAAATGGCGCTGCCGGGCGGCATGATCTCCGTTGTGATTAAAGGCGATGCGCAACGCGCGACAGAGGTGATTCGTCATCTTACGCTCTTTACCCTGGCGGAAAGCCTGGGCGGGGTGGAGAGTCTGGTGAGCCAGCCCTACAGCATGACCCACGCCTCCATTCCACTGGCGCAGCGTCTTGCAAACGGCATTGTGCCGCAGCTGATACGCCTGTCGGTGGGGATTGAGGATGCGAAGGATCTGATCGCCGACCTTCAACAGGCGCTGGAAAAGTGAGCAAAAAACGGCGGGCGTTGCGCCTGCCGTCATAAGATGACATTAGGCCTTAACGCCTTGATAACAAACTTATGTGAATCTGCACAGAATGTTTTTGAAACGCTGTTTCCATTTTCCTTTTTACTGTGAATCAGCGTATAATGCGCGCCAAATCCCTGGTGAATGGTTTCAGCGCTTGGAATACAAAAAACAACGTACAACTTCTCCTCTCCTTCGTTGGGCTGGCACTCAGGCACACTTTCTTCTGCACGCTCATTTGATGTCACCTATTCTTAGTGCGTGTCATATACTCTTTCGCAACACAGGTTTGACTCCGCGGCGGTGCGCCCCCGGAGCGAGATTTCCATATCCTTCCCAACTTAAAGACTAAGACTGTCATGAAAAAGACGAAAATTGTTTGTACTATCGGCCCGAAAACCGAATCCGAAGAGATGCTGAGCAAAATGCTGGATGCCGGCATGAACGTGATGCGTCTGAACTTCTCCCACGGCGACTATGCTGAACACGGTCAGCGTATTCAGAACTTGCGCAACGTGATGAGCAAGACCGGGAAAAAAGCGGCAATCCTGCTCGACACCAAAGGTCCTGAAATCCGCACCATCAAACTGGAAGGCGGTAACGACGTTTCCCTGAAAGCGGGCCAGACCTTCACCTTCACCACCGACAAATCCGTTGTAGGTAATAACGAAATCGTTGCCGTGACCTACGAAGGCTTCACCAGCGATCTGTCCGTTGGCAACACCGTGCTGGTAGATGACGGCCTGATCGGCATGGAAGTGACCGCGATTGAAGGTAACAAGGTTATCTGTAAAGTGCTGAACAACGGCGATCTGGGCGAAAACAAAGGCGTTAACCTGCCGGGTGTGTCCATTGCTCTGCCAGCGCTGGCTGAAAAAGACAAACAAGACCTGATCTTCGGCTGCGAACAAGGTGTGGACTTCGTTGCGGCGTCCTTCATCCGTAAACGTTCTGACGTGGTTGAGATCCGTGAGCACCTGAAAGCGCACGGCGGTGAGAACATTCAGATCATCTCCAAGATCGAAAACCAGGAAGGCCTGAACAACTTCGACGAAATCCTTGAAGCGTCTGACGGTATCATGGTAGCGCGTGGCGACCTGGGCGTAGAAATCCCGGTTGAAGAAGTGATCTTCGCGCAGAAGATGATGATCGAGAAATGCGTTCGCGCGCGTAAAGTGGTTATCACCGCAACGCAGATGCTGGACTCCATGATCAAAAACCCACGCCCTACCCGTGCTGAAGCCGGCGACGTGGCGAACGCCATCCTCGACGGTACCGATGCCGTTATGCTGTCTGGCGAATCTGCAAAAGGGAAATACCCTCTGGAAGCGGTCGGCATCATGGCGACCATCTGTGAGCGTACCGACCGCGTGATGAAAAGCCGTCTGGATTATAACAACGACAGCCGTAAACTGCGCATCACCGAAGCCGTGTGCCGTGGTGCGGTAGAAACCGCCGAGAAACTGGAAGCCCCACTGATTGTCGTGGCGACCCAGGGCGGTAAATCTGCGCGTGCCGTGCGTAAATACTTCCCGGATGCGACCATTCTGGCGCTGACCACCAACGAAACCACCGCGCGTCAGCTGGTGCTGAGCAAAGGCGTGATCCCACACCTGGTGAAAGAGATTGCCTCTACCGATGATTTCTATCGTCTGGGTAAAGAAGTGGCTCTGGAACTGGTTGATTGTGGCCTGGCTCAGAAAGGCGACGTGGTGGTTATGGTTTCTGGTGCACTGGTACCAAGCGGTACAACCAACACTGCATCTGTCCACGTACTGTAATATTTCACGAACAAATTATTGTTTTGTTAAAAAGCGTCCTTCGGGGCGCTTTTTTTATTCCCGCCTTTAACCAGAACTATTCAAAAAGCAAATCGGGTTTTTCTATTTAATCGCGATTTATCTAAGATGAATCCGATGAAAAATGCCTTTTTTAACATAGCTTTTTCGTCAAAATTGCCGATTTCGTTGCTTCTTTGAGCGAACGATCAAAAATAGGCGTAATCCCATCAAAAAAATATTCTCAACCCAAAAAACTTTGTGTAATACTTGTAACGCTACATGGAGATTAACTCAATCTAGAGGGTATTAATAATGAATCGTACTAAACTGGTACTGGGCGCGGTAATCCTGGGTTCTACTCTGCTGGCAGGTTGCTCCAGCAACGCTAAAATCGATCAGCTGTCTTCTGACGTTCAGACTCTGAACGCTAAAGTTGACCAGCTGAGCAACGACGTGAACGCAATGCGTTCCGACGTTCAGGCTGCTAAAGACGACGCAGCTCGCGCTAACCAGCGTCTGGACAACCAGGCTACTAAATACCGTAAGTAATAGTACCTGTTAATAAAATGGCGCACATTGTGCGCCATTTTTTTTGCCTTCGTCAAACCTCTACTGAAGCGCTTTCTCTCCCTCGCCTTCCGTCACCGCCGCTGAGACACGACTGTTCTGAACCGACAGGACAGAATTGCTGGCTGACGAACCATTGCCTGCTGAAACGGCAACCGGGATCCCGGCTCTGCGCGCCAGAGCTTTGTCGATTAGCGTTTTATCGCTACCTGATTCCGCTGCGAAGGCGGTAAACGCCGCTGAGTGCGTGAACGGCACCGTCTGTGGGTTTTCGCCCTCAGCCTGCGCCAGCGGCCTGTGCACCTCGATATAACGTTTGCCGTCCGGCTCGACGGAGAACTTCACCGGCTCATTGATAATCTGCACCCGCGTGCCGACGCGCACTTGTTCAAACAACGCTTTGATATCCGGCGCGTTCATTCGCATACAGCCCGAGCTGACCCGTAGCCCTACGCTGTCCGGCGCGCTGGTGCCATGAATAAGATATTCCCCATTCCCGATGCCCAGACGCAGCGCAAAGCGCCCCAGCGGGTTATTTGGCCCTGCGGGTACCACAGGCGGCAGTTTAATGCCCTGCGCCAGTGAGCGCGCTCTGATGCCCGCTGTGGGGGTCCAGGTAGGGTTAGGGATTTTCTGACTCACACGGGTGGTGCTGACCGGTGTTTCCAGCCCAAGCTGACCAATACCCAGCGGATAGACCTGCACGATATTTTCGCCAGGCGGATAGAAGTAAAGACGCAGCTCCGCCAGATTCACCACAATGCCCTCACGCTCGGTGTCCGGGAGCAGCATCTGGGAAGGAATGGTAATGACCGTTCCTGGCGCAGGGTTTACCGGTGCAATGGTATTATTGGTTTCAAGGATAAGCTGTGCGGCGGTATTAAACCGACGAGCGATAGCCTGGAGCTTATTGTCGCCTTCCTGAATGGTGTATGTCTGATTTTGCCCAATCAGGCGGCTGCCTGCGGGCGGTAAAGGATAATCAACCGCCCTGGCTGAATTAACAGCACTGAGCGAACCAAGGAGTAATAGAGTTATTAGAGACGCGCGCTTCATGCTGAGATTCCTTATTCACTGACCAAACGTCAGAAAGCTGAAAAACCAGCGAGGTGGAAACCACCCCGCGAAACAGAATGAATGCTGTTCTGTCAGTTTAGCTAAGGATTGCGGCTTTGGCGCGTATGGCGCGGATCATCGCTTCCAGTCCCTGGGAGCGGGACGGGGTGAGGTGTTGGGTTAAGGCCATTTTTTCAAACCAAGGGCGAACGTCAAAGGCGACAATATCCTGCGCCGACATCTGGTGATAAAGAATAAATACGACGGCAATAAGCCCCTTCACAATGGCCGCATCGCTGTCACCCTGTAAATCGATTACGCCATCATCCGTCTGCTGCATCTGGATCCAGACCTGGCTCTGGCAGCCCTGAATGATGTTGTCCGGGTTATGCGCCTCTTCGCTGAGCGGCGGCAGGCGCTGACCTAGCTCGATAATATAAAGGTATTTCTCTTCCCAGTTTGCGCAACGCCCAAAGTTACGCAGCAATTTATCTCTGTCCGGCAAATCTGCCATCTCTCGCCTCTCCGTTAGCCAAGCAGCTGGTGAATACGTTTTAGTCCCGCCACCAGTCTGTCGACCTCTTCCGTTGTGTTGTACATCACCAGCGATGCGCGGCACATGGCCGGTACCTGATAATACGCCATCAGTGGCATCGCGCAGTGATGCCCGGTACGTACGGCGACGCCGTAATTATCCAGGAAACTGCCCACATCATAAGCGTGATGCTTGCCGAGGTTGAAGGCTATCACACCCAGACGGTCAGCAGGGCCATATAAGGTCAGATCCGGGACGCCGGCAAGCTCCTGCAAGGCATATTGCATCAGCAGCTGTTCGTACTCCTGAATCGCCGCCAGCCCCGTTTCAGAGACGTAGCTAATGGCCGCGCCCAGCCCGATGATCCCGCCCGTGTTTGGCGTGCCCGCCTCGAAGCGCCAGGGCGCCCGGGCGTAGGTTGTGCCTTCCGTCAGGCTGACGGTGGCAATCATTGACCCGCCCCCTTCCCACGGCGGCATGGCCTGGAGAATATCCTCCTTCACATACAACACGCCGATGCCCGTCGGACCATACAGCTTGTGCCCGGAGAAGACGTAGAAATCGCAGTCCAGGGTCTGAACGTCAACCGCATGGTGCATCACCGCCTGGGCACCATCAATCAACACTTTCGCACCGGCCTGATGGGCTTTGTCGACGATCAGCGCCACCGGATTTTCCGTCCCCAGCACGTTTGAAACGTGGGTCACCGCTACCAGCCGCGTTCTGTCGTCAAGCAGGGCGTCCAGCTGTTCAAGCTGAAGCGTACCGTCTTCGTTTAGCGGGATCACCCGCAGTTGCGCCCCCATACGCTCACAGAGCATCTGCCAGGGCACGATGTTAGCGTGGTGCTCCATCTGGGTGATGATGATGTTATCCCCCGCGTGCACCTGCGCATTGCCCCAGCTGTTAGCCACCAGGTTGATCCCTTCGGTGGTGCCACGCACGAACACCAGCTCTTCCGGCGAACGCGCGTTGAGAAACGCCGCAACCTGCGTGCGCACGTTTTCCATGCGCTGGGTCGCCTCGGCGCTCAGAGTGTGGATCCCGCGATGGACCGCCGCATAACCGTGGCGGTAAAACTCGGCTTCCGCATCCACCACTTGATTCGGTTTTTGCGCGCTGGCCGCACTGTCGAGATAGGCCAGCGGCAGACCATTCACTTCACGGGTCAGTACCGGAAAATCTGCCCGGACTTTCTCTACGGGAAATGTCATGCTTCGCCTCCAGGCAGCCGCTGACCGATACGGGCCAGCACCTGCTGCTTAAGTCCGCCATCGGGCAGCGCTTCCGTCAGCTCAGCCGCAAAGGCGTAAATAATCATCTTTTGCGCGGCCTGCTGGTCTATCCCGCGAGAGCGCAGGTAGAACATCTGCTCATCGTCAATACGCCCGACCGTTGCGCCGTGGCTGCATTTCACGTCGTCCGCATAAATTTCCAGCTGTGGTTTGGTGTCCACCTCTGCCAGACGTCCCAGCAAAAGGTTGTTGTTGGTCATCTGCCCGTCAGTTTTGATGGCGTGCTGCGCCACATTGATCAGGCCGTTAAACACCGCACGTCCTTTGTCGCTGACGATGGTTTTGTGCAGCTGACGGCTGTTGCAGTAGCCTTTGTTATGCTCAAGCCAGGTGCGCGTGTCGCACACTTCTGACTTCACCGGCATCGCCAGGCTGTTAATACGCAGCGTAGTGTTCTCACCGTTCAGTTGGGTGCTGGTATTGTGGCGCAGCACCGCGCCGCCAAGCAGGAAGCTGTGGCTGTAAGCCGCGGCATCCTGGCCCAGCAGAATATCGTTGTGGGCGAAGTGGTGACTGAGCGGATTCTCAAACGCCAGCTTGATATGGTGCAGCTGGGCGTTGGTCGCCACGTTCATCGTCAGACGCGAGCCGGTAAAATGGCGGGTGTCGTTCAGACTAACGTAATGCTCAATTACCGTCGCTTCTGCCCCTTCTGCCAGCTCGAGATGGTGGCGATAGTGGGCGGTGTTGATCTCGTCGCCCTCAACACCCTGGGTGATATGCATCAGCAGCAGCGGTTTCGCCGGGCGCTGGTTACGCTTAACGTGAATATGGGTGACAGACTGAGACAGGCTCTCAGTGAGGTGCAGAAAGACGTCAGGCTGGACCGGAGCACTCAACGACTGGCGCTCGTCGTTAATGGCGATATCGAACCCGCTTTCCTGTACGCTGTCGCTGAGTTCCTCACGAAACTGCCCGTCTACAAACACCAGACGCACGGCATCCACGCTCAGCGCCAGCACATCGCGCTGACCGGGGCTAACCTGCGCCAGACGGGTGACAAACTCGCCGTTCAGCAGGCCGTCCAGCGGGGTATATTTCCAGTTCTCATGCTTACGCGTCGGTAAACCGAGACGCAGCATCTGCTGGAGATGGTGCTGAGCCTGTTCAGAGCGCGCTCCACCCTGCGCTTCAAACAGCCGGTGCCACTGCTGGAGTGCATTACTGCTGTTCGGTAAGCCAGCCATAACCCTGCTCCTCCAGTTGTTTAACCAGCGTAAAGTCACCGGATTTCACAATGCGCCCCTGATAAAGCACGTGGACATAGTCCGGTTTGATGTAGTCCAGAATACGCTGGTAGTGAGTCACGATAATAAATGAGCGGTTACCGTCACGCAGAGAGTTTACGCCGTCGGCAACGATCTTCAGGGCATCAATATCCAGCCCTGAATCGGTTTCATCGAGAATGCACAGCTCCGGCTCAAGAACCGCCATTTGCAGAATATCGTTACGTTTTTTCTCACCGCCAGAAAAACCCACGTTCACCGAGCGGGTGAGCAGATCTTCGGGCATTTTCAGCAGCTTGATTTTCTCTTCCATCAGATCCTGGAAGTCAAAGCGATCCAGCGCCTCAAGTCCGCGATACTTGCGCACCGCGTTCAGCGCGGTTTGCAGGAAGAACTGGTTGCTGACGCCCGGGATTTCCACCGGATACTGGAAGGCCATAAAGATGCCCTCACCGGCACGCTCTTCAGGCGACATCTCCAGCAGATCCTTGCCGTTAAACTCAACGGAGCCGCTGGTGACCTCATAATCTTCGCGTCCTGCCAGCGTCGCTGAAAGCGTACTTTTCCCGGAGCCGTTTGGCCCCATGATGGCGTGAACTTCACCCGGTTTGACGTCAAAATTGAGCCCACGCAGGATCTCTTTCTCTTCCACGCTAACCTGTAAATCTTTAATGCTTAACATGTGCTTTCCTTAACCGACGCTGTGTTCAAGACTAATGGCGAGGAGTTTCTGGGCTTCAACGGCAAATTCCAGCGGCAGTTCAGAGAACACGTCCTTACAGAAGCCGTTAACAATCATTGAAATCGCATCTTCTTCACTGATCCCGCGTTGCAGGCAGTAGAACAGCTGATCTTCACCAATACGTGACGTAGTCGCCTCATGCTCGAGCTGGGCGCTGTTATTGCGGCATTCGACATAGGGGAAGGTATGCGCCCCGCAGTCCGCACCAATCAGCATGGAGTCGCACTGGGTAAAGTTACGTGCGTTGGTGGCTGTCGGCATGATTTTCACCAGCCCGCGATAGCTGTTCTGGCTGTGACCGGCAGAGATCCCTTTGGAGATGATGGTCGATCTGGTGTTTTTGCCGATGTGGATCATCTTGGTACCGGTATCGGCCTGCTGATGACCGCTGGTCAGCGCCACGGAGTAAAACTCACCGATGGAGTTGTCGCCGCGCAGAATACAGCTCGGGTATTTCCAGGTAATGGCGGAGCCGGTTTCTGACTGCGTCCAGGACATCTTACTGTTTTCACCCTCGCACAGCGCACGCTTGGTGACGAAGTTCAGAATACCACCGGTGTTGCCATCGCCCGGGAACCAGTTCTGTACCGTAGAGTATTTCACTTCCGCGTCTTTATGGATGATCACCTCTACCACCGCCGCGTGCAGCTGGTAGCTGTCGCGCACCGGCGCCGAACAGCCTTCGATATAGCTGACGTAGCTGCCTTCATCGGCCACCAGGATGGTGCGTTCAAACTGGCCGGTTTTTTCCGCGTTGATGCGGAAATAGGTCGAGAGCTCCATCGGGCAGCGCACACCTTTAGGCACGTAGATAAAGGTGCCGTCTGACGCCACCGCCGCATTCAGTGCCGCGAAGAAGTTATCGTTACTGGGTACCACGGTGCCAATGTATTTTTTCACCAGCTCCGGGTGATCGTGAATGGCTTCCCCAAAGGAGCAGAAAATTATCCCCTGCTCCGCCAGCTTTTCACGGTAGGTGGTTGCCACCGAGACGGAGTCAAAAATGGCGTCCACCGCCACCTCTTTACCTTCGCGCACGGGCACGCCGAGCTGATTGAAGGCCTCTTCCACCTCTTTACTCAGGAAGCTGTTCTGGGCACCGGTTTGCTGTACCGCGCCGGGCTGCGAGGCACAGGTATCATCGCAGCTGCCGCATGAGGGCGCGGAGTAGTAGCTGTAATCCTGATAGTTCAGCTTATCGTAATGCGCTTTCAGCCAGTGGGGTTCTTCCATCTCCAGCCACGCGCGGAATGCGCTCAGGCGAAACTCCAGCATCCACTCCGGCTCGTTACGTTTCGCCGAAATGGCGCGCACGACCTCTTCGTTGATGCCTTTCGCCAGCTCATCGGTTTGCAGCTGCGTGAAGAAACCCTCTTTATAGTTGAGGTGTCCGCCGCTCCAGGTGTTTACATCACTCGTTGCTTCAGTATTACGAGACATAGTACCGCCTATACCCCAAAGCTTTCGCCGCAGCCGCATTCGTTCTGGGCTTTCGGGTTATGAAATTTGAATAACTGGTTTAAACCTTCCCGAACGTAGTCGACTTCGGTTCCATCGATAAACGGCATAGCCTGTAGCGCGACGTATAACTTTGCACCGTCGGTTTCAAAGACCAGATCGTCCTTTTTGGGTTCGGTTACGGTATCCAGCACGTAGCCAAATCCTGCGCAGCCCGTCTGCTTAACGCCTAAGCGTACGCCGAGGATGTCGGGATTTTTTGCCACCAGCTCATGAATATGCGCCGCCGCCGCGGGCGTCAGCGTTAAGCCACGCCAGGCAAAATCGGCCGGATTGAAGGTTTCTGAATGCAGTTCCATAGGTCCACCTCATCTGATAAGCCACCAGGGCATAACACCATGTTAGTGATAACGATTATCACTTCAACCCCCTGCGAGCAGGGGCTTTGGGCTAAACCGCCCTTTTTGGCTACTTTCATTAAGCATAGACCCTGTGGCGGGATGCGGATGGGTGGGTTAGTTTTGTTCAATGCATTGATAAATAATGCATTTCATAAGAAAGGCGGTTAGGTGGCGGGCAATAATAAAAATTGTATTGAAAATACCTATTTTTGAGATAGCTATCTTCCAATAAGAAAGCGGGCTCGAAAAGACAAAAAGGCCCTGACGGACCCCTTAACATCAGTGATGGAACGAGACGGCGAAACCCTGTTCACGCCAGTGGTCGAGCTGCTCCTGTTGACGAGGCGTAGGTGCTTTACCGGTCCAGACGAAAATTTTTTGTCCAGGGAAAAGTTCCGGACGTGGAGAATCAATGGGTTCAGCCAGCACGTCGATATGCCAGCCCTTGTAGGCAAGACGGGCCGCTTCCAGCCACAAATGCGTACGGTCGTCGCACTCCCATCCAACCAGTAGCGCATCTTTACCTGCTTTTTTTCGTGATTCAACCAGGCTAGTAACGGCAAACTCAATCAGGACACCGTCGAGCAGGCTCGCCATATGACGCACCGTATTCTGATCCTGATTCATTCGCTGACGCACAGGGGTGATGATGTTATCTATCAGAACATCCATCGCATGGTCGCGGCGGAACTCACTGATTTTGGCGCGCAGTTTTGCCGGATTGGCATAGCGCAGAACGGTTAACATCTCTTCCTGAAACGATGCCCAGTTCCCATGCGTCATCACTTCTGTATTTTCAAGAAGCGCTTTTACTTTACCGACCGAAACACCCGTTTTCATCAGGCGTTTGATCTCTTCGATACGCAGGATATCTTCATCGTCAAACTGACGATGACCCCCTTCACTTCGCTGCGGCTTCAACAATCCATAACGGCGCTGCCAGGCACGCAGCGTAACGGGGTTGATACCGCATCGTTCGGCCACTTCGCCGATACTGTAATAGGCCATTAACTCCCTCACGCACAATACTTCCATACCTAACCAAACCAACCTTATCAGATTGTACAAATCATTTGTATAACTAACTCCTCGTTATGAGACAAGTGAATGGCTCAAAGAACCCCTCACTCGTTAATGTATTGTTGTATAAATTTAGCCGTACGTACAGGTCACTATTAAGAGTTACGTACAGGTTTTTATAAATCGTACTTTTTCTCGGGCCAAGCAATCGCCGGAATGCCCCCCAGACGCGGGTTGGCGAAAAGGTGTCCCTGGAACTGAGAAATCCCGGCGGATTCCAGCCACATCCACTCTTCAGCCAGCTCTACACCTACCGCACAGAACAGGATTTCCAGGGACGCACAGCATTTAATGATCGACTGAATGATCGCCTGACGCGGGCCGCTCTTGTGCACGTTGGCAATCAAATCACGGTTGATCTTGATTCTGTCCGGCTGGAACTGGGCCAGCAGTTGCAGACCGGCGAATCCCGCGCCAAAGTGATCGATGGCCACGCTGATCCCGGCGCTTTTAAGCTGTCTGACCGCGCTGGTGAACTCTTCGAAGCGCGAGATCGCCTCGCTCTCGGTGAACTCGACTACAATTTGCTCCGGCACAAAACCGTTCGCCTCAATTGCCGTCAGTAAAAAATCGACGGCGCCAGGAACATTGACCAGCGTCATCGGCAGCAGATTAATGGACAACGTTTGAGTCTGTAGGCCCAGCGCGCTGGCCATCGACAAAGCCACCTGTTTACTCTTCAGATCCGATTCGTACAGCGCCTCACGCGACAGGTGGGCAAAATAGCTTTCCGGGGACTCACCGGACGGCGTGCGGATCAGGGCTTCCCAGGAAACTACCTGCTGCATAAACGGATCGATGATAGGTTGAAATGCGAAACTACAGTCCGCGCCCTTTGCCACTACTGTCGGCTGGGAGGATAACGGCGTATTTTCGGTGACAAACTCCCAGGCGTCAGCCGGAGGCAGCTCAAAGTAGTTGGCTTTTTCAGTGGCCTCAACGAAGGTGCGGAAAAATTGCAGGGCGCGATCGTTATAGGTCAGCTGATAGCGCGTTGTGCCTTTATCGAGTACCTGTTGCAGCACTTCGTTGGTGTCGTACTGACGAAGGTCGAAGAGCTCCATACCCACATTGCCAAAACGTCTTGAAGGCCCGTGATCGCTCAACAATTCGACCACGTTGTGATGCCGTGGGTCACGGCAGATGAGCTCATAGATCTCCTTAACGTTATCAGCGGGCCCTTCAAGTAACTGAAAAAAGTGTGTGCCGTTAAACAGCAAAATCCCCGTCACATCGAACTGGCGATTTCTACAATTTGCAGCAGCGACCATGTCTTCCAGCGCTTTCACTGGAACGTCCTCGCAGATATGACTGCGGTAAATGATGGTTGTGAGCATGCTAATCCTGAAGATTGAGGGGGTGACCACGAAAACACGTGGGGAGAACTCTGTTATAGCACATTAATTTCCCAACAAATAATTTACATGTCAACGATTTACACGGCTTATTTGCGCCTTTCCCAAGCTTGTACAACTCTGCGACGCCGCTTTGGATTGTACAATATATTTTGTGAATCCCGCAGTAGATTGCACACATGTAAACGTCTGAAAAATAAACACTTTATAAAATATATTATAAAATATTTAAAAAATTGTACATTTTAAATGTACAGATTTGAAAATTATGTATACCTTAAATGTAACGTTACTGATTACAGAATTTTACAGGAGCGAAACATGCAGCAGAACGGATACGTCGCAGACTCAGCAACAGCGATTGCGCAGTACTTCGAAAAAGCCGCGCTTCCAACCCAACAGGAAACCCTGGGTCAGGTTGTTGTTGAAATCCTTAGCGATGGGCGGAATCTGAATCGCAAATCGCTCTGCACAAAACTGTTGAGTCGCCTTGAAAGGGCCAATGGTCCGGAAGAGGAACATCATTATCACCTGCTTCTTGGTCTGCTCTTCGAACGTTAATGTTATGAACAGCAGTGATGCGGACCGACTGATCGACCAGCTTATTGGAGAAGCCGCTCTTTCACTTTTGAAGGAGCGCGGTCCCGTGACGACCGAGGGATTGGTTCAGCGTCTGCGTAACATGCAAGCCTGTGAGACGGATCCCCAGCGGCGGGAGACATTAGCGAGGGTGATAGCTGAAATCAGCACAGGCACTGTCGCTTTTAAAGGTCGCAGAACCGCACAAGGACGAATACAGAGAGAGGGATCTCTCAAAAATAATCGAGACAATGTAGTGCCGTTATTTGGAAATGGAAAACCGTCCGATCCCAAAAAGATGCATTGACTACAACTTTACAGCAACGGTGAGAACAAATGAGACAAAATATTCAGCTTCAACCCGAATACCACTCCGCCTTTTTAGATAGCGCGTTGTCGGAGTATTTCCGTCACGCAGGCGATCGCTTTGCTGAAGAGTCTGCCATTTTTTCGACTGCGGTTCGTTGTGTTCTCGCTTCTGAAGGTCATCTGACCAACAAAGCGATCATTCTCTGGCTGATCCAGACGCTGGAAACTACCGACGATGTCGTTAAGGCGGATGTGATCCGCAAGACGCTGGAAATTGTTGTCGGTTATACCATGGACGATCTTTAACGCCTCTCCCTTCCCATCCCTACGGATAGCGTGTCATCGTCAATACTGACGAACAGACTGACGATGACATACCCTCTCTTCCCTGACGCCCTGTTAATCAAGCACACTGAATGTGGCATGGATCCTGCTTAGTCCGCTAAGGGACTGGGCTTTCCAGTAAACATTGCTTCATTTCTTAACAGGTCTGTTATTGATGAAAAAAATCTCCAGCGTCTGCCCTTACTGTGGTGCAGGCTGCAAACTAAACCTCGTCGTGAAAAATAACCGGATTATCCGTGCCGAAGCCGCTGATGGCGTAACCAATCAGGGCACGCTTTGCCTGAAAGGATTCTACGGCTGGGACTTTCTTAACGACACACGGCTGCTTACCCCCCGTCTGACGCAGCCCATGATCCGCTACAGCAAAGGCGAGTCCTTTACCCCTGTTACCTGGGAAGAGGCCATTCGCTATACTGCTCACAGGCTTAAAAGCATCAAAGATCAGTACGGCCCTCGATCCATTATGACCACGGGGTCCTCGCGGGGAACGGGCAATGAGACCAACTATGTGATGCAAAAATTTGCCCGTGCGGTGCTGAACACTAACAACGTCGACTGCTGCGCCCGCGTCTGTCACGGTCCGTCCGTTGCCGGTTTACAGGAGACCCTCGGCAACGGTGCCATGAGCAATTCCATTAACGATATTGAAAACTCAAAATGCCTGCTGGTGTTCGGCTATAACTGCGCCGACTCTCACCCCATCGTCGCCCGACGCGTGCTTAAAGCACGTGAAAATGGCGCAAAAATCATCGTCTGCGATCCGCGTCATATTGAAACGGCACGCATTGCCGATCTTCATCTTCAGTTGAAAAACGGCAGTAACATGGCGCTGGTCAATGCCTTTGGCTATGTCCTGCTTGAAGAGGAACTGTACGACAAAAACTACGTTGCCCGCTTCACAGAAGGGCTTGAGGCTTACCGACTGACGGTAAAAGATTACGCACCCGAGCAGGTTGAACATCTGACGGGCATTCCCGCGCGGGATGTTCGTCAGGCAATGCGCATGTTCGCGGCGGCGCCTTCAGCAACGGTAATGTGGGGAATGGGCGTTACGCAGTTTGGTCAGGCGGTTGATGTGGTGAAAGGTCTCTCCAGCCTGGCGCTGCTCACCGGCAACCTGGGCCGCCCTGCCGTCGGCGTAGGTCCGGTTCGCGGGCAAAATAACGTTCAGGGTGCCTGCGATATGGGCGTTTTGCCCAATATGTTCCCCGGCTACCAGGATGTCACTGACCCGGCAGTCAGACTGAAATTTGCCGATGCGTGGAAAATCAATGTCAGCCGGATGGACGATCGCGTCGGGACGCGTATCACCGAAGTGCCGCATCTCGCGCTGGAAGGTAAGATCAAAGCCTATTACATCATGGGGGAAGATCCGCTTCAGACAGAAGCCGATCTGGGCCTGGTCCGCCGCGGCTTTGAGTCCCTCGATTTTGTGGTGGTTCAGGACATCTTTATGACCAAAACGGCAGAGGTGGCTGACGTACTGCTCCCTGCCACGTCATGGGGAGAACATGCTGGCGTGTTCACCTGTGCCGATCGCGGCTTCCAGCGTTTTGGCAAGGCCATTGAGGCCAGCGGCAACGTCAAGCGCGACTGGGAGATCATCAGCCTGCTGGCCACGGAGATGGGCTATCCCATGCATTACGAGAATAACCAGCAGATCTGGGACGAAATGCGCGAGCTGTGCCCCCTCTTCTACGGCGTGACCTACGAAAAAATGGGCGAGATGGGCCATGTCCAGTGGCCCTGCCCAACCCTTGATCATCCCGGCACACCCTATCTGTACAGGGATAATCAGTTCGACACACCCACTGGCAAAGGCCAGCTGTTTGCTGCCCCCTGGCGCGCTCCGGCCGAGACACCGGATACGGATTACCCGCTGGTACTTTGCACGGTGCGCGAAGTCGGTCACTACTCCTGTCGCTCAATGACCGGGAACTGCGCGGCGCTGCAAAGCCTGGCCGACGAGCCGGGCCGGGTGCAAATGAACCCGGCCGACGCGGATGAGCGTGGGATCGCCGACGGCCAATTGGTCTGGGTACGTTCACGCCGGGGTAAAGTGATCACGCGCGCCAGCATCAGCGAGCGCATCAATGCGGGAGCAATCTATATGACCTACCAGTGGTGGATTGGCGCCTGTAATGAGCTGACGCAGGATAATCTAGACCCGATCTCCAGAACGCCTGAAACGAAATATTGCGCCGTGCAGATGGAGGCGATCGAGGACCAGCGCTGGGCGGAGGATTTTGCGGCTTCTGCATACCAGACCATGAAGACGCGGTTGATCGCTGCGGTTAACGTTTAAATACATTGCCGGGTGGTGGCTATCACTGCCCGGCCAGCTATCCGCTGACGTTTTACGCTATCTGTTCTGCATAATTATTTTCCAGGTAATCGCGAAGCAGGTTCGGACGGTTCTTTTTCTCCATCAGCCTTCTCAACAGTACGATCAGCTCGTAATCGCTTCGCAGATTAAATTTTTGCATCAGCATATATTTATGGGTAAAGACCGTTTTCTGACTCATCTCCAGCGCCTGAGCGGTCTGCACTACCGACAGCCCTCGGTAAAAATTGACCAGAATACGAATTTGTTGCCGGGATAACCCTTTATGCTGGCAGTCGAAGCAGTTATGTTTAGTCCATGTGTAACCCGGTAATTGCGTCCTGAACCACGCGATAAACAGTACGCCACTGATACGATCAAGCGATGCACGGCGAGGGAGAAAAATAATGTCCTGAAAGCAGGAGGGCAACGCCGAAAAGCGCAGTTCATCGTCGACAAACCCTAGCACAATCCCTTTTTGCCGGGCGAGTAACTCGGGAAAACAGGTCAGTGTTTCACCCTGGCATAATGACAGGACAATAATATCGGCCTGACTGACGTTTTCATGGGTCAGCGCCAGGTTAAATGTGATGGCACGATGAAAGTTATGTTTAAAAAAATCCTCGAAAAATTCATGTAGCCCAGCCTGAAAAAATAGATCGGTTTCCTGAATCAGAATATTTAACATAGCTCATACCAACGTCTTTAAAAAAGGCATATCACCGGCGCTCAGTTGTACTGCATCGTCATCACCACAACTGCACTGATGCTTCCCGGCGTGACGCCACCCGTCACGGATTTAACCGAGGCCTGCATAGCCATTGTCGCGGTTCTGTCGGCACCAATAGTTTGAGTCATGCCAGAGCCTGTTCCTTTAAGCGTACCCGTTTGGGCATCGCGCATGGCTATCGCCACATGCGTGGCCGAACCGCTGTTCATAAAATAGTCCGCGCCCGCCGCGGGATCGGGGCTGCCGGTAAAAGAGACGGTCACACTCTGCGTTCCCGTTGGGCACTGGGTGAACAGCAGACTAAATGGCACCGGATCCGATGTTGAGCCCGGCGTCGCCATATTGGTTGCCTGAATATTGCCCAGATTGACATCGAGGCTGTTACTCCCTCCATTAAATATGCACGGCGACGCAACGATATTTCCCGTCACACCGATGTTGACGCTATCAGCGGTGAAAGCCTTCCCGCTGAGTAAAGCCAGTAACAGCAGTGTCCCGTATATTATTTTCATCTTCGTACCTGCTACTGATAGGTCAAATTAAGGGTGGCGGAGGCATTTGCTGAACCTGACTCCACGCGGTTCAACGTCTGGTAATATCGGGCCGTTAACGGCAATGTCTCTTGCCCGCCGGCAGACTGCCGCAAGAATAGTCGGCTGTTCCTCACCAGCGGCACACCGTTATAGATAAGCTGCACCCCAACCCCTTTTGCGGTGCCGGCATTCCCCTGCCCGGTTAAGGCCATCACGCTGGTATTGGCGCTGTCCGGATTCTGTATTCCACTGAGCGAGACCGTAATATTGGTTCCGGCGGCGCAAGTTAAGCCCAGGTTTTGCGTGTTCTGTGCTCCCGCTGGCGTGGTGCCCACCACGTTGCCGAACGCCGAGGCGGGGATATCCCCGATCGGAAACGTCAGCTGTGACGTATTCACCGTGCACGCCATGGCATTAATGGTTCCGGCGGTGAGCTGCGTGGTCAGGCCGTCACGATAGATGCCGTCGCTCCCCTGAAGCGTCACGACGCCGATCGCCCCCGGGGTTAACGCCCCCGATGAGACCGGGCCAGTCACCACCAGCTCAATCCTCCCGCCATACCAGTCGACATAGGAGGTCTGCGCATTGTACGAGAACGTATTGCTCGGGTTTTCAAAATAGGCGTTAGAGGAAAAGCGTATGCCTATCCCGCTGACGTTAGTGTTGTAAACATGATTGCCGTAGCTGCTCAACGTGGCGCTGTTGTAGCGCATGCTGAATCCCAGCATCAGCGGATTAGCACATCCAGTAAGATAGGAACCGGTGGCTGTCGCCGCGCCGGAAAAGACCACCGTGCCGACAGGCGCATCACGCTGCACGTTAATCGTCCCCACGGACAGGGTTGACAGCTGCGGCGTGATGGTGGTGCACGTACCGGCACGGGCGAGGTTTCCCGCCGCGAGCAAACAGAGAAGCAAAATCACGATAAGCCATTTCATGTTAACGTTCCTGACGGCAGGAGGCGCGCATGTCAGCGATCCCACCGAATGTTGAGTGTGTCGGCAGGCTGAAATCAGCGCGGCATTGCTGGCTGGGCTGACTCCCCCATGTCGCGACTAACGTCCCCTCCTCGCGCATACCGGTTAAATAAACCTGACCGCGATCGCCCACAATAAAACTGCTGCTCTCATCACCGACAAGGGTGACCACCGCCCCAAACGGAACGGCGCGTTCGTTGTCGGTCAAGGTCATCAGCACCCGGCGACCTGACTTCGGCAAATAATCGGCTCTCACCACCGCTCCCCGTGTCGGCGTTACCGTGCGGGTGTTGATCTCCAGTTCGACATCCTCCGGCATATTTTCCGGATCGAGAGTGAGATCGTTTTTTCGATAGACCGAAAGGTTGCTCACGACCGTATAACCGCGAACATCTGTCCGTACACCGGGCTGATTGCGGATATCCACGCCGTGGGCGCCAGGCGCTTTAATTAAGGCGTTGGTCTCCCCCAGCGGCTGAGAAAGCGTGATGCCATCAGCATGGGCGAGAATGCCGCCTTGTAGCCCGTAATTCAGGCGTTCACTGTTTTTGTCATAACCATACCCCGCCGTGGCTTCGCCATAGGTGCCTCTGTAGTCCGCGTTAACGCTGCCGGTATAGCCCACGCCCTCTGTGCCGTATCCCTGCTGCACGTTCCAGTTCAGGGCTCGGTTTTCGAGAGCCACCCCGTTCAGACCGATGCTGTGTGTCATCCCGTTATTCCTGCTGGCGTTCATGCCATAGTTCGCCCATGTCTGCGGCAAAAATTTATCCAGCGGAATGCTGATGTTGAACGCCAGAAGCTGGTCGTGATCAGCGTTTTTTTGGTTGTCGCGGGTTTCTGACGCTGAGCGGACATTTTTGCTGTAGGTCCATGTCAGGCCATAGCTGATGTTGTGCCAGTAGTTGCTATAGCCGACGCTCCACGAAGCCATCGACTTACCGTCATTCCAGTAATCTTCCTGCGCCGCACTGAGGGTAAGCGCGCCCAGGTTGTCCCCTAGCGTCTGGCTCATCGTCAGCTCGGCACGGTTACGTCGCCTGTCCTGAAGCGCGCTGCTGTCGCCGTACGAATCGAGGACCTCCTGCATCCCGTAATAGCCGCGGGTCGAGTAGCGATACCCGGCAATCGAAAAGTTCGTCCCGGAATTAATAAAATTCTTGCTGTATCGGGCCCGCCACGACTGACCGCTTGTTTTCGCGGCATGCTCCGGCGTTGACCAGCCCTGGGTGAGGTCTGCGGATATCGCCCCGAAATCGCCCATGTTCTTGCCCACCCCCAGAGCCGCCGACTGGTACTTATCTGCCCCCTGAACGCCGCCATAGAGCGTGAGGCCGTAAGGGAGGCCGTAGATTCCGGTCAGTTGCCCGAAGGGGGTTTTCTCCACGCTACGGTTATACGATCGATACTGCCCGGCGGTAAGGGCATATTTCAGGCGCCCCTCCCGTTGCAGGACCGGCAGCGAAGCGTACGGCAGGGTGAAATGTTGCTCACTGCCATCGGCTTCGACGATCGTGACTTCAAGATCGCCCGCGCCGCCGGTGGGATACATATCCGCGATCTCAAACGCGCCCGGCGCCACATAGCTTTGGTAGATTTGATAGCCATTCTGACGCACCACGACCTGCGCGTTAGTTCGCGCAATACCGCGCACCACCGGCGCATAGCCTTTCAGGGAATCCGGTAGCATATCGTCGTCGGACGCCAGCTGGACGCCGCGAAAAGGCATGCTGTCAAAGACATCGGCAGGGGCGGAACTGTCTCCGAGCGTAAGCTGGGCTTGCAGGGGAATAATCGCGCGCTGCATCAAGGTATAGACATTGTCCCACTTATCCTGGCCGGACGCATCGCGGGACCAGGTGGTGTAGTTGCGTAACCGCCAGGGACCGACGTTGATCCCCGGTCGCAGGTTTGCATACTGACTGTCGCTGCGGGTGCCTGCCCCGCTTCTTGCCCGGCTGTTCGCGCCGCTCAGGCTGTAGTTGAGCATGGCCGCGGTAATGCCTTCATCCCACATCTCGGGCGGAACGTAACCTCTCGCTGGCAGATCTATGGCAGCCTGTGGGATGCTGATTGCCAGACGCTGGGCGCCAAACTGGAAGTCCGCGCTGGCCTGTGGAATCGCCTTGAGATCGGCGCATTCTCCTTGCCCGGCGTCGAGCTGCGGGAAAAGCGCCGTTTTCACGCCCCACGCTTTTAACTGCCTGATACTCAGGCACGGCTGCAACGTTTCACTGCCGTTAGCATCCTTCACTGCCATGAAACGAATATCCCGCGTTTCCAGCAGCCGATCGTCAAGAATAATATCAACGAGGTACGTCCCGGGCGCCTGCGAGCCGGATTCAAAGGCAGATAAATCCGCTTTTCCCATTCCGGGATTATCCAGTTCTACCAGTTCCGTATTAAACGTCTCACTGGCCCACAGTGTGGGAGAGAAACCCGCAAGCGCGAGGGCAATGAATATTGCCAGGCGCGCAGGCTGCACTGTATTAAATGCCGTTGTCATGACGAGCACCCGATTAATGCAAAGGGATCACAAACTGGCCCGGTGTAATTCGCCAGGATTGCCATAATCGTTAATGACTTTAAACGTCAGCGTATTGCCATTGGTCCCATTCGGTAACGGGAAACGAACTGAGCCTGAAGGCATTACGTACGTGACATCGTCAAGTTTTTTACCCCCGACCGTTATTTCATTGAAATTGATAACGTACGGCGTAGGGTTATTTACCTGCAGAGCATTTCCCGCACGATGCCAGGTTAATTTGTTGGTTTGTTCCTCAGGGGTAGACGCACGAAGGCTCTCTGGCCGATAAATAAGTTTGATCCGCGTTTTGACGGCAATTTGCAGCGAGTTCATCTGCTTTGAAGCTGATGGAATAGCTTTAATGTTCAGCCAGAATAAACTCTCCTGCCCCTGAGGCAGCGAGCCTGTCATGACAATACGCTCAAGGTTTTTTTGCCCGCCATCCAGCCGATACAGCGGAGGCGTAATAATAAAAGGCGCTTTACCGGATTGCCCATCCTGAACATCAATCCACGACTGGATTAAATAAGGAACGTCATCAGGATTGGTGATACTTATTGACGCCTCTTTTTTTGCCCCATCGAAAATAATGCGGGTGCCGCCAATAACTACTCCAGCACTGGCGGATGTTAACGTCAGCGATAACAGCGCCATCGCCAGGCCAGTTGTCGTTATAAAACGCATTTCAATACCTCATAAACAAGGGGCCGGGAAGCCCCCTGCTAATTACTGCCAATGACTTAGTTGTAAACCACTGAGAAGTTCGCGACCGAGTTAGCCGGGCCCGCGGTCACGGACGCTGCGGTGGAGATATACTGCGCGTAGAAGTTCAGTGTATTATCAGCCGTACTGCTGAGCGCGTAGGTATAGCTGTTGCTGCCGTACAGCGGCAGATCGGCTTTATCTGCAGTCATCAGGTTAATCGCTACCCCTGTGGCCGCCCCCGCCACGGACGTATCAATCGCCAGCAGGCTGGCGTTGGTTAAATCCGGCGTACCGTCAAAACGGACTTTTGCATTAGTGACCGTCACAGGACAGTTTTTCAAAATAATATTAAACTGCGTCGCAGCCGTTCTGGCTCCCGCCGTTGGGAATTCCGTTTTATAATAATCGCCCAATACCACCACCTGGTTCTGAGATGCCACATCTACGTCGCAGGCAGAATCCAGAATATTTCCGTTAAAATTAACGGTACCTGCCGCTGCAAATGCATTGGTCATGGTGAGTACAGAACCTGCCGCTAACATTGCCATCATCAATTTTTTATTCATAATTCTCTTTCCTGTATTACTTTATTTATTACCGATATTCAGTTGCAGAAATAAAACCCCTTTCGACGAATCAAAATTTATACAACTCTTTTTCTACGCACAATCGATTTTAGGGTCTAGCTGTAGACTCTCTTTTAACAAAAACAAAACAAATTACTTTGGAAATATCTTAACAATAAAGTCCCCGGTCTACTTTTAGACCTAAGTCAAAAATGTTTCAAATTCAACTAATTAACACTCATTAATAGGCAAGTCTATAATTAGACTCGACGAAAATATTCCCTGACCAACTGTTTTTTAAGATAATTCTTTATGTCGATCAAAAAATGATCGCATCAGTGTATGAGGCCTCTTATGAACACCCGTATTGCGCCCGTTTCAGGCAATGAAATAACAACAGTGCTTGGCGCTAAGCCTCTTAAGCACATTGAAAAAATAATCGATAATGTTTTGCCGCATACGGAAAGATGCATCATGGCTAAAGGTGAAGTCATCCATTATTATTCCGGTGATATCCGCCAGTGCTTTTTACTGTTACATGGCAGCGTGGCATTGCATCGTCGAGGTGACGGTATCGTCTTAAATTCCGAATCCGCACCTTTTATACTCGGCGTGAGCAGCCAGTTTTCTTCTGAGCACCTCTACGTCAGAGCGCTGGAAACTTCAGAGGTGGCTAGCGTTACGCTGGAGCGTTTTAATCACGTAGTCGCACAACAGAATTTATGGGAGTCCTTCTCGAACCTGCTGATCTATACCGCATCGCGCGTTTACGAACATTGTGCCCAGATATCGCAGATGTCGGCTTACGACATTATCCGCTTTCAGCTGGTAGAACTGATGCAGGAGCCGGAAGCCATAAGACAAAGCATTACCGCCGCAGCCTATATCAAAAGCCGCACCTATCTTTCACGCAGCGGCATTATGCGGATCCTGGCGGAGTTGCGGACGGGGAAATACATCACTATGGAGCGCGGCGTGCTAATCGAGATCCATCACTTACCCCGCAAGTACTGAGGTTGTTTTTATCTCTGGAGAAGGTGGAAAATAAGAGCGACACTATAGAAAGTACAGTCTCTTTCCAGGTTAACGCTATGTCTTCTGACAAACCATCGCATCGCGGCTCTCCCTATGCCCAGGAACTGATTTCCCACTTACAGCCGCACTGCGCCACGTATAAAACCGATCCCGGTGAGCAACTTGATCTCCAGGTTAACGGGCAGAGTATGTGTTATTTAATTCTCGAGGGCACAATCGCGATATACAGAAGAAGCGACGACATGATGCTTACCACCGCGCGCAGTCCCGCCCTGTTTGGCCTCGCTAACCTGACGGACATATATTTTAACGATTATCTCAAAACGGTGACGCCATGCCTGATCGGCGTGCTAGCAACCGATCGGGTGGCAGAAGTTATCAAAGAGAAGGCGTTATGGGGGCTGCTTTCTAATCATCTGATGTTTGTCTATAACCGCCTTTATCACAACGTCATGCCGAAAGGTGCGCCAACGGCTTACGAGATGATTCGTCAGCAGCTCATGATGCTGATGCAGGAAGATGACAACTACCGACGCAGCGTGACGGCGGAAAGGTACATCCGGGATAAAACCCGGCTTTCCCGCAGCGGCGTAATGCGGATACTGGCTGACCTGAAAACGGGCGGGTTCATCGAAATGGAAGAAGGCCGGCTCATTAAAATTAACAAACTGCCTGCCAAATACTGAGTTTCAGACACAAAAAAGGCCGCGCGGGCGGCCTTTTCTTCACTGCTCAATGGACGTGAACGCCCAACCGCCAGGCAAAGTAGATCTCTTCTTTCAGCTCGTTTGAAGAGAGCGCCAGCAAATCCGTAAATTCCAGCTCAAGTTGTTTCAGCTTTTTCAGGTACTGCGCCGGAGACAGATTGCTTTTATCGCGACGTAAATATTCAATTGCCAGCTGTGTTGGGGTTATTTCAGTATCCATGATGTCCTCGCTTATGTTCAAAACGTGACCAGTATATCACAATCAGGCGGCTAATTTTTGACCAAAAGCAAGACATTCGGAAACTTTACACAACGGCCGTCGTCAGTCTGGATGAACAACACAGGCGATCCTGCTCGTCCAGTATATCAATCTGCCACACCTGATGACGACTTCCGGCGTGCAGTGCGCGGCAAACACCGCGCACGCGTCCGCTGCGAACGGAGCGGATGTGGTTGGCATTGACCTCCAGCCCGACCACCTTCTGCTCCCCTTCCGTACACAGGTAACCCGCGACCGACCCCAGCGTTTCGGCCAGCACGACGGACGCACCGCCGTGCAGCAGGCCAAACGGTTGATGAGTACGACTGTCTACTGGCATCGTCGCTTCAAGTTCATTATCGCCAATGCGCGTAAACTGGATATCCAGCAAACCGACCATGTTTTCCGCACCCATGGCATTTAAGGCCTGCAGAGTGACCGCACGTTTCCAGATCATCCGATAATCTCCAGTAAAGCCTGCAAGGGATGGCGAACGCCGTTACCTTCCACCCGTTTCACCTGGCTGCGGCAGGAGTAGCCCGTCGCCAGACAGCGGTTACGCGGCAGGCGCTGCATTGCCTGGTGCCACGACAGCTCGTAAATGCCGAGCGAGTTAGCGTGGTTTTTGACTTCATGACCGTAGGTTCCGGCCATACCGCAGCAGCCCACGCTGACGCTTTCCAGCTTCGCGCCAAAGCGGGCGAAGATAGAAGCCCACTGGGCAGGCGCCGTCGGCAGCGCGGTCACTTCAGTGCAGTGCCCAAACAGGTACCAGGATTCTCCGCTGACCTCCTGAGGGGCCGTTTGCTTCAGCACCGAAGGCAGCCACTCATGCACCAGTAAGACCTGAAAATCACCGCGCTTATCGCCGAGCGTCTGCTTATATTCATCCCGGTAACAGAGCACCAGCGCCGGATCGACGCCCACCATTGGCATATCGAGCTGCGCCACGCGATTCAGGAAATCTGAAGTTTTCTGCGCGGTTTTCGCGAAGCGGGTCAGGAAACCTTTAATGTGCTGCGCCTTGCCGTTCGGCGAGAACGGCAGTACCACCGGCTGGTAGCCAATTTTCTCTGCCAGACGGACAAAATCAGCCACCACCTGCGCATCGTAATAGCTGGTAAACGGATCCTGCACCACCAGCACCACCTTCGCTTTCTGCTCAGGGCTTAATGCTTCCAGTTGTTCCAGGGTCATGTTCGCCGAGCGGTGCCCCACCAGCCGACGCTGGAGCGATGGCACCGACAGCAGCGGCAGATCCACCATGCCGATATGTTTTTCAGACAGTTTGCGCACCAGCGGCTGATTGATAAAGAAGTTAAAGGTTTTTGGCGCACGAGCCATTAGCGGCGCGTAACTCTCCACCGTTGCCACCAGATGATCGCGCATCGGGCGCAGATAACGCGTGTGGTACAGCTGGAGGAAGCGGGAACGGAATTCCGGCACGTCAATTTTAATCGGGCACTGGGTTGAACACGCCTTGCACGCCAGGCAGCCGGACATCGCCTCTTTCACCTCATGCGAGAAATCGTATTCGCCTTTATTCGCATGCCAGCTGTTGCGGGTCCGTTCGATGAGCCCGCGCAGGCTGGCGCGTTTTTCCGGCAGCTCCAGTTCCAGCTTGAGCGGGTCAATGCCGCGGTCAGCCAGCAGGCGCAGCCATTCGCGCACCAGCGTCGCACGTCCTTTTGGAGAGTGGATGCGGTTGCTGGTGATTTTCATCGACGGACACATCGGGCTTTTCAGATCGAAGTTGAAGCACAGCCCATTGCCGTTGCACTCCATCGCGCCGCGCCAGGAAGCGCGTACCGCAATCGGAATTTGTCGGTCATAGGTGCCGCGCTTGACGGCGTCTACCTGCAACATCGGCGCATCAACGCCCTCTGGCGGGCAGATTTTACCCGGGTTAAGACGGTTATCAGGATCAAAAGCGGCTTTCACCTTACGCAGCTCGGCGTAGAGTTGTTCGCCAAAAAACGCCGGGCTGTACTCGGCGCGGAATCCTTTGCCATGCTCTCCCCATAACAAACCGCCATATTTGGCCGTAAGGGCCACGACCTCGTCGGAGATCTCCTTCATCAGGATCTCCTGCTGCGGATCGCACATGTCCAGCGCCGGGCGCACGTGTAGCACACCCGCGTCAACGTGCCCGAACATGCCATAGCTCAGACCATGGCTGTCGAGCAGCGCACGAAACTCCACAATATAATCCGCCAGATGCTCCGGCGGCACGCAGGTATCTTCCGCAAATGGAATCGGCTTCGCCGCCCCTTTCGCGTTACCGAGCAGCCCCACCGCCTTTTTACGCATCGCGTAGATTCGCTCGATGCCGGAGAGGTCGTTACACAGCTGCCAGCCAATGACGCCGCCTTCCCCCTGTGCAATCAACTCGTCCAGACGCTGGCAGAGCGTGCTCACCTGGCTCTCAATCAGCTCTGCGTCATCCCCGGCGAACTCGACGATGTTCAGACCGAGCATCTCTTTATCCGGCACGTCGGTAATCAGTTCGCTCACCGAATGCCAGACAATATCTTCCCGGGCCAGGTTCAGTACTTTTGAATCAACGGTTTCCACCGACAGCGCCCGCGCCTCCACCATAAACGGGGCATTACGCAGCGCGGAGTCAAAGGAGTTGTATTTGACGTTCACCAGACGGCGCACCTTCGGCAGCGGGGTGATATCCAGACGCGCTTCGGTGATAAAGGCCAGCGTACCTTCTGACCCGGTCAGTATGCGGGTAAGATCGAACTGGCTCAGATCGTCATTAAAGACATGGCGCAGCTCGTAGCCCGTCAGGAAGCGATTGAGCTTCGGGAATTTGTCGAGGATCAGTTCGCGATTTTCACGGCAGCGCTCCAGCACGGTGCGATAAATCCGTCCGCTGGTGGTGCTCTCTTTTGCCAGCGTTTCAGCCAGTTCGACCGGCAACGGCTGGGTATCGAGAATATCGCCCCCCAGCAGCACCGCCCGCACACCCATGACGTGATCGGAGGTTTTGCCGTAGACCAGCGAGCCCTGCCCTGAGGCATCGGTGTTGATCATCCCGCCAAGGGTTGCGCGGTTACTGGTGGAAAGCTCGGGCGCAAAAAAATAGCCATACGGTTTTAAAAACTGATTCAGCTGATCTTTGATTACCCCCGCTTCCACACGCACCCACCCCTCTTCCGGGTTGATCTCAATGATGCGATTCATATAGCGGGACATATCAACGATGATGCCCTGGTTCAGCGCCTGCCCATTGGTGCCCGTCCCGCCGCCGCGCGGGGTAAAGACCAGGGAGCTGAAACGCTCCTGCGACGCCAGACGGGCGATGAGGGCCACATCGGCGGTAGAGCGCGGGAAAACGACGGCATCGGGAAGAAGCTGGTAAATACTGTTATCGGTTGCCATCGTCAGCCTGTCGGCATAATCGGTGGCGGTATCACCTGTAAAACCCTGTTGCTCCAGTGCCTGCAAAAAATTAAGCACCAGTTGAACGACGCCCGGTGCCTGAGAAATCTGTGGGATCATTGCTGTCGACCCTAATGAGAATAGTGTGAAATCGTTTGCGTTGTGTCTGGAAAGTTTTATCACATTTTTTTCTTATGTGCTTCGTAGAATTACGGGCAAAATCCGCCTGTTAAAAATCGCTGAAATCACTAATGATTAGAGAGATGCGGTTTATATTCCCATCAGCCTTGCTGGTGTTCATTTAAGGAAAGTTTCGTTTATGGTCAATCTTCGTCAGCCCAGGGATGTCGCACAGATACTGCTGTCGGTGCTGTTCTTAGCCATTATGATTATTGCGTGTCTGTGGATTGTTCGTCCTTTCGTGCTCGGATTTGCCTGGGCCGCGACCGTCGTGGTCGCAACCTGGCCTTTACTCTTACGTTTGCAGAAACTGCTGTTTGGTCGCCGCGGCCTTGCCGTGCTGGTGATGACGCTGCTGCTGTTCCTGCTGTTTATTATTCCCATTGCGCTGCTGGTTAACAGCCTGGTTGACAGCAGCGGCCCGGTTATTCGCGCGGTCACCAGCGGTGACATGACGCTGCCGGATCTCGCGTGGCTGAACAGCATTCCTGTTGTGGGCGCAAAACTATACAGCGGCTGGCACAGCCTGCTGGAGATGGGCGGTAGCGCCCTGATGGCCAAAGTGCGCCCGTACATCGGCACAACCACCACCTGGTTTGTCGGGCAGGCTGCGCATATTGGTCGCTTCATGATGCACTGTACGTTGATGCTGGTCTTCAGCGCCCTGCTGTACTGGCGCGGCGAGCAGGTTGCGCTGGGGGTACGCCATTTCGCCACCCGACTGGCAGGTAAACGCGGCGATGCGGCCGTGCTGCTGGCAGCCCAGGCCGTTCGCGCGGTGGCGCTCGGCGTGGTGGTCACAGCGCTGGTGCAGGCGGTGCTTGGCGGTATCGGGCTGGCGGTTTCCGGCGTACCTTATGCCACCATTTTCACCGTTGTCATGCTGATGACCTGTCTGGCACAGCTTGGTCCGCTGCTGGTGCTGGTTCCCTGCATTATCTGGCTTTACTGGACGGGGGACACGACCTGGGGCACGGTGCTGCTGGTCTGGAGTTGCGTGGTGGGCACCATGGATAACGTGATTCGTCCTCTCCTCATCCGCATGGGCGCTGATCTGCCGCTGATTCTGATCCTGTCCGGGGTGATCGGGGGGTTGATTGCCTTCGGCATGATTGGCCTGTTTATCGGTCCGGTGCTGCTTGCGGTAACCTGGCGTCTCTTCTCTGCCTGGGTGCATGAAGTGCCGCCACCCGGAACCGATCCGGACCTCATCTTAAGCGAACTTGAAGAGCTGGAAGATAAGAACGCGCAGTAATAACCTTTGCCGGGTGGCGCTAACCCTTACCCGGCCTACACTCTTCGCAGGAATACTTAAACGTTGCTAAACTATTTATTCTCTGCGCACTGGTCAGACCCGCCTTTTCATGCCTAAAACCGTCATTCTCTTCAAGAAATCTTTACCTCCCTTTAACTATTGAGACGAATCCGATCGACTCATAAAGTTGGCATGCCTACTATTAAGACACGGTTATAAATCAACACCTTGATTTATAAGCATGGAAATCCCCTGAGTGAAACAACGAATTGCTGTGTGTAGTCTTTGCCCATCTCCCACGATGGGCTTTTTTTTATTTAACTTATGCTGAGCGCACAGGATTTAGGCGTGTTTTAAACGAAAAAACCGTTCATTACAGACGGATGAATAGCGATGAAAGAGTTTTACTGTTTAGTTCCATTCGTCATAAGCATATGCCATTTTACTATCTACTGAATATCTTTCTCGTACCGCCAGGTGTTCCTTTTACTCTGAATTATTAGTAGCCTCTGCCCGTTCATCAGCGCGAGCACGTTCACGTTGTAATGAGCATCACCACGTTTAAGGCGGCTGACCACTCCAGGAGCAGCGCCTGCACCTTTTTCTTCTGTCAATAATAGTTATGTGGGTTATTTTCCCGCCATAAGAAAAAAGATAAACATCAAGGCAAGCACAGTAAATGATATAACAGCCAAACTGGCGTTCCTAAAAACGCCATCATTTAGCTTTATCTTTTATACTTTTTTCAACCTGAGCATGAAGATTCATGCAGTTTATATACCCTTCTCTACGCGCTGCGTTGACTTCCGTAGCGTGTCTTAACTCCATTGCTAACAACTTATCTTCCATGACAGAAAGGCGATAAATCAGGGCGCACACAATCATTAAAAGAATAATGAATAACACCGAAATATCTACAACCACTTAACCTCTCCAGTTACTTATTGAATCCTGAGTTCTGACGCTATGCACTGTAGGTCTTCGTTTTCCCTGCATTGCGTTGTCATGTAGCCGTTGCACAGGGAACTTAAATCAGACAGAGTCCGTATCTTCATTTAAATTTCATCTTTTATAGCTCATCAAACCTATCAGGCTATCTGGCGCAGTCCTGCAACCAGCAGACGGTGAGGAGTAGCTATATCAGTTCCAGGCTCAGAGCAAGGCGGCTAAGACTATTCTTATGCGAACTATTTTTTTAAGTTATTAGTGCTTTGTAAGTTCATTTTCTTCTTTTAATTGCTTGAAAGAGGACTCGCCTTTGTGGCCAGGCGAGTCCTGAATATTAATTTTTACAAATTTCACTCCTACTCAACATCTGCCATTCCCCCTCCAGCACCCGCGTCTCCCCGGTCACCTGCACGTTCACCACCTCGCGAATATCCGCCGAGGACGCGCCAACCTGTAGCTCAAATTCACCTGGCTCGACAATTCGCTTCCCGTCCCGGCGGGTGAAATTAAACATCTCCACCGGCAAGGTAAAGGTCAGGGTGGCGGTTTCTCCCGGTGAAAGCGTAACGCGTTGAAACGCTTTCAGCTCCTGAAGCGGACGAACCTGCGTCGCGACTTTGTCACGCACGTACACCTGTATTACTTCGCTGCCGCTGCGCCCCCCGATGTTACTGACATCGACGCTTAACACCACCTCTCCGTCGACCGGGACGTGGCTTTCAGCGAGACGCGCCGCACTCCAGCGAAACTGCGTCCAGCCAAGACCGTAACCGAACGGGTAAAGTGCGCCAAAATGGAACGCAAACGGCGTGCCGCCGCTTTTCAGCTTGTGGTTATAGTAGTACGGCATCGCCCCGGCGTTTTTCGGCACGCTGACTACTAGCCTGCCCTGCGGCTCCGCGCGGCCGGTTAAGATATCGGCAATCGCCCAGCCCCCTTCCTGCCCCGGCGCCCAGGCCATCATCAGCGCGGCCACCTTCTCTTCCAGCCCCTGAAGGTTATAAGGACGCCCGCCCGTCATGACGACAATTACCGGCTTGCCGGTTGCCACCAGCTCCTCCAGCAGCTGTTGCTGCACGCCCGGCAGATTCAGCGAATCGGTATCCGATCCTTCCCCCACGGTGCCGCTCTGGAATAGCCCGGCGAGGTCGCCCACGCAGGCCACCACCACGTCACTCTCTTTTGCCGCGCTCACGGCTTCGGGGATCAAATCCGTGCGTTGTGAAACCGGCGATTGCTGCATCGGTTTACCGCCGCTGTCGCCCGGGAACACCGGCGCACCCGCCATCCGTTTTTCGATAATGTGGCACCCTTTGGCGTAACGTATCTGCGATGCACCAAGGTACTGTTCCAGCGCCGCGCGCGGGGTTGTCACCTGCGAGGTCTCTTCAACCATATCGCTGATGATCAGGTGAACCGGGAAGCTGTAGCCGCTCAGCAACGCCAGCGGATCGTCCGCCGTCGGCCCCACTACCGCTACACGGGGTTTTCCGCCGAGGGGCAAAATGCCGTTATTTTCCAGCAGCGTGATCGATTTTGTTGCCACCTCGCGCGCCACCTGTCGGGTCGTCTCATTCTGCAAATCGATACCTTTTTCGTCGGCGTACGGTTTTTCAAACAGCCCGAGACGGAATTTTTCACTTAGCACGCGCGCCACAATCTCATCCACTTTCGCCATTGAGATAAGCCCACGCTCTACCGCTTCCGCCAGATGACGCGCGCAGTCATCCTTCGGCAATTCCACGTCCAGCCCGGCGTTAAACGCCAGCGCCGCCGATTCTGCTGGATCGTGAGAAATCCCATGGTGCTGGTGCAGCAGGCTGACGCCGCCGTAATCCGCGACAATAATGCCGTCGAAGCCCCACTGTTCACGCAGCACGGTGGTGAGCAGGAAATGGTCGCTGTGCCCTGGCTGATTATCGATGTCATGATAGGCCGGCATCACCGAACCGACGTTGGCCAGCTTCACCGCCATCTCAAACGGTAGCAGGAAGGTATCGTTTAGCTCGCTGAAACCCAGATGGACCGGCGCATGATTGCGCGCCCCTTCGCTGAAGGAGTGCCCCACGTAATGTTTCAGGGTCGCCAGCAGATCGCGCTTATCGCCCTGCAACCCCTTCACGTACGCCGTCGCCATCACCCCTACCAGCCACGGATCTTCCCCAAAGGTCTCTTCCGTCCGTCCCCAGCGCACATCGCGCGAGACATCCAGCACCGGGGCCAGCCCCTGCTGGCACCCGACAGACCGGGCCTCGTTGCCAATATGCTCCGCCGCGCGCTGCACCAGCGCCGGGTCCCAGGTGGAACCGTAGTTCAGCGACGACGGGAACAGGGTTGCATCTTTGCACAGCAGCCCCACCAGACACTCCTCATGAAACAGCGCCGGAATGCCGAGCCGGGTCTCCTCCATCATCATACGTTGCAGGCGGTTAGCGGCACGCACGCCGGTTTTTGCATCAACAATGTGCGTGCCGAGCGGACGGGTGATCTGCCCGACGCCCAGCTTCAGCCTTTCGCTGAGGGACGCCTGTTCGCTCACGCCGGCGAACTCATCGCTCAAATCGCTGCGCTCGCGGTGGCTGCCGTGTTCATCGAGGATCAGCCAGTACGCGTGCATCTGGGCAAATTTCTCTTCCGGCGTCATACGCGCCAGTAAATCAGCGACACGCTCGTGTACGGGACGTCCCGCGTCCTTGTAGATCACAGTCATGGTTTACTCCTGTAGTGCGGATTGGGTTACCGGGCTGAGCTGCCCCGCATCGTTTCGAATGTCTCGCTTGCTGGCCAGCTCACGGGCAATGGAATCCACCAGTCGGCTGTTGAGTTTGTAGATAGCAAGGAGCGCCACCATGCAGAGGAACAGCGCGCAGGGGATCAGGGTGAACAGGGCATTGATGGTTGCGAGGACGTGAGGCGCCTGGTTTGCCTGTCCGGGCGCGTAATCCACCATGCCCAGCACCCAACCGACTACCGCCCCACCCAGCGCCAACCCAAACTTGATGGCAAACAGGGCGGTAGAAAAGACCAGCCCGTCCAGACGGCGGCCGCTGCGGTGTTCTTCGTAGTCCACCACATCGGAGAACATGGTCCATTGCAGCGGCGTGGTCAGGTTCTGAATAAAACTAAACACAATATTCAGACCGAATATCAGCCACACCTGCGAAGGAGGAATGAAGAAAATCAACGCGCCAAAAATAACGAAAGAAATAATGGTCCACTGATAGGCACGTACGCGATCAAATTTCCCCAGCAGGCGTTCAGATAATAATGCGCCGCTTAAGGATGCCACCATGCCGGAAACAATAAAGGCAAAGACCAGTTCAGGGCGTAACAGAACATAGTTAACGTAATACATGGTCGCAGAGCCACGCGTCACGACGGCGGTTAACAGTAAAATATTAAACAGAAAAACAATTCGCCACTGGCTGTTGGCGGCCAGCAGTTTTAAATCCGTCAGCATCGAGCCGGAGGTGTCATTGCGCGGCGAGTAACGCTCCCGGGTCATAAAGAAGCAGCAGAAGAATAAAATAATACCCAGCAGCCCCATCAGGCTCATGGCATAGAAATAACCTTTTTGCACATTCCCCTGACCTAATAATGAGACCAGCGGCAGCGCGATGACCGTTACAATCAACCCGCCGATAAACGACAGGCCAAAGCGCCAGGATTGCAGCGAGTGGCGCTCGCGCGGGTCGAGCGTCAGCGCGCCGGGCATGGCGCAGTATGGGACGTTAATCGCGGAGTAGATCAGGCTCAGGATGGCATAGGTTACGCAGGCATAGACAATTTTCGCCGTCTGCCCGGCATCCGGTACGTAGAAGGTAATCAGGCAGCTCACGCCAAACGGAATGGCAAACCAGAGCAGCCAGGGACGAAAACGACCGTGGCGGGTCTGAGTGCGGTCCACCAGAGCGCCAATGCACGGATCGACAAACGCATCGATCACGCGCACCACTAAAAACATGGTGCCCATAATGGCCGCCGGCAAACCGAATACGTCCGTATAGAAATACGCGAGAAATAACGTTGCCGTTTGCCAGACCAGCGCGCTGGCCATATCACCTAGGCCATAACCTATTTTATCTTTGGTACGTAATACAGAGGAGATTGTCATTGTTATTTGCCTTTTTATCAGGTTAAAACGTATTTCAACCAGTCGCGCATCATCCCGACGGATGTACGCGGTAAGGCTCAAGTATTAGCAACGCCCTGCCCACTAACAATTGTCTAAATTAACAGATAAATTATGATATTTGGTTTTTTGCTTTATTTGTGATGGTGAGCATATTCGCAGGAAAATAAAAAAGGCGAGGACAGATATCCTCGCCTTTTTCAGGTTATGCAGGTTTTACTTGTTCAGCTCTGCCAGGCTCAGCCAGGTTTGCACCACGGTGTCCGGGTTCAGGGAGAGGCTATCAATCCCCTCATCCATCAGCCAGGCCGCAAAGTCTTCATGGTCAGAAGGACCCTGCCCGCAGATCCCGACATATTTACCCTGTTTCTTCGCCGCACGGATGGCCATGGAGAGCAGCGCCTTCACCGCCTCGTTACGCTCATCAAACAGCTCAGAGACGACGCCGGAGTCGCGGTCCAGGCCGAGCGCCAGCTGCGTCATATCATTCGAACCAATGGAGAAGCCGTCGAAGTGCTCCAGGAACTGCTCGGCCAGCAGGGCGTTGGACGGAATTTCACACATCATGATGATCTTCAGCCCGTTCTCGCCGCGCTTCAGCCCCTGACGCGCCAGCTCATCCACCACCGCTTTCGCCTGATCCACGGTACGGACGAACGGGATCATGATTTCCACGTTGGTCAGCCCCATGTCGTTGCGCACGCGTTTTACCGCTTCGCACTCCAGCGCGAAGCAGTCGCGGAAGCTTTCCGACACGTAGCGTCCGGCGCCGCGGAAGCCCAGCATCGGGTTCTCTTCTTCCGGCTCGTAGCGTTCGCCGCCCACCAGGTTGGCATATTCGTTGGACTTAAAGTCCGACAGACGCACGATCACGCGTTTCGGGTAGAAGGCCGCGCCGAGCGTGGCGATGCCTTCCGTCAGGCGGCCGACATAGAACTCTCTCGGCGAGTCGTAACCCTTCATCATCTCGCGGATTTCGTTTTGCAGCTTCGCGTCCTGGTCGTCAAACTCCAGCAGCGCGCGCGGGTGAACGCCTATCATGCGGTTGATGATGAATTCCAGACGCGCCAGGCCCACGCCTTCGTTCGGCAGGCAGGCGAAGTCAAACGCGCGATCCGGGTTACCGACGTTCATCATGATTTTCAGCGGCAGGTCCGGCATGGTATCCACGCTGGAGCTCTTCACGCTGAAGTCGAGGATATCGGCATACACGTAACCGGTATCGCCTTCGGCACAGGAGACCGTCACGTTCTGGTCGTCCTTCATGCGTTCGGTCGCGTCACCACAGCCGACTACCGCCGGGATCCCCAGCTCACGGGCAATGATAGCCGCGTGACAGGTACGGCCACCACGGTTGGTGACGATAGCAGCCGCTTTCTTCATGATCGGCTCCCAGTCCGGGTCGGTCATGTCGGTCACCAGCACGTCGCCAGGCTGAATGCGATTCATCTCGCTGATGTCGTGGATCACTTTCACTGGACCGGCACCGATGCGGTGACCAATCGCACGACCTTCCGCGACAATTTTGCCCTGCGCGTGCAGGGTGTAGCGCTCCATGACCTGACCGCGCGAACGGACGGTTTCCGGACGCGCCTGCACGATAAACAGCTTGCCGGTGTGTCCGTCTTTGGCCCACTCGATGTCCATCGGACGGCCATAGTGTTTTTCAATCTGCACCGCCTGCTTTGCCAGCTCTTCCACTTCGGCGTCGGTGAGCGAGAAGCGATCCCGCTGCTCCTGCGGCACATCTTCAATGGTGACCTGCTTGCCATGCTCTTGCGTCGGGGCATAGATCATGCGGATTTTTTTCGAGCCCATGGTGCGGCGAACCACTGCCGGACGGTTAGCCGCCAGCGTAGGCTTGTGCACATAGAATTCGTCAGGGTTCACCGCCCCCTGCACCACCATCTCGCCCAGACCCCACGCGGAGGTGATAAACACCACCTGGTCGAAGCCGGATTCCGTGTCGATAGAGAACATCACGCCGGAAGAGCCCACGTCGGAGCGCACCATGCGCTGTACGCCTGCGGAGAGCGCGACGCCGCGGTGGTCATAGCCCTGATGCACGCGATAGGAGATGGCGCGGTCGTTGAACAGGGAAGCAAACACATGCTTCACCGCCACCAGTACCGCCTCGTAACCCTGGACGTTGAGGAAGGTTTCCTGCTGTCCGGCGAAAGAGGCATCCGGCATATCTTCCGCGGTAGCGGAAGAGCGCACGGCAAAGGAGGCCTGCGCGTCGTCAGCGGAGAGCTGGTTGTAGGCGTCATGGATGGCTTTTTCCAGTTCCGGCTGGAAAGGTGTGTCGATGATCCACTGGCGGATTTGCGCGCCGGCTTTGGCAAGCTCGGTGACATCATCAATATCCGTTTTATCCAGCAGGTCGTAAATGCGCTGGTTTACACCGCTCTGGTCTAAAAACAGGTTAAACGCATCGGCGGTTGTGGCAAACCCGTTTGGTACGGAGACACCCATACCGGACAGATTTGTAATCATTTCACCCAGGGAGGCATTTTTGCCCCCAACTCTGTCTACATCATTCATGCCGAGTTGGTTATACCAAAGCACCAGCGGTGACGAGCCATTGTTGGACATCGAAACAATCCTTTTGTGATATTTGATCGGAGTAAGAAACACCTGACTACGTATTTATACTGGCATATTTATTTCCGCTAAAAAAACGGTGAATCGTGTAAGCAATTTAAATTTTCAACTTTTCGGACAGTTTCCCCGCACTCGCTAACCCGATGATTCCTATAGATTCCGGCAAAAACCATAGAAATAACGCCGCTAATCAGAAAATGAAATCCACTTTTCAGGAAAATCAAAAACACCATTTCATTTTAAATTCAGATAAGTTCTTTGCTGTGCAATTAACTTTTTTAATTTATGCTTTCAGGCAATTACGTACGCTATTCTGGGTGGATAAAATGGATAATGCTGTCGATCGTCACGTTTTTTATATTTCTGATGGGACGGCGATTACCGCCGAGGTGCTGGGACACGCGGTGATGTCGCAGTTTCCCGTGTCGATAAACAGCATCACGCTGCCGTTCGTGGAAAACGAGAGCCGGGCCAAAGCGGTCAAGGACCAGATCGACGCCATTTACCAGCAGACCGGTGTTCGTCCGCTGGTGTTCTATTCCATTGTGATCCCTGAGATCCGCAACATCATTCTGCAAAGCGAGGGCTTCTGTCAGGATATCGTGCAGGCGCTGGTTGCACCCTTGCAAAGCGAGCTGAAGCTCGACCCGACGCCGATCGCTCACCGTACCCACGGGCTGAACCCCGGCAACCTGACCAAATACGATGCGCGTATTGCCGCCATTGACTACACTCTGGCGCACGACGACGGGATCTCGCTGCGCAATCTGGACCAGGCGCAGGTCATTTTGCTTGGCGTGTCGCGCTGCGGTAAAACCCCCACCAGCCTTTACCTGGCAATGCAGTTTGGCATTCGCGCCGCCAACTACCCCTTTATTGCCGATGATATGGACAACCTGGTGCTGCCTGCCGCGCTCAAGCCGCTTCAGCATAAGCTGTTTGGGCTGACCATCAACCCGGAACGACTGGCGGCGATCCGCGAAGAACGTCGCGAGAACAGCCGCTACGCCTCAATGCGCCAGTGCCGAATGGAAGTCTCCGAAGTCGAAGCGCTGTACCGGAAAAATCAGATCCCCTGGCTGAACAGTACCAACTATTCAGTAGAAGAAATTGCCACCAAGATCCTCGATATCATGGGACTGAATCGCCGCATGTACTAATATGCTAGTACATTAATCCAGTTTCAGTTATTATCATGCCATCCTCGGGGCGACGTGCCCCGAACTTGAAATCAGCAGGGATTGGTTTAAGGTGATGCCCATCACTTCCCGGTAGTCTGCCGATGAAGCAAAAAATTTCTGAGACATTCCATGAACAAAACCGACGAACTGCGCACCGCGCGCATTGATAGCCTGGTCACCCCGGCTGAACTGGCCCGGCTGCACCCCGTTTCCGACGAGGTGGCGGACCATGTGACGGCCTCCCGTCGCCGCATCGAAAAAATTCTCAATGGTGAAGACAAACGTCTTCTGGTAGTAATTGGCCCCTGCTCCATCCACGACCTGGACGCGGCGATGGATTATGCACAACGCCTTCAGACGCTGCGCGGCACGTATCAGGATCGCCTGGAGATCGTGATGCGTACCTACTTTGAAAAACCGCGTACCGTCGTGGGCTGGAAAGGATTGATATCCGATCCCGATCTGAACGGTAGTTACCGGGTGAATCACGGCATTGCGCTGGCGCGTAAGCTGCTGCTACAGGTTAACGAGCTGGGCGTGCCGACCGCTACCGAATTTCTGGATATGGTGACCGGACAGTTTATTGCCGACCTCATTAGCTGGGGCGCGATTGGCGCGCGTACCACCGAAAGCCAGATCCACCGTGAAATGGCGTCGGCGCTCTCTTGCCCGGTGGGCTTCAAAAACGGAACGGACGGCAATACCCGCATCGCCGTTGATGCCATCCGCGCGTCACGCGCCAGCCATATGTTCCTCTCCCCGGATAAAAACGGCCAGATGACCATCTACCAGACCAGCGGCAACCCGTTCGGACATATCATTATGCGTGGCGGTAAAAAACCGAATTACCATGCAGAAGATATTGCCGCCGCCTGCGAAACGCTGGCGGAATTTGACCTGCCGGAGCATCTGGTGGTGGATTTCAGCCACGGCAACTGCCAGAAACAGCACCGCCGCCAGCTGGACGTCTGCGATGAAGTCTGCCAGCAGATCCGCAGCGGCTCGACCGCCATTGCAGGAATTATGGCGGAGAGCTTTATCAAAGAAGGCACGCAGAAGATCGTCGCCGGACAGCAAATGGTGTACGGCCAGTCGATTACCGACCCGTGCCTGAGCTGGGAAGACAGCGAACGGCTGCTGGAGAAGCTGGCTTCAGCCGTGGACACGCGCTTTTAAAATCCTGCCGGGTGACGCTGCGCTTACCCGGCCTACGGTACGTGCCCTTCTCCCTCTCCCCATGGGCTGAGGGTTCCCCACAAATTAATGCGAGCACTGAGCAATCCCCTCGCCCCTCCGGGGAGAGGGTTAGGGTGAGGGGAACATACGGCGGTGGTGGTCATTCCGTTCACTTTATGTTCCTTGCTACTCTGTAACGACATGACCGGTGAACGTGCCAGGGTGGCTCAGTCGCCACCACCCTGGCGACCCGGGCTCCCGGCGGTAAATCGCCGCTTCGCGGTGCCCTCGGCTTATTCCTTCCGGCTTATCGGGTACGGGCGGAGGCAACGTCCCTGTAAAGCCGCCCTCTCGGCGCATCCCTGCGCCTCGCCCCGGCCTGCAGGAAACGCCTCAGCGATTTACAGCCGGACCAGGGCATCGCTGACAGCCCTCAGTCATTTAGAAAGCAACTTTATTGCTTCTGCATAAAAAAATTACTGGGGATCCCTCAGCCCCATGGGAGAGGGTCGGGGTGAGGGCATCAGACCGCACCTCTCCCCCAAATTTGATCCCGTCACACAATTTTCATAAAAACGCTTGCCGTGAATTTGCAGTTTATTGATAATGATTATCATTGTTACATTGATTTTTATTTATAAACATTATGTCACCGACCGATAACAGCGCGGCAACGCCAGTAAAAACACACACAGCGCCGTCCCCTGCTCCCACCGATCGCCGAATCGACAGCAAAAGCCTGTTGGGTGAGGAGGGACGGGTCATTATCGAGCATGACGGCCAGCACTACCTGCTGCGCCAGACCAATGCCGGAAAACTGATCCTGACTAAATAATCCAGACAACACATTCGCCAGCCACCCAGGTGATCCCCAGGCAGCCAGCGCTTTTCAATTCTTATGGAGAGTTGCTATGCCACACCTGCAATCCGCGTCTTTACGCCCGTCTCTTCTGGCGCTGGCGATTGTCAGCACCCTGCCGGGCGTTGCGTTTGCCGCCGCAGACGATATCACCGTTACCGCCACCGGCAATGCCCGCAGCGCCTTTGAAGCCCCCATGATGGTGAGCGTGATTGACGCCACCGCCCCGGAAAACCAGACCGCCAGCTCCGCCGCCGACCTGCTGCGCAAGGTGCCTGGCCTGATGCTGGACGGCACCGGTCGCACCAACGGCCAGGACGTTAACCTGCGCGGTTACGACCGACGTGGCGTGCTGGTGCTGGTGGATGGCGTACGCCAGGGCACCGATACCGGACACCTGAACAGCACGTTCCTCGATCCGGCGCTGATCAAACGTATCGAAGTGGTACGTGGCCCTTCCGCCTTGCTGTACGGCAGCGGCGCGCTGGGCGGCGTTATTTCGTATGATACCGTCGACGCCAGCGATCTGCTGGACGCAGGTAAAAATAGCGGCTATCGCGTATTTGCTACCGGTGCAACGGGCGATCACAGCATCGGGATGGGCGCCAGCGCCTATGGCCGCACCGATACCCTGGACGGTGTGGTCTCCTGGTCCAGCCGCGATCGCGGCGACATTCGCCAGAGTGACGGCGCGAGGGCGCCAAACGACGAATCCATCAACAATATGCTGGCGAAAGGCAGCTGGAAAATTGATCCGGCTCAGACGCTGAGCGGCTCCCTGCGCTACTACAACAACGACGCGCAGGAGCCGAAAAACCCGCAGACCACGGATGCCAGCAGCAGTAACCCGATGACCGATCGTTCCACCATTCAGCGCGATGCCCAGCTTGGCTACCGCATTGCGCCAGCCGGAAACGACTGGCTGAACGCCGATGCGAAAATTTACTGGTCCGAAGCGCGGATCAACGCCCAGAACATCGACGCCAGCGGCGAGTTCCGTAAGCAGACCACCAAAGGCGGCAAAGTGGAAAACCGCACCCGCCTGTTTAGCGACTCCTTCGCCTCGCACCTGCTGACCTACGGCGGGGAATACTACCGTCAGGATCAACACCCTGGCGGCGCGACCACCGGCTTCCCGGACGCTAAAATCGACTTCAGCTCCGGCTGGTTGCAGGATGAGATCACCCTGCGCGACCTGCCGGTAACGCTTCTCGGCGGGACGCGTTACGACAACTACCGCGGCAGCAGCGACGGTTACGACGACGTGGATGCGGATAAATGGTCATCACGCGCCGGGTTAACCGTGAGTCCAACCGACTGGCTGATGCTGTTCGGCTCTTACGCCCAGGCCTTCCGCGCGCCAACGATGGGCGAGATGTATAACGACTCAAAGCACTTCTCTATCGGCAGCTTCTACACTAACTACTGGGTGCCGAACCCGAACCTGCGTCCGGAGACCAACGAAACCCAGGAGTTCGGTTTTGGGCTGCGTTTTGACGATCTGCTACTCGCCAACGACGCGCTGGAGTTCAAAGCCAGCTACTTCGACACCAAAGCAAAAGATTACATCTCTACCACCGTCGATTTTGCGGCGGCCACCACCATGTCCTATAACGTACCAAATGCCAAAATCTGGGGCTGGGACATGATGGCAACCTACGCCACCAGCCTGTTCAACCTCGACGTGGCCTATAACCGCACGCGCGGGAAAGATACCGACACGGGTGAATATATCTCCAGCATCAACCCGGACACCGTCACCAGCAAGCTGGATATCCCGGTGGCGCAAAGCGGCTTCTCCGTGGGCTGGATCGGCACCTTCGTCGAACGTTCAACGCACATCAGCAGCAGCTACAGCGAGCAGCCTGGCTACGCAGTAAATGATTTCTACGTCAGTTATAAAGGCCAGCAGCAGTTCAAAGGCATCACCACCACCCTCGTGCTGGGGAACGCCTTCGACAAAGCCTACTGGTCACCGCAGGGCATCCCGCAGGATGGCCGCAACGGCAAGATATTCGTCAGTTATCAATGGTAATTCCCTTCGGGGCAACGATTCAGAAGGATAAGATTATGGGTCACTACACACGCTGGCTTGAGCTTAAAGAAGAACATCCGGGTAAGTACGCCCGTGATATCGCCGGATTAATGCACATCAGCGAAGCAGAGCTGGCATTTGCGCGCGTTGGACACGACGCCTGGCGGCTGCGCGGTGAAATCCGCGAGATTCTGGCAGCGCTGGAGTCCGTGGGGGAAACCAAATGCATCTGCCGTAACGAATACGCCGTTCACGAACAGGTTGGAGCGTTTACTCACCAGCACCTCGGCGGTCATGCCGGGCTGGTGCTGAATCCGCGCGCGCTGGATCTGCGTTTGTTCCTCAACCAGTGGGCGAGCGCGTTTCACATTAGCGAAACGACCTCCCGCGGCGAACGTCAGAGCATTCAGTTCTTCGATCATCAGGGCGACGCTTTACTGAAGGTCTACACCACGGATCACACCGACGTTGCCGCCTGGGGCGACGTCCTGACCCGTTTTATCATTGCCGATAACCCCGCTCTGGCGCTGAAGGCTGTCGAAGCCCCCGCGCATTCCGACGGTGCAGATGCAGGCTCGGTGGAGAAAGAGTGGCGCGCCATGACCGACGTGCATCAATTCTTTAGCTTATTGAAGCGCCATAACCTGAGCCGCCAGCAGGCGTTTCGTCTGGTGAGTGACGATCTGGCCTGTAAGGTGGATAACAGCGCGCTTGCACAACTGCTGGAGACGGCGCAACAGGACGGAAACGAAATCATGATCTTCGTCGGCAACCGCGGTTGCGTGCAGATCTTCACCGGTGTGGTGGAAAAACTGACGCCCATGAAGGGCTGGCTGAACATCTTCAACCCAACCTTTACCCTGCATCTGCTGGAGGAGACTATCGCGGAGACGTGGGTTACGCGTAAGCCCACGGCAGACGGACACGTTACCAGCCTGGAGCTGTTTGCTGCGGATGGAACTCAGATCGCCCAGCTCTACGGGCAGCGTACCGAAGGCGAGCCGGAGCAGAGCCAGTGGCGCCGCCAGATTGACGCTCTGACGCCAGAAGGGCTGGCCGCATGAAAAACTGGTTTGCCCTGCTCTGCGCCCTGCCGCTGGTCGCCGTCGCCGCGCCGGAGAGAATTGTCGCCCTCGGCGGCGACGTGACGGAGATCGTCTACGCCCTCGGCGCGGAGTCTTCTCTGGTTGCGCGCGACAGTACCAGCCAGTGGCCGCAGGCGACAAAGGCGCTGCCTGACGTGGGGTATCTCCGCCAGCTGAATGCGGAGGGAATTCTGTCTGTACGCCCGACGTTGGTGCTGGCAAGCGACCAGGCGCAACCCTCTCTGGCGCTGAAACAGGTTGAACAGAGCCACGTCCGGGTGGTTACCGTTCCCGGCACGCCTGACCTGCGCACGATTGACGAAAAAGTGCGGGTGATAGCTCAGGCGACGCATCATGAGGTGCAAGGGGAAACCCTGCGCAACTCGCTGCGTCAGGCGCTGGCGGCTCTGCCCTCAACACCGCTCAACAAGCGGGTGCTGTTTATCCTCAGCCACGGCGGAATGACCGCAATGGCGGCCGGGCAACAGACCGGCGCGGATGCGGCAATACGCGCCGCCGGGTTGCAGAACGCCATGCAGGGCTTTACCCGCTATCAGCCGCTCTCCCAGGAGGGGGTAATGGCCAGCCAGCCGGATCTGGTGGTGATTTCGCAGGACGGCCTTAACGCGCTGGGCGGCGAACAAAATCTGTGGAAACTGCCCGGCCTGGCGCAAACGCCAGCGGGGCGAAGCAAGCAGGTGCTGGCTATTGATGACATGGCCCTGCTGGGCTTCAGCGTCCGCACGCCGAAAGCCATACAACAACTGCGTGCCAGAGCGGAGCAACTGCCCTGATGTCCCGGCGCATCACGTTATCGTTATGGCTTCTGGCGGGGTTGCTTACCGTCATGACGTTCATGGCTACCGGTTTTGGGGCGTTACGCCTGCCAGTGAACGTGCTGTGGAGCGGCAGCGATGAGACGCTACGCCAGATCTGGCTCACCATCCGTCTGCCCCGCGTGCTGCTGGCGCTGGTGATTGGCGGGTCGCTGGCGCTCGCCGGCTGCGTCATGCAGGGGCTGTTCCGCAATCCGCTGGCCGACCCGGGCCTGCTCGGGATCAGCAGCGGTGCGGCGCTGGCCGTCGCCCTGTGGGTGGTGCTCCCGCTCTCGCTGCCCGCGCTGGTGATGCTTTATGCCCCGATGCTGGCGGCATTTTTTGGGGCGCTGGCAGCCACAGGCGTGATCTTCCTGCTCAGCAAGCAGCGTGACACCTCTCTGTCACGTCTGTTGCTGGTGGGTATCGCCATCAATGCCCTGTGCGGTGCGGCAGTGGGTGTGCTTTCGTGGGTCAGCAATGACGCCCAGTTGCGTCAGCTTTCACTCTGGGGAATGGGAAGTCTCGGTCAGGCGCAGTGGTCAACGCTGCTCGCCGTGATCTCGCTGATGGTGCCTGCCGCTCTGGCGATCTGGCGTTGTGCCAGCGCGTTAAATTTACTGCAACTGGGTGAAGAGGAAGCGCATTATCTCGGCGTGGACGTTGCCCTTGTACAGCGAATATTACTGTTATGCAGCGCTCTGCTGGTCGCTGCGGCTGTCGCCGTCAGCGGCGTGATTGGCTTTGTCGGACTCGTGGTGCCGCACCTGATGCGCATGTGGCTGGGCGCCGATCACCGGGCAACCCTCCCCGGCACGGTTCTCGCGGGCGCTTTTCTGCTGCTGGTGGCGGATACGGTAGCCCGCACTCTGGTCGCCCCGGCAGAAATGCCGGTCGGGTTGCTCACCAGCATCCTTGGCGCCCCCTGGTTCTTATGGCTCATTTTTCGTCGTGGAGAACAGCATGGCTGAACGTTATACGGCTGAAAATCTGACTTTTACCCGGTCTGGCCGCACGCTGACAGATAACGTTTCGCTGTCACTGTCGCAGGGAGAGCTGGTTACATTGATCGGTCCCAACGGCGCGGGGAAATCCACGCTGCTGCGACTGCTGACCGGCTACCTGAAACCCGACAGCGGCGGCTGTTCGCTGGCGGGGAAAGCGCTGGATGAATGGCACCCGGAGACGCTGTCCCGCTATCGGGCAGTGATGCGTCAGCATACTCAGCCTGGATTTGACTGGCTGGTGGAGGAGATCGTTGGAATGGGGCGTGCGCCCTGGTCGCGTCAACCTGAACCGTCGATTGTGCGTGAGGTGATGCAGCTGACCGGTTGCCTGCCGCTGGCTGGCAGACGTTATCATTCCCTCTCGGGCGGCGAGCAGCAGCGCGTTCAGCTCGCCCGCGCGCTGGCGCAGCTGTGGCGTGAGGGAACGCCGCGCGGCTGGCTGTTTCTCGACGAACCCACTTCAGCGCTGGATCTCTACCACCAGCAGCATCTGCTGCGCCTGTTGAAATCGCTGACCCGGCTGGGTCATCTTCACGCCTGCGTGGTGCTGCACGATCTTAATCTCGCCGCGTTATGGTCGGACCGGATCCTGCTGTTACACAACGGCAGGATTGTTTCTCAGGGCATACCGGAGACGGTATTGCAGGCCGACGCGCTGGCGCGCTGGTACGGTGCGCAGGTGCACGTCGGCAGACATCCGGCGCACGCCGCGCCGCAGGTTTTTCTCGCCCCTTAGCTTGAGCAGCTCACTTCCAGTCGCTTGCCCCAGTCCGGCGGGCGGCTGACATAGTCATCCTCCCGGTCAGCAAACGGCGTGCGCAGGGCGATATGCAGCCGATGCAGCTCGGCATAATCCCCCTGCTCTGCCTGCTCAATAGCCCGCTGCGCCAGCCAGTTGCGCAACACCATCGCCGGGTTAACCGCCTTCATCCGCGCCTGGCGGGTATCGTCATCAATCTGTTCCTGCTGTAAACGCGCCCGGTAAGTGGCAAACCAGTCATCAAACGCCTGTCGATCGATGAACTCGTCACGCAGCGGTGAAGCGGCGCTCTGTTGCGCAGTCTGGCTTAGCATACGGAAGGTTCGGGTATAGTCGCTGCCTTCACGCGCCATGATGGCAAACAGCCCATTCAGTAGCGCGTTATCGCCTTTTTCCTGCGTCATCAGCCCCAGCTTGTTGCGCATTAACACACCATATTCCCGCAGCAAAACCTCCTGATAGGTATCGAGCGCATCGTTCAGGGCATCGACGTCGATAAACGGCGACAGGCTTTGCGCAAGCCGCTGAAGGTTCCACAGCCCCACCGCAGGCTGGTTGTCGAAACGGTAACGCCCCTGATAGTCCGAATGGTTACAGATGTAACCCGGTTGATAGTCATCAAGGAAGCCGTACGGACCGTAGTCAAACGTCAGCCCTAACAGGGACATGTTGTCGGTATTCATCACCCCGTGGGCAAAGCCGACGGCCTGCCAGCGGGCAATCATTGAGGCGGTGCGCGCGACAATATCACGGAACCAGAGAACATAGCGGTCCGGTTCGTTTTGCAGGTGCGGCCAGTGACGTCGAAGGGCGTAATCGGCAAGCTGGCGGACTTTATCCGGCTCGCGGCGATAGTAGAAGTGTTCAAAATGGCCAAAACGCAGATGGCTTTCCGCCACGCGGATCAGCATCGCCCCCTGCTCTATCGTCTCACGGGCCACCGGCGTGTCGCTGGTGACAATGGACAGCGCGCGTGAGGTGGGGATCCCCAGGGCATGCATCGCCTCGGAAGCCAGACTTTCACGAATGGTTGAACGCAGCACCGCGCGGCCATCCCCCATGCGTGAGTACGGTGTTAACCCTGCCCCTTTCAGGTGCCAGTCGAGCGTTTCGCCATTCGGCAGAACCTGTTCACCCAGCAGGATGCCGCGACCATCGCCGAGCTGTCCCGCCCAGACGCCAAACTGATGTCCGCTGTAGACCTGAGCCAGAGGCTTCATGCCCGGAAGCAGCGTTTCGCCGCCCCAGACACCGGCGCCCTTTTCTGACTGAAAAAGTGTCGAAGGGATGCCAAGCGAATCCGCTAATGCATCGTTATGCCAGATAAGACGCGCGTTCTGTAAAGGCGTGGGCTTAAGCGCGGTGTAAAAGCCGGGTAATTCATCGTGCCAGTGAGCAGTAAAAGACAGGGTCATAAGTCCTCCTGCTTTAAGTGTAGAGGGTTTCCCTTGACGTAAACACGGGCGAAGAAAGGGGTTATTGCTGAACGAGGGTCGTTACGCGTTCTGCCGGGACGGCAGGCCACAGGGTTCCCTGCATTGCGCCAAAATTGAAGGGCAGCACGCGTTGTAAGATGCCGTGATCGTCAATTCCCGAGACCATGACCGACTGACAATGCGGCGCGATCTGCCAGAGAATGGCGCGCATAAATGGCTCGAAAGAGAGCGCCGAGACGCGCTGATGAATAAAGTTTTTATCCAGAATCACCCGTTTGAACAGACCATCATAAACCGGTTTAAGGGATGCAGCCCCTGCACCAAAGTTAGCCAGCACTAAGGGGAAATGGATCGCCATTCTTGCAAGCATCAGATCGTCTTTCCCGTTATTTAAACCTGGATAGTTCTCATTAACAGTAAACTCAAGAAACGGATAACGATCAAGGATTGAAACAGCGTTCTCATTAGTTAATAAAAACTCAACAATTGCAGGTGTAATATTGATCCATGCAATTAACTGATGCTGAATAAAAAATAGCTTACAGGTATCCAGTAATTGCAGTTTTTCCTGAAACAGCACTAATTCATCTTCCTGAGAAAGATGAGGGATAACCAGTTCAGTCGGGATTCGTACGTCCGTACCCACGCCAGTAAAGTTAACCAAAATCTCTAAACCTTTAAGCAAACCTGCACTATCACGCGCCGGAAGGAGTAAAAGTTCAGACTGGTAAGCATTATCTAGCGTAATAATCATCGCCCTTGTCCTGCATTAAAGATGAGAGAGAACATCCTGGAGCAATTGCAGGCACAATTCCACTGTCTTGATTTTAATAAGATTAATTTCATTCTTTCAGTATTAATTTTCAGATTTTTCCCTGAATCTAAAATAATCTTATCCTGGTTATTGAATAATAGCCAGTTTTAGATAAAACAGGCACATGCTGACAAAAATAAGTGGGCAAAAATTTTACTTTAATCCACCCGCAAGAAAAGCCTGACGGCTATTTTCACCGCCAGGCCTTCCGCGCTGCATCTTTATGCAGCGGTTAAATACGCCTGGCCTGCCAGAAATTTTTACGCCAGTAAACATTATCGAGAGAGGAGCGCATCACGCCGCGGCTGGTCGAGGCATGAATGAACTGATTATCGGTGTCATAAATGCCGACATGAAGGCCGCTTTCACCGGAACCTGTTTTAAAAAAGACCAGATCGCCGGGCAGGAGCTCGTCTTTATCAATTTCAGTGCCGATTTTCGCCTGCATACGCGTTTCACGCGGAAGCTGTAGGTCAAATTTATCGCGGAAAGTCATTAGCACAAATCCCGAGCAATCCACCCCGCCCCGGCTCATCCCGCCGTAGCGATAAGGGGTGCCGCGCCAGTTGCTGAGCTGATCGTTCAGGCTGGCAATGACCGTAATGGAGTCAGAAAGCCGTGGGTTAGGCGGAGGTGCACGATGGCTGCTGCATCCTGCAAGAAATAGCGCCGCAACAAGGAGAAACCAGAATCGCATTTCAGACGAATCCTCTGCTTTTTTTGTTCTTTCGGTAATTTAGCGTGCATCTATGCGGCTGTGCAAGAAAGGTTACTCCTGCGTCGTGGAAATGAGCATCTTGTGGCCTTCAATATCCAGCCTCCGGAACGACATGTGGTAAGCACTCGCAAGATTGGAGGCCGTCAGCACGCTGTCGCGCGTTCCGCTGGCAATCAGTTTGCCACGCGCCAGCAACCACACCCGATGCGCGTGGCGCAACGTATGGTTTAAATCATGGCTGCTCATCACAATGGCGATGCCCTTGCGACACAGCGCGCTGAGCAGAGTATCCAGCGCTGCCTGCTGGGCAACGTCCAGTCCGCTCATCGGCTCGTCCAGCAGCAGCAACCGCCCGTGAGGATTTCCCACCGGATGAACCTGAAGGATGACGGCGGCCAGACGCACGCGCTGCCATTCGCCACCGGAAAGCTGGCTGGCCTGTCGGGTGAGCTTATCGTCTAACCCGAGCGCCGTAGCAACGTCATGGAGCAATGCTACCTGATTTTTATCAGGCAGGTGCAGCGTCAGGTAGTGCCAGACGGGCATTGCAAAGGGCGGAACCTGCTGCTGAACCAGATAGCTTCGACGGGAGGCGAGTGTAGAGGGTAGCCAGTTGACGAGCGATTGCCCGAGAAAGGTAATCTCCCCTTCCCCGCGGGTCAGCCCCGCCATGCGCGCCAGCAGCGTGCTTTTTCCGGCGCCGTTAGGCCCAACCAGGTGAAGGATTTCACCTGCGTTGACTGCGGCGGTAACAGGCTCAAGACGTCCCTTCCCGGCAACGCCTGTGAGCTGCATCAGCAGCGTCATTATTTCGCTAGCGCCAGCTTGATTGATTCCATCACGATAGGATCTTCAGGCGTCATGTCAGGCGAGAAACGCTGCACGACCAGACCGTCACGGCCAATCAGGAATTTTTCGAAGTTCCACAGAATATCGTCCGGATAGAGCGGCGCGCGACCTTTGCTCGCCATACGCTCATAGAAACCACTCTCTTCAGGCGCAACGGCGGTCGGCGCCGCGGCCACCAGTTTGGCATACAGCGGATGACGATTTTCCCCGTTCACATCAATTTTGCTGAACATCGGGAACGTCACACCATAGGTTGTGCTGCAAAAGGTCTTAATCTCCTCTTCGCTGCCCGGCTCCTGGCCCAGGAACTGGTTGCACGGGAAGCCGAGTACGGTAAAGCCGTCTTTTTCCCAGGCTTTATGAATGTTTTCCAGCTGTTCATACTGCGGCGTAAGGCCACATTTCGATGCCACGTTCACGATGAGCAGTACCTTGCCCTTGTAGCCTTCCAGCGTGGTTTTCTCGCCGTCAATGGTAGTCACTTCGGTATTCAGAATATCAGACTGCATAGCATTCCCTCAGGTTGACTTACAGGTTGTGTTTTAACGTCCAGCTTTTAATAGTAGCCAGATAAAGACCGGTGCGCCCAGCGTTGCGGTCACCACGCCTATCGGCAACTCAGCGGCCGTCAGCGCAAGCCGGGCGATGATATCGGCAATCAGCAGCGTTGCCGCCCCGGCAACCGCCGAGGCCGGAAGCAGGGTTCGGTGGTCCGTAATACCGCACAGGCGCAGCATATGCGGGATCACCAGCCCAATAAAGCCAATCGCCCCCGCCAGCGCCACGCTTACGCCCACCATCCAGCCGATAGCGATAACCAGCACGTTGCGCCAGAAGCCAATCGGCATCCCAAGCTGGCGAGCAGACGTTTCGCCCAGCGCGAGAATATTAAGCGGCTGCGCCTGGAACGCCGTCCACAGGATGACCGGGATCAGGAGCACCATCAGCCACCCCTGACGCCAGTCAACGCCACCAAATCCCCCCATCATCCAGTACATTAACTGGCGCAGATCGAAAGAGGTGGAGAAGTAGACGGCCCATGTCATCAGCGCGCTACAGATGATCCCCAACGCTACCCCGGCAAGCAGCAGCCGGCTGGTGGATAAATGGCGACGAGCAAAGCGCAGAAGGATAAGGGTTATCAACAGCGCGCCAAGGATAGCGCTGAGGCTAATCCCACAGGCGGAGAGCTCGCCTCCCCCCAGCATCACGGCGGCGATAAGCCCGACGCCTGCGCCATTCGACACCCCGAGAAGTCCGGGTTCCGCCAGAGGGTTTTCAAATAATGCCTGCATGATCGTGCCGCACAGCGCCAGCGCAGCGCCGACTAAAAGCACAGCCAGCGTCCGTGGCAGGCGGATCTGCCAGACAAAGAGCTGTCCCTCAGGCGTAAACCAGCTTTCCGGTCCCAGCCACCGGTCGCCCGCACACAGGCTGACGGTGGTGGCGACAATCATCAGCACCCCGAGCAGACACAGGCGGCGGAGATCGGAGCGGTGCTGAAGACGGGCAAGATCAAGCATAGACGATAGGTTATCCGGTTGAGATATCATTGATTTTACGGCGGGTTTAGCAAATAGCGCAAAGAAAAAAGGCCGCGTGAGCGGCCTTTTTAGTTAGTTCATATTACTCTGCTTTGGGCGTTGCGTTTTCGACACGGCTTTTTAACTTCTGTCCGGGTCTGAAGGTCACCACGCGGCGGGCTGTAATGGGAATATCTTCCCCCGTCTTCGGGTTACGGCCCGGACGTTGGTTTTTGTCTCGCAAATCAAAATTGCCAAAGCCGGAGAGTTTAACCTGCTCACCATTTTCCAGAGCACGACGGATCTCTTCGAAAAACAGCTCTACCAGCTCTTTGGCATCCCGTTTGCTAAGCCCAAGCTTATCAAACAGATATTCTGACATTTCAGCTTTTGTAAGCGCCATAGGTTCAATCCCTCAATGATGCCTGGAATCGCTCTTTTAATGCCTCTACACATTTGGCGACGGTAGCGGCAATCTCCTCTTCTTCGAGTGTACGGCTGGTATCCTGAAGGATAAGGCTAATAGCGAGGCTCTTGAAACCTTCTGCTACGCCCTTGCCGCGGTACACGTCAAATAAGTTTACGCCAACTACCTGATTTACGCCAACTTTCTTACATTCGGCCAAAATATCTGCTGCGGGCACATTTTCAGCGACCACAACCGCGATATCACGGCGGTTTGCTGGGAAGCGTGAGACGTCCTTTGCCTGAGGAATGACGCGGTCTGCAACCGGGTTCCACTCCAGCTCGAATACGATGGTACGACCATTCAGATCCAGCTTACGTTCCAGCTCCGGATGAACAACCCCAATAAAACCAACACGTTTGCCGTCTAAATAGATCGCCGCACTCTGGCCCGGATGCAGGGCTGGAATCGCTTCTGCGCGGAATTCAATTTCGGATAATTTACCGGTCAGATCGAGAATCGCTTCCAGATCGCCCTTCATATCGTAGAAATCAACCGTCCCTTTTGCCAGGTCCCAGTGCTCTTCATAGCGGTTACCGCTGATGGCGCCGGCCAGCATGAGATCCTGACGGATGCCTAAATTGGCCTGAGTATCCGGTACAAAGCGCAAACCGCTTTCGAAAATACGCACGCGGTTCTGCTGACGGTTCTGGTTATAAACGATAGTACCCAGCAGTCCCGTCCACAGGGACAGACGCATCGCTGACATCTCGCTGGAGATCGGGCTTGGCAGGATCAGCGCTTCCTGACCCGGGTGGATCAGCTGTTGCAGCTTAGGATCAACGAAGCTGTAGGTGATCACTTCCTGGTAGCCTTTGTCGTTCAGCATGGTTTTCACACGCTTCAGTGACAGATCGGCTTCGCGATGGCTGCCCATCACCAGACCCGCCTGCACCGGCTCGTCAGGGATATTGTTGTAGCCGTACACGCGGGCCACTTCTTCCACCAGATCTTCTTCGATCTCCATGTCGAAACGCCAGGATGGCGCAACGGCTTTCCACTCATCCTGACCTTCAGTCACTTCGCAGCCCAGACGCGTCAGAATGTCGGTCACCTGCGCATCGGCAACGTGGTGACCAATCAGACGATCCAGCTTGCTGCGGCGCAGAGTAATGGTCGCACGCTTCGGCAGCGCCGCTTGGTTGGTCACATCGATAACCGGACCTGCTTCGCCGCCGCAGATGTCGATCAGCAGGCGAGTCGCACGCTCCATCGCTTTGTATTGCAGCGCAGGATCCACGCCACGCTCATAGCGGTGAGAAGCGTCAGTGTGCAGACCGTGACGGCGTGCGCGGCCGGTGATGGAGAGCGGGCTGAAGAACGCGCATTCCAGCAGGACGTTTTGCGTCTCGTCGTTGACGCCAGAGTGCTCGCCGCCGAAGATCCCGCCCATCGCCAGCGCTTTGTTGTGATCGGCAATTACCAGGGTGTCGGCGTTCAGTTTCGCTTCGCTGCCGTCCAGCAGAACCAGGGTTTCGCCCTCTTTCGCCATGCGCACAATAATACCCCCTTCGATACGATCTTTATCGAAGGCGTGCATTGGCTGGCCCAGCTCCAGCAGAACATAGTTGGTCACGTCAACCACAGCGTCGATAGAACGGATACCACAGCGACGCAGTTTCTCTTTCATCCACAGCGGGGTTGGCGCTTTAACGTTGATGCCTTTCACCACGCGACCGAGGTAGCGCGGACATGCGTCAGGGGCGTCAACCTGAATCGGCAGCACATCACTGATGGTTGCCTCAACCGGAGCGATGTCCGGCTCGTTCAGTTCGGTCTGGTTCAGAACGGCCACGTCGCGGGCTACACCGATGATGCCTAAGCAGTCGGCACGGTTTGGCGTCACGCTGATTTCGATGGTGTTGTCATCAAGCTTCAGGTATTCGCGGATATCGGTACCCACTGGTGCATTCTGCGGCAGCTCGATAATCCCGGAGTGATCGTCGGAAATGCCCAGCTCGGAGAAGGAGCACAGCATGCCTTCAGACGGCTCACCGCGCAGCTTAGCCGCTTTGATTTTGAAATCGCCCGGCAGTACCGCGCCGACGGTCGCCACGGCTACCTTCAGGCCCTGTCGGCAGTTTGGCGCACCGCAGACGATATCCAGCAGACGGTCACCGCCCACATTGACTTTTGTTACGCGCAGTTTGTCGGCGTTAGGGTGCTGGCCACACTCAACCACTTCACCTACCACGACGCCGGTAAAGGCGCCAGAAACAGGATCCACGCCATCAACTTCCAGACCCGCCATGGTGATCTGGTTAGAAAGCGCGTCGCTGTCCAGCGTGGTGTTAACCCATTCGCGTAACCACAGTTCACTGAATTTCATTGTTCTTTCCTGCCCTTATTTAAACTGTTTGAGGAAACGCAGATCGTTTTCGAAGAACGCACGTAAGTCGGTTACGCCGTAGCGCAGCATGGTAAGACGCTCCATGCCCATACCGAACGCAAAGCCGGAGTATACTTCCGGATCGATACCTACGTTGCGCAGTACGTTTGGATGCACCATGCCGCAGCCCAGCACTTCCAGCCATTTACCGTTTTTACCCATCACGTCAACTTCCGCAGAAGGTTCAGTGAACGGGAAGTAGGACGGACGGAAACGAACCTGCAAATCTTCCTCAAAGAAGTTGTTCAGGAAATCGTGCAGCGTGCCTTTCAGGTTGGTGAAGCTGATGTTTTTATCAACAATCAGACCTTCCATCTGGTGGAACATTGGGGTGTGGGTCTGATCGTAGTCGTTACGGTATACGCGACCCGGCGCGATGATGCGGATCGGTGGAGCCTGCTCCTTCATGGTACGGATCTGAACGCCAGATGTCTGAGTACGCAGCAGACGGGTGGCGTCAAACCAGAAAGTGTCGTGGTCAGCGCGTGCCGGATGATGGCCAGGAATGTTAAGGGCATCGAAGTTGTGGTAGTCATCTTCAATTTCCGGGCCAGTCGCCACGGTAAAGCCGAGCTCACCGAAGAAACTTTCAATACGATCGATAGTACGGGTAACCGGATGCAGACCGCCGTTTTCGATACGGCGACCCGGCAGAGAAACGTCAATCGTTTCTGCCGTCAGACGCGCATTCAGTACTGCGCTTTCCAGCTCGGCTTTACGTGCGTTCAGCGCCTGTTGTACCTGCTCTTTGGCTTCGTTAATCACTGCACCTGCTGCCGGGCGCTCCTCTGCTGGCAGTTCACGCAGGGTAGTCATCTGAAGGGTCAGATGCCCTTTCTTGCCCAGATATTCGACGCGGACATTGTCTAACGCGGCAACATCTGAGGCCTGGTTAATGGCGGCCGTTGCACTGGCAACCAGCTCTGCGAGATGTGACATGGTTTTCCTCATTATGTCGGTGCAGACACCGAATTGTTGGACGTAATCTCTCAAATTCAGGCACAAAAAAAGCCTCCATCGGGAGGCTTATCTGGCGCTGTTTTTCGTTTCATCTTTCACGCGCTAGCCTCCTGAAGTCAGGTGCTAAAGTAAAAGAAGAAGCGGAAAATAGCAGCATTCATGCTTGCGTTACCTTGTAGGGTAAAAACCGTTAAGACCTTATTGAAAAGCCTGGACGGGTAAATGTCAATCTTCTGATAAGGCGATATGAAAAGAGGGAGCAAAGCCCCCTCTTTCAACTGGCTTATGCCAGTGCTGCTTTCGCTTTTTCGACCAGAGCGGTGAACGCTACTTTGTCGAATACTGCGATGTCAGCCAGGATCTTACGGTCGATTTCAACAGAGGCTTTTTTCAGGCCGTTGATGAATTTGCTGTAAGAAATACCGTTCTGACGTGCTGCTGCGTTGATACGCGCAATCCACAGTTGACGGAACTGACGCTTACGCTGACGACGGTCACGGTAAGCGTACTGACCTGCTTTGATAACAGCCTGGAAGGCAACGCGGTATACGCGTGAACGCGCACCGTAGTAGCCTTTAGCTTGTTTCAAAATTTTCTTGTGACGTGCACGTGCAATTACACCACGTTTTACGCGAGCCATGTGTGCTCTCCTGTATCTATTCTAAGTTAAAAAAGTTAAACGTTAACGACTTATGCGTACGGCAGGCACGCGATGACCAGGCCCAGATCGCCTTTAGAAACCATGGCTTTTGGACGCAGGTGACGTTTACGCTTGGTAGCTTTCTTAGTCAGAATGTGACGCAGGTTAGCGTGCTTGTGCTTAAAACCACCTTTACCGGTTTTTTTGAAGCGCTTAGCAGCACCGCGTACGGTCTTAATTTTTGGCATTTTAATAACTTCCACTTCGCATTGTTAAATAAACGAAACATAGGCGAACAAAACCTATGGGGCCCGAAGGCTCCACAGATTTTGCTGCTTGAAGGCCTTACTGTTTCTTCTTAGGAGCGAGCACCATGATCATCTGGCGGCCTTCGATCTTCGTTGGGAAGGATTCGACTACTGCCAGTTCACTCAGATCTTCACGGACGCGGTTAAGCACTTCCATACCAATCTGTTGGTGGGCCATCTCACGACCGCGGAAACGCAGCGTGATCTTGGCCTTATCGCCATCTTCCAGAAAGCGAATCAGGCTGCGGAGTTTTACCTGATAATCGCCATCGTCGGTACCAGGACGGAATTTGATTTCCTTAACCTGGATAACTTTTTGCTTCTTCTTCTGTTCCTTAGAAGATTTACTCTTTTCATAAAGGAACTTGCCGTAGTCCATAATACGACAAACTGGCGGTTCGGCGTTAGGGCTGATTTCAACTAAATCTACTCCAGCTTCTTCAGCTTTTTCGATCGCTTCTCTCAGACTCACAATCCCCAGTGGTTCACCTTCAAGATCTGTTAAGCGAACTTCCTGGGCGCGAATCTCGCCATTGATACGATTCGGACGTGCCGTTTGAACTCGTTTTCCGCCTTTAATACCTTATTCCTCCAGTTGTTGAAGACTGCGGCTGCGAATCTCTTGTTGCAGCTTCTCAATCACTTCACTTACGTCCAGGCTCCCCAGGTCTTTACCACGGCGGGTGCGAACGGCAACTTTGCCTGCTTCCACCTCTTTATCACCACAGACCAACATATACGGGACACGACGTAAAGTGTGCTCGCGGATTTTAAAGCCAATCTTCTCATTTCTCAAGTCTGCTTTTACGCGAATGCCCGCATTTTGTAGTTTCTGCGTCAATTCTTTAACGTAATCCGCCTGAGAATCGGTAATGTTCATCACAACTACCTGCACTGGCGCAAGCCAGGTTGGGAAGAAGCCCGCGAACTCTTCAGTCAGGATGCCGATGAAGCGCTCCAGTGAACCGAGAATCGCACGGTGAATCATAACCGGCACCTGACGCTCGTTGTCTTCGCCAACATAAGAGGCGCTTAAACGCTGCGGCAGGGAGAAGTCCAGCTGTACCGTTCCGCACTGCCATGCGCGATCGAGGCAGTCATACAGGGTAAATTCAATTTTTGGACCGTAGAATGCGCCCTCGCCCAGCTGGTATTCGAACGGAATACCGTTCTCTTCCAGCGCCACGGCGAGATCCGCCTCTGCGCGATCCCATGTCTCATCGCTACCGATACGTTTTTCCGGACGCGTTGAGAGTTTGACCACGATCTTCTCGAAGCCAAAGGTGCTGTACATATCGTAGACCATACGAATACAGGCGTTAACTTCATCACGTACCTGATCTTCAGTACAGAAGATATGCGCATCATCCTGAGTAAAGCCACGAACACGCATCAGACCGTGCAGCGCACCTGATGGCTCGTTACGGTGGCAGCTACCGAACTCCGCCATACGCAGCGGCAGATCGCGGTAGGATTTCAGACCCTGGTTGAAGATCTGAACGTGGCCCGGACAGTTCATTGGCTTGATGCAGTATTCACGGTTCTCAGACGAAGTGGTGAACATCGCATCTTTGTAGTTGTCCCAGTGGCCGGTTTTTTCCCACAGCACACGGTCCATCATGAACGGGCCTTTCACTTCCTGATACTGGTACTCTTTCAGCTTGGAGCGCACGAACGTTTCCAGTTCACGGAAGATTGTCCAGCCGTCGTTATGCCAGAACACCATCCCCGGCGCTTCTTCCTGCATATGATACAGGTCAAGCTGCTTACCGATTTTACGGTGGTCACGCTTAGCCGCCTCTTCCAGGCGTTGCAGGTACGCGTTCAGGGCTTTCTTATCGGCCCATGCGGTACCATAGATACGCTGCAACATTTTGTTGTTGCTGTCGCCACGCCAGTAGGCGCCTGCGATTTTCATCAGTTTGAAGTGATGACAGAAGCGCATATTCGGCACGTGCGGTCCACGGCACATGTCGACATATTCTTCGTGATGGTACAAGCCAGGCTTGTCATCATGAGCGATGTTTTCATCAAGAATCGAGACTTTATAGCTCTCGCCGCGCTTCACGAAGGTTTCACGCGCTTCATGCCAGCTGACTTTCTTCTTGATGACGTCATAGTTCGTTTCGGCGAGCTCATGCATACGTTTTTCGAGCGCGTCGATATCTTCCTGTGTCAGGGTGTGGTCAAGGTCAACGTCGTAGTAGAAGCCGTTGTCGATAACCGGGCCGATCGCCATTTTGGTGTTGGGCCACAGCTGCTTAATAGCATGACCTAACAGGTGCGCACAGGAGTGACGAATGATCTCCAGACCTTCTTCGTCTTTCGCTGTGATGATCGCAAGCGTTGCATCGCTTTCAATCAGATCGGACGCGTCTACCAGCTCACCGTTTACGCGGCCTGCAATGGTTGCTTTTGCGAGTCCAGGACCGATATCCAGGGCAACATCCATTGGGCTTACAGCGTGGTCGAAATGGCGTTGGCTGCCATCAGGAAGAGTAATTACAGGCATTTTATATCCTTATTTGCAGTGATGCCCCACACATAAGAGCATATACAAAGAAAATAATCGTGATTAAACAGTAGATTACGAAACCATCTGACCAACAATCGTCAAATTGGTTCGTCATCATGCACCTGCCGATTCAGATAAATGCGGATTTACGGCAAGCAGCGTAATGGTAACACTATTAACAGGGCGAATGCACCTTCCCGCGACCGATTTGAACCGCTCATCCTTATGTCTGCGTTCATGAACTTTTGTTGACGGGGGCTCGCAATCCGAAAGTGCTGAGCTATTCTTGATCTGGTCCTTAAACATCGAAGGGGTATCACATGAATGTATCGAGCAGAACCGTTGTGATATTGAATCTACTTTCCGCTGCTGGTCTGGTATTGATACTGGCCGACAGATTCCACTGGTTTTAAGCCGAACCGCTGTTCTGGCATAACCTGTTGTCCCGGGTAAAGCGCTTTCTGGCGCAGACTTTGGTAGACTAAGGGTATCAACTGACAAGGATTGGGTTATGCCAACAAAAAGATTTGCCGTTAAGCACTGGAAAATGGTCGTGGTGTTAATCGCTATTTGCGGCGCGATGTTGCTGCTGCGTTGGGCCGCGATGATCTGGGGCTAATATTATGTCAGCGAAAACGTGCCGTGAATTTACTGAATAAATCTTAACTATCTTTACGATAATTTATGGTCCAAAACCGGTACGTCATAATCCGGTTTTCGCCAGGCTGTGACAGCGTATATATTCCATCACATGTGGCAGTTGAAATATCAGGACCACTCACCCGCCACCAGCTTGTGTACATCAAATGCATCATTCATTGACTGGCCGGTAGACTGGGAGCCAGGGGCAATGTTGGAGCCTGCTTCAACATCAGAGGCTTTAGCGATCCCGACTGGGCTGTTAACGTCACTGGCAGGTTGCGTCATATTATCAGCAGCAAATACGCCAAATGAAAGTGCGGAAAGCACCAGCGCTGCTGTAGCGGTTTTGATTTTTTTCATAATTCTGTTCTCATACTTAATTAATGCAGAAATGCCTGAGGCGAGTTTTTTGCCTGTGCCGTAAGTGTAGATCTGGATCACACTTTTGCCTAGTCAAATTATTTATCAAATCGTGTCAAATAAACTGAATAAGGCCTGGTCGCCTAATTATGGAGAAATTATGAAGACGAAAGCATGCCTATTATTTCAAAACGCCGTTTAATATAAATAAGCACAGTTTCAAAAAATAAAAAACAGGCCGAGAATAGTCCCGGCCCGAAGAAATTACATTTTATAACCTAAAGAAATCGTGGTTCGGCGATCGGTATGTTCCGGCGCGGAATCAGGCGGTGAAGAGTTCCAGGTTACGTTGTACGCCACCTTGAGTCCAAAGTGTTCGTTGATAGCCACGTTCAACGCACTTTCAGAGTTCAGCGTTGTATCTTCAGCACCAAACACCGACACACCCTGGGTGAATTTAGCGTTGTCAGTCATTTGCCATGCGTAGGTGCCCGATGCATAACCCAGCGGCTGGGTTTCATCTTCGCCGTTGGTGTACTCGTCGTAACGGACACCCGGACCGAATTCAAAACGGAGGCCGTGCACCGGTCCATTCAGGAACTGACGACCATAACCCGCAGTCATGACATCGCGCTGGCGATAGCCGTTGTAGCGGTCAGTAAGCCAACTCGCCTGCCCAAACAGGTAGTCATAATCTGTCATGTTGTAACGGCTACGCCCACCTACCGCGTATTTCTCAGAGGAGCGTTCATCGTTAGCAGACGTGTTGCTGGCATTGCCCCACAGCGACCAGGCCGTGGTGTTGCCGTACCAGGTCAGGGTGCTGTCTGCGGTCATGGAGGAGCTTTTCGTGTTACCGGATTGCGCCAGATACCCGGCATTCACGTTACCTTCAAAGGGTTTTTTGGCAGTGGAGGGATCGTCCATGACAGTAAAAACGGTATCATCGGCGGTTGCATTCAGTGACGCAAATACGCCACCCGCCAGCATCAGTGCTGCGGGTACTGTCTTCAAAAGCTTCATTTATTTTAGGAGTCCGTACAACATAAAAAGAGACCGTCACGGTCTCGGAAACTTTCTTGCGGATCAATGACAAGGCGACCATAGAAAGGTAACAAATTATAAAAAGCCGCAAATAACATAGCAATAATTTCTTCTTTCATTTTTTGAATAAGAACGATCCCAAAACGCGATTTAATGTATATACCCGGCCAAGGTTTTTTGTCAGCATTCATTTTTAAAATCATACTGTTATTTACGTTGCCTTCCTGCCAAACGGTGCCAGGCTTAAAATAACCCATGATAAAAGGAGGTCATGATGGCTTCGATTTACACGCTGACGCTCTCCCCTTCCCTCGACTCTGCGACCATGACGCCGCAAATCTATCCGGAAGGTAAGCTGCGCTGTAGCGCGCCGGTGTTTGAGCCGGGCGGCGGCGGCATTAACGTGGCGCGCGCAATTACCCATCTCGGCGGAAAAGCAACCGCCATCTTCCCCGCTGGCGGCGCCACGGGTGAGCATCTGGTTGCGTTGCTGGCAGATGAACAGGTTGCCGTAGATACCGTTGACGCCAGAGACTGGACCCGGCAAAACCTGCATGTCCATGTTGAATCCAGCGGCGAGCAATATCGTTTTGTGATGCCAGGGGCGAAGTTGAGCGATGATGAGTTTCGTCAACTGGAAGAGAAAGTGCTGACCATTGAAAGCGGCTCATTGCTGGTGATCAGCGGTAGCCTGCCGCCGGGCGTCAAAACAGAAAAGCTGACGGCACTGGTTCAGGCGGTGCTCCAGCGCGGCATCCGCTGCATTGTCGATAGCTCAGGCGATGCCCTGAAGGCGGCGTTAGAGCCCGGACAACTTGAACTTGTCAAACCTAACCAGAAAGAGCTCAGTGCGCTTGTCAATCGCGAGCTCAACCAGCCTGATGACGTGCGTACTGCCGCAGAAGAGCTGGTACGCACGGGCAAAGCGCATCGCGTTGTAGTCTCTCTCGGTCCTCAGGGTGCGCTGGCCGTCGACAAGACGGGCTGCGTGCAGGTTGTTCCACCGCCGATGAAAAGTCAGAGTACCGTGGGTGCCGGTGACAGTATGGTTGGCGCGATGGTGCTGAAGCTGGCGCAGGGCGCTTCGCTTCTGGAGATGGCACGCTATGGCGTCGCGGCAGGGAGCGCTGCCACCATCAATCAGGGAACCCGTCTGTGTTCGCTTGCGGATACTCAGAAAATTGTCGATTACCTGGCGAGAAGCTGAACGTGCTTCCCCTTCCCGTGGAGGGGGAAGTCGCCAAATATGGCTTATCGACTATGCTAAGAAAACTTTCAGGATAACAACGAGGTGAATTATGAGCAGTGGTGATATCACCCGCTACGTCGTAACCGTCAATATTCATGAAGCATCGCTGACCGAACTGAATGAACTCAACAACGCTTTCACGCGGGCGAATTTTCTGCTCACGCTGACGGACGATGAGGGCAATATTCACGATCTCGGCTCGCTGGCCTTTGGCCTGATAAGCCCGCTGAGTCAGGAGGAGGTGAAGGCGCTGGCCAGTAGCCTGGTGGAAAGCGTGACTGACAAAGCCACGGAAATTGATGTGGATAGCTGGGAAAACTGGCATAAAAAAGAGCAATAAGTGCCCTGTACAAAATTAAACCGCTCAGTTGTGCGTTAGTTCCTGTTTTTTTATAGCCGTTTTGCGCTAACTTTATGATCTGGCAGACAACATGGGAGAGACATCATGTGGCAGGCTATCAGTCATCTTTTAAGTGAGCAACTGGGTGAAGGTGAAATTGAACTGCGTAACGAACTGCCAGGCGGAGAGATCCATGCCGCATGGCATTTACGTTACGCCGGGCGCGATCTCTTCGTAAAATGTGATGAGCGCGAATTGCTCCCCATTTTTACGGCCGAAGCCGATCAGCTTGAGTTGTTATCGCGCAGTAAAACAGTCAACGTTCCACAGGTTTTAGCCGTTGGCAGCGATCGTGACTACAGCTTTCTGGTGATGAACTATCTTCCGGCGCGCCCTCTGGATGCGCACAACGCCTTTATTCTCGGCCAACAGATCGCCCGTTTGCACCAGTGGAGCGATCAACCTCAGTTTGGGCTCGATTTCGATAACGACCTCTCAACCACCCCACAGCCAAACGCGTGGCAACGCCGCTGGTCGACTTTTTTTGCCGAGCAGCGCATAGGCTGGCAGCTGGAGCTGGCCGCTGAAAAGGGACTAGCGTTCGGCAACATCGACGCGATTGTTGAACACATTCAGCAGCGTCTGGCTTCGCATCAGCCTCAGGCTTCCCTTCTGCACGGTGATTTATGGTCGAACAACTGCGCGCTTGGGCCTGATGGTCCCTATATATTTGACCCGGCCTGCTACTGGGGCGACAGAGAATGTGACCTCGCGATGCTGCCGTTGCACCCTGAACAGCCGCCGCAAATTTATGATGGCTATCAGTCTGTCTCGCCGTTACCTGCGGGTTTCCTTGAACGTCAGCCGGTTTATCAGCTGTACACCTTGCTAAACCGGGCGATTTTGTTTGGCGGGAATCATCTGGTGAATGCCCAGCGAGCGCTGGATCGTATCCTGGCGGCATAGCGGGAGGGGGCGGCAATACGCCCCCTTTGACATTACAGGAAGCCGAGCAGTGTAAAGAAGAAATACCCGGCCACAATGATAATAACCGGCAGGATATAGAGCGGGAAAAACTGCACAAAAATGGTATGACGCGGAACGACAATGCGCGATTCGATCTGCTCGCGGCTCATCCCGTCAGGGACTTTCGCCTTCTCAAGTATCAGCTGATCTTCCACCCCTTCGCGTAAAAAGCGGGTCTGGCGACTCATGCGTGCGCCGGAGGCCTGCAACGCCATCGCGATAAAGATCAACGCATAGATTATCCAGAACCCGACATTCAGCTGGTGGTGAAAATCCGGGGTGGGCGAGTTGAACCAGAAGACGTTCAGGAATGGGGTGTTAAACCGCATCATCTCAATCATGACGTGGGCAAAATCAAGCATGACGGCATTAATGCCCGGCTGTTTTTCGCTGTGATCGTACATAAATTTAAGTACGGAGATCAGCGTTGAAATCAGGGCGGGAATGAAAATAACCCAACCAGCAATACGTTTTAAGACTGCGATGCGTCCAGCTTGTTGATACGTCATTAGTTCCTCTTCATAAAGACGCGTTATTTGTGCCTAAGTCTACCTGCTGTCGGTCATTTTCGCCCGATCTTTGAATGCAATATGCTAAATTGCTTGTGCTTAGCACCGTTCGTCTTACCCCCAAGATAAGGAGATGTTGTAATGTCGACACCGCGCCAGATACTTGCCGCTATTTTTGACATGGATGGATTGTTGATTGATTCCGAACCCCTGTGGGATCGGGCTGAACTGGACGTGATGGCCAGCCTCGGCGTCGATATCAGTCGTCGTAATGAGCTTCCCGATACCCTGGGGCTGCGCATCGATATGGTGGTTGACCTTTGGTATGCCCACCAGCCATGGGTTGGCCCGGATCGCGACGAAGTTACGGCGCGCATTATCAACCGTGCTATCTCCCTTGTAGAAGAGAATAAGCCTCTGTTACCGGGCGTACGCGACGCTATCGCCCTGTGCAAGGCGCAAGGGCTGAAAGTGGGGCTTGCCTCTGCCTCACCTCTGCATATGCTGGAAAAAGTGCTGACGATGTTCGGGCTGCGCGACAGCTTCGACGCGCTGGCCTCGGCCGAAAAGCTTCCTTACAGCAAGCCACATCCGCAGGTGTATATGGACTGCGCCGCGAAACTGGGGCTGGATCCGCTTACCTGTGTGGCGCTGGAAGATTCGGTTAACGGCATGGTGGCGTCCAAAGCCGCACGTATGCGCTCCATCGTTGTGCCGGCTGAAGAAGGCCGACACGATCCCCGCTTTGCCCTCGCGGATGTCAGGCTGACGTCTCTTGAAGAATTGACTGCCCGCCATCTGCGCGGAGAGTAACGCTCTTTCAGGCAGCTTCGGCTGCCTGCATCACAAAATCAAAACAACGTTTTACTTTATTTGCTTTTCTCATTCCAGACTCCTATCCTTACGTGCAGAATGACAATAACCTGACTTCTGAGGCGCGTATGATACTGGATGCTTTTACTCTGGCAGGAAAAGTGGCGATGGTGACCGGGTGCGATACCGGTCTGGGGCAAGGCATGGCCATTGCCCTCGCCCAGGCAGGATGCGATATCGTGGGGGTAAACCGCAAGGTTCCTGACGAAACGGCTGCGCGCGTCACGGCGCTGGGACGGCGCTTTATCGCAATTCGCGCCGATCTCGGCAAGCATGAGAGTATTCAGAGCGTCGTGGATACCGCCGTCACAGAGATGGGCCGCATCGATATTCTGGTTAACAATGCCGGCACCATTCGTCGGTGCGATGCGCTGGAATTTAGCGAGAAGGACTGGGACGAGGTCATCGATCTCAATCTGAAATCGGTCTTTTTCCTCTCTCAGGCAATAGCGAAACAGTTTATCGTGCAGGGTCAGGGCGGCAAGATCATTAACATTGCCTCCATGCTCTCCTTCCAGGGCGGCATTCGGGTGCCGTCCTATACGGCTTCGAAAAGCGGCGTCCTCGGGCTCACCCGCCTGCTGGCAAACGAATGGGCGCCGCTAGGTATTAACGTGAACGCTATCGCGCCGGGTTATATGGCGACAAATAACACCCAACAACTTCGCGATGATGAGCAGCGCAGCCAGGCGATCCTCGACCGTATTCCGGCGGGCCGCTGGGGACTTCCGGAGGATTTACAGGGTCCGGTGGTGTTTCTGGCCTCGGCGGCGTCGGATTACGTTAACGGCCATACCCTTGCCGTAGACGGTGGCTGGCTGGCGCGCTAACCGCCGGTTTGTGACAAAGAGTTACACCGTCACCTCTTTCACACACTGTATAAAAACCCTATACTGTATGGATTGACAGTTTACCGGGTTTTATCATGACGGCGGAAGGCCACCTGCTTTTTTCACTTGCCTGTGCAGTGTTTGCTAAAAACGCTGAACTGACCCCTGTGCTGGCCCAGGGGGACTGGTGGCATATTGTCCCTTCTGCCGTGCTGACCTGCCTGCTGCCGGACATCGACCATCCAAAATCATTCCTTGGTCAGCGGCTGAAGTGGATTTCAAAACCCATCGCCAGAGCCTTTGGTCATCGCGGGTTTACCCACAGCCTGCTGGCCGTATTTGGCCTGCTTACACTCTTCTATTTGAAGGTTCCCGAGAGTTGGATAGTCCCGGCGGATGCCATTCAGGGCATGGTGCTCGGCTACTTAAGCCATATCCTCGCCGATATGCTGACGCCAGCGGGCGTTCCGCTGCTCTGGCCCTGCCGCTGGCGTTTCCGCCTGCCAATCCTCGTGCCGCAAAAAGGCAACCAGCTGGAGCGCGTTCTGTGCATGGCGCTGTTTGCCTATGCCGTCTGGATGCCGCAGACATTGCCCGAAAATGGTGCAGTGCGCTGGTCATCGCAGATGATCAACTCGCTGCAATTTCAGTTCAATCGTTTTATTAATCACCAGATTGAGCATTAAACCGGCAATACAATCACTTTTGTCATAAACCATTCCATATGGATATAAGCGCCACATCACACTTCTGATAACCTTGCGCCAACAGGTTCGGTAAAAACCGACCGTATAATAAATCAGGAGAACGGGGATGAATTTTCCACTCATCGCGAACATTGTTGTGTTCGTCGTATTGCTATTGCTTCTCGCCCAGGCTCGCCACAAACAGTGGAGCCTGGCGAAAAAGGTACTGGTTGGTCTGGTCATGGGCGTGGTGTTTGGCCTGGCCTTACACGCTATTTACGGCTCCGACAGCCCGGTACTGAAAGATTCCATTCAGTGGTTCAACATTGTCGGTAACGGCTATGTACAGCTGCTGCAAATGATCGTTATGCCGCTGGTATTCGCCTCAATTCTGAGCGCCGTAGCCCGGCTGCATAATGCTTCTCAACTGGGTAAAATCAGTTTCCTGACCATTGGCACCCTGCTCTTCACCACGCTGATTGCGGCGCTGGTGGGTGTGCTGGTTACCAATCTGTTTGGCCTGACTGCTGAAGGTCTGGTGCAGGGTAGCGCTGAAACCGCGCGTCTGACGGCGATTGAGACCAACTACGTGGGTAAAGTGGCCGATCTGACCGTTCCGCAGATGGTGCTCTCCTTCATTCCGAAAAACCCGTTTGCTGACCTGACCGGTGCAAGCCCAACCTCCATTATCAGCGTAGTGATCTTCGCTGCGTTCCTGGGCGTGGCTGCGCTGAAGCTGCTGAAGGACGATGCGCCGAAAGGCGAGCGGGTTCTGACTGCCATCGATACCCTGCAAAGCTGGGTAATGAAGCTGGTGCGTCTGGTCATGCAGCTGACGCCGTACGGTGTCCTGGCGCTGATGACCAAAGTCGTGGCAGGTTCTAACCTGCAAGACATCATCAAGCTTGGCAGCTTTGTGATTGCCTCGTACCTCGGTCTGGGCATCATGTTTGTTGTGCACGGCATCCTGCTGGCGGTGAACGGCGTTGGCCCGCTGAAATATTTCCGCAAAGTCTGGCCGGTGCTGACCTTCGCCTTCACCAGCCGTTCCAGCGCGGCATCGATTCCGCTGAACGTGGAAGCACAGACACGTCGTCTGGGCGTACCCGAGTCTATCGCCAGCTTCTCGGCCTCCTTTGGCGCCACCATCGGGCAGAACGGCTGTGCGGGTCTCTACCCGGCGATGCTGGCCGTGATGGTTGCCCCAACCGTGGGTATTAACCCGCTGGATCCGGTCTGGATTGCGACGCTGGTCGGTATCGTGACCATTAGCTCCGCCGGTGTTGCGGGCGTGGGCGGCGGCGCGACCTTCGCTGCGCTGATCGTTCTGCCTGCGCTGGGGCTGCCGGTAACGCTGGTTGCCCTGCTTATCTCTGTTGAACCACTGATCGATATGGGTCGTACCGCGTTGAACGTGAGTGGTTCAATGACCGCCGGTACCCTGACCAGCCAGTGGCTGAAGCAGACCGACAAAACGATTCTCGACAGTGAAGATGATGCCGAACTGGCACATCGTTAATCACTGCTGAAATAAAAAAACCGCCATCGGGCGGTTTTTTTATGGCTGTTATTCTTCAACCTCTTCATCCTGGCGGGTCTGCATTGCCCATCGCTGCGCCGATTCCGGCACCGTAAACGCAGGGGAGCGACGGAAGTGCTCGCCAATCAGCACGAAGGCAACGTATTTACCCCGCAGCATCCAGACATCGCGAAAACCATCCACCTTCAGGGCATGGTCTGGCGGCGCGGGCTCAACGCGGGGTACATAGCTAATAACCTGGCGGTTTTGTTGACGAAGAGGTTTCATAAGCGACGGGTTCACTAAAGCAAATTCTTAAAGCAGGAAATTTCTATCATAGCCGATTCTCCCCCCGCCCGTCGCGCCTGACGTATCGCAGATGGCTCCTTTCGCTAATCAATATCTGAAAACGCTTAGTTCGCCTGCTATTTCTTAACATTGTTCTATCCTTAATAGGGTTTTTAGGAATGAACAAAGGAGAAGCGTGCAATGTCGAACAATGATAAACCACATCAGTCACCCATTCATGGGACTGAAGAATCTCAACCGGGAATGGACTCACTTGCCCCAGCCGACGGCTCACACAAACCATCACCGGGTCCTTCCGCACCGGGTGAACAGCCTACCGCCCCGGGCAGCATGAAAGCCCCGGAAACGGAAAACGAAAAGCTGAAATCGCTCGATCCTCACCGCAAGGGCGGTGAAGGCCATGCGCTGACCACGAACCAGGGCGTTCGCATTGCCGATGATCAGAACTCCCTGCGCGCCGGAACGCGCGGCCCGACGCTGCTGGAAGATTTCATCCTGCGCGAAAAAATCACCCATTTCGACCATGAGCGTATCCCTGAGCGTATCGTCCACGCTCGCGGCTCCGCGGCGCACGGCTATTTCCAGCCGTACAAGAGCCTGAAGGAGATCACCAAAGCAGACTTCCTTTCCGATCCGAACAAAATCACACCGGTTTTTGTGCGTTTCTCTACCGTACAGGGCGGCGCGGGTTCGGCCGACACGGTGCGTGATATCCGCGGCTTCGCCACCAAATTCTATACCGAAGAGGGCATTTTCGACCTCGTCGGGAATAACACCCCGGTTTTCTTCATACAGGACGCGCATAAGTTCCCTGACTTTGTCCATGCGGTAAAACCAGAACCACACTGGGCCATACCGCAGGGACAAAGTGCGCATGACACATTCTGGGACTACGTCTCCCTGCAACCGGAAACCCTTCACAACGTGATGTGGGCGATGTCTGACCGGGGGATCCCGCGCAGCTATCGCACCATGGAAGGCTTTGGTATTCATACCTTCCGTCTGATTAACGCTGAAGGTAAAGCGACGTTTGTGCGTTTCCACTGGAAACCGGTCGCGGGGAAAGCGTCGCTGGTGTGGGATGAAGCGCAGAAGCTGACCGGACGCGATCCGGACTTCCACCGTCGCGAACTGTGGGAATCCATTGAAGCCGGTGATTTCCCGGAATACGAGCTGGGGTTACAGCTGATCCCGGAAGAAGACGAGTTCAAATTCGACTTCGACCTGCTCGACCCGACCAAGCTTATTCCTGAAGAGTTGGTGCCGGTTCAGCTGGTGGGTAAAATGGTGCTTAACCGCAACCCGGATAACTTCTTCGCGGAAAATGAGCAGGCAGCGTTCCACCCGGGCCATATTGTGCCGGGGCTGGACTTCACCAACGATCCGCTGCTGCAGGGTCGTCTGTTCTCTTACACCGATACGCAGATCAGCCGTCTTGGTGGACCTAACTTCCATGAGCTCCCAATCAACCGTCCGACCTGTCCGTACCATAACTTTCAGCGTGACGGGATGCATCGCCAGGATATCGATACCAACCCGGCGAACTACGAGCCGAACTCCATTAACGATAACTGGCCGCGTGAAACCCCGCCGGGGCCAAAACGTGGCGGATTCGAGTCGTATCAGGAGCGCGTGGACGGAACAAAAATTCGCGAGCGCAGCCCGTCATTCGGCGAATATTACGCTCAGCCTCGCCTGTTCTGGAACAGCCAGACCCCGATCGAACAGCAGCACATTATCGGCGGCTTCAGCTTCGAGCTGAGCAAAGTGGTGCGTACCTACATTCGCGAGCGCGTGGTCGACCATCTGGCGCATATTGATATCCAGCTTGCTCAGGGCGTAGCGAATAATCTCGGCATTACGCTGACTGACGAGCAATGCCATGCTGCACCGCCTAAAGACGTGAACGGGCTGAAGAAGGATCCGTCCCTGAGCCTGTACGCGGTACCTGGCGGGTCGATCAAAGGCCGCGTAGTGGCTATCCTGCTGAACGATAAACCGCGCGCCAGCGACGTGCTGGGGATCATGAGGGCGCTCAAGACTCAGGGCGTACATGCCAAACTGCTTTACTCACGCATGGGTGAAGTGACGGCCGATGATGGCTCCGTCCTGCCGATTGCCGCGACCTTTGCCGGGGCACCGTCCCTGACGGTTGATGCGGTGATTATGCCGTGCGGCGACGTTGAGAGTCTGCTCGGTAACGGTGATGCCGCCTATTATCTGCTGGAAGCCTATAAGCACCTGAAGCCAATCGCCCTCGCAGGCGATGCGCGGAAGTTTAAATCGCTGCTGAAGGTACCGGATCAAGGGGAAGAAGGCTTTGTCGAAGGTGATAACATTGACGATGCGTTTATGACCCGGCTGTTTGACCTGCTCGCCGCGCACCGCGTGTGGTCGCGCAGCAGCAAGATTGACCAGATACCGGCGTAAAAAAAACCGGGTGGCGCTACGCTTACCCGGCCTATATTTCGACTGATGTTGTAGGCCCGGTAAGGCGAAGCCGTCCCCCGGGCTTTATTTTGCTCATAAATCCCTGAACGTCCCCAGACGATACCCACGCTCGGCAATCGCATACTTCAACGACGCCGACGTTAGCACGTTCAGTTCCGCCAGACGCGGCCAGCAGTAGGCGCTCTTACGTACGATGTTATCGACAAACGCCGGATGCGCCATTACCTCAAGCGAGCGCTCCCCTTTTGCGGCGGAGGCATCCAGCACCTTCAGGAACAGCGCTTCGTCGATATCGTCGCCATAAAATGCGCTGCTGAACCCCTCCGTTGACGTCACCGCAACGTCCTGCAGTCCGCGCACCTCCCGATCCACGCGCATCGCCACGCCTTTACGTTGGGCAAATTCTGCCACAAGCGGGAAAATCGCCGGGATCATATGCACATGATGATGACTGTCGATATGGGTGGGCTCGCGGCCAAACACATCCACAAAGCGGTTAAACTGGCAGTCCAGCTCGCGGGCAATCTCATCAAGCGGCAAAGCGTCCTGCTCCGCCATTTCCCAAATCCATTTACCCAGTTGCCCGTCGCGCGTCAGCCCCGGCATCGGTGAAAGGGGCAACCCAAGCGTCAGCACAAAGTGCATGCCCACGCCCAGTTCGTGCAGCTCACGGCTTAACTGCGCCGCATGTTCCACCGCCTCACCGTTGATGAGCGCTGTTGTAGAGGTCACGACGCCCCGGCGACAGGCTTCGATAATGCCGTAGTTCTGCCCTTTTGACAGGCCGAAATCATCGGCATTGACGATCAGCAGGTTTTCCATCGCGCCTCCTCTTAACGGTGTGTGAGTTTCAGTTTCTCAACCGTTGCAGCAAAGTTTGGCAGCCATTTCTCATGCGCCAGGATCATCTCACTCGCGAGTTTTTCAGCGTCACGGTCAGAATGCACCAGCGGGCTCAGGTTCAGCGCCAGCAGCACGTCATTCAGCTCGCCGCTCAGGGCCGCATTGCTCGCCGCCACTTCAAAGCCTTTAATGGTGTGAATCAGGCCCATCACCTTATCGTCGAAGTGGGTAATGCGGGGATGCGGTTTTGCACCCTCGCGCCCAAGGATGCAGGTCATCTCCACGGCCCAGTCTGCCGGGATATTGTCGATGTGCCCATGATGCGGAACGTTCACATAGTGCTCGGCCTGCTTGTCATTGTAAATGGCGTTGATCACTTCACACGCGGCATCTGAATAGTATGCCCCACCGCGCTGCTCAAGCTCTTTCGGTTTGACGTTCAGGTTCGGATCTTTATACAAATCAAAAAGCTGCTTCTCTACTTTCTGTACAACCTGAGCGCGTGCGCCACCTTTGTAGTATTCGCCCATTTCAATCGCCAGCATCTCTTTCTGCTTGAAGTAGTAAAGCAGATACGAGCACGGCAGCAGATTCAGGGAGCGGATCAGCCCTTCGCTGAACGGCAGATCGAAGATGTTTTTCACCGAGGCCGCGGTCAGGCGACCAGAGGCAACGCCATCAAGCAGCTCCGCAAAGCGCGATTGCCCGTTCACAATCACATCTTTGATAAAGACCATGTGGTTCAGGCCGAACAGGTCAATGGACAATTCATCGTTATCGGTTAGCGCCAGCACATCGCGGATGAACATCTTCATGCCGATCGGAATATTGCAGACGCCGATAAAGCGTTTGAAACCGGTGTGACGATAGACTGCCTCGGTGACCATCCCGGCCGGGTTGGTAAAGTTAATCACCCACGCGTTCGGGCAGATCTCCTCCACGTCTTTAATGATGTCAAAAATGACCGGAATCGTACGCAGACCTTTAAACAGGCCACCTGCCCCGTTGGTTTCCTGGCCCAGATAACCGTGGCTCAGCGGAATACGCTCGTCCAGCTCACGCGCCTTCAGCTGGCCGACGCGCAGCTGGGTGGTCACGAAGTCAGCATCTTTCAGCGCCAGGCGGCGCTCCAGCGTTTTATGCACGGTTAAAGGCACGCCTGCTTTTTCAACCATGCGTTTGCACAGTTCAAAAATAATATTTAGCTTCTCCTGACCTTCTTCAACATCCACCAGCCATAATTCGCTGACCGGTAATTCATGATAACGTTTCAGGAAACCTTCAAGTAATTCCGGGGTATAGCTGCTGCCGCCACCAATGGTAACGACTTTTAATTTCTTTTGCATAAATTCTCCCTTAGCTTATCAGGGTAATCGCCTGCAAGGTATAGCGTACTCTTCCCGCTATTTGGGCAAGCCATTACGTCAATATTCCTGGCGGATAAACCGCCGAAAGTTAATTAATTACCGTTAAATTTTTGCGGTAACTGTTCGGTGTGAATGAAGTCATTTTCTTAAAGGTTTTAATAAACAGGCTGGGGCTGCTGTAACCCGATTCGTAAGCGATATCGGTGACAGAGTAGTTAGTAATTTCCAGCTGTTTTTTGGCAAAATTGATGCGGATTTCATTAATAATTTGAACAGGCGTTTTACGGTAATAGCGCTGCGTGGCGCGCGTTAAATATTCCTGCGATTTACCCGACAGCGCCACCATGTTTTCCAGGGCGTTATCGCTGAACTGTCCTTTATCGTGCATCAGCTCCACGGTACTGCGCAGCCACTGAGGAATATCATCCACCACCTGCTGTTCTTCACGGTGATGGCGAAGACGGTTCATGACGTAGAACGTCACGGTTTCAATAAATTCATCCAATTCATTGTCGCGGAAATTCAGCGAGGCGATAACCGTTTCAATCCAGGTCATAAACTCATTTTTAACGCGATCCACCTGTGACGCCACAAAGCAGAACGGCACCAGCGGCAGATAGTGCTTCTCGAAGAACCGCCTGCTCACCCCTACGTTAAGAATGCGCGTCGCACCAACCTCATAAAAGCTCTGGTGATAGGACCCCATCGGCAGGAAGACGAAATCGCCACGCTCAAGCAGGACGCGCTTACCGTTAATCTCCTGATAGTAGCGGCCGGTCAGAACAATCGTGAACTCGTAGTAGTCATGCTGGTGCAGACCGCTGGCGCTCTCCGTTTTGTTGTAAATCACCACGTGAAAATTCTTGCCATTAAACAGCTGCTGCTCATGTGCGGTTTTGATTTCCATCGTGCTGACCTCCTGGTGCCTGTTCAGACTTACTGCATCTTCTCGTGAAGCTCGATGAGCTCCGCTACCATCTCGCGCGCCAGCATGGAGGTCATCAGGTGATCCTGCGCATGTACCAGCACCAGACTCACTTTCATCTTCCCTTCGCCCTGGTCGCTTTCGATGAGTTTCGTCTGCACCAGATGCGCTTCGTTTAACGCCGTACGGGACTGCTCCATCATGGTTTTCGCGGCAACAAAATCGCCCTGCTTAGCCTGCTTAAGCGCCGCATACGCCAGGCTTCGCGCCTGCCCGGAATTGATGATGAGCCCCATTACCACCTCTTCCAGATCGTTCACTGCGGTTTCTTCGGCAACGATACTCTCTAAATCTAACATCTTTAAGCTCCTTTACGCTGGCGCGGGTTGCCCCGCGCCGTGCAATTTTAGAATTTCAGTGCGAGGGCGATATCCTCCTCGCTCTCTTCTTCATCGATAACCGTTGCAGCCTTGTTCGCAATCGCCACGAACGGCATGTAGAGCAGGGTTGCAATCCCGAGGTTGAATATCGCCAGCAGGAAGGCGGCCACGCTACCGTTGGTGTTGAAGAACGCGCCCAGACCAGCTGGCATCGTCCACGGCGCAATGTTGGTCACCGGCGGGATAATGCCCAGGTAGTATGCCGTCAGCGTAATCGCGGCCAGCAGCGGCTGAACCAGGATGAATGGAATGAACATCAGCGGGTTCATGATAATTGGCAGACCAAACAGGATCGGCTCGTTAATCTGGAAGATGCCTGACGGCAGGGCCAGCTTCGCAACCTGACGATGGTCGGCGCGGCGAGAGACAATAAAGACCGCGATGATCAGACCCAGCGTCGCCCCGGTACCGCCCAGGAAGATATAGGAGTCAAGCATCGGCTTCGCCCACACATGAAAGGTTTTACCGGCCGCCAGCGCCGCATCGACGGAGCCGTACTGCTGGTAAAGCGCGACGTTTTCCAGTGCCCACGGGGTCATAATACCGCTGTCCAGCGCCGCCAGTGCCAGTGAACCATGCACGCCGAAGAACCACAGCAGGGAGGTAAAGATGACATACGCCCAACCGACCACGCTGCCCATCGACGCCAGCGGCGTTGAGATAGAGTCCATAATGATCTGGTGGAAGTTAGTCCCCCAGTGAGAGAGCGCCCAGGCAATAATCCCCATGATGGAAAGAATAATGAAGCCCGGTATCAACGCGGAAAATGAACGAGAAACGGAGGCCGGAACGCTATCCGGCAAGCGGATAACCCAGTTGCGGCGAATAATAAAGGTGAACATTTCGGCCACCACCAGTCCGATAATAATACCGGAAATGATGTTTGCCCCACCCAGCCAGTTGGCGCCCACGGCGTAAGCGTCGCCCACACTGTACGGCGTGACGGTCATAAACGCGGCAATGGACAGTAAGCCCGCCGCCAGCGGATCCACTTTACGCTCTTCCGCCAGCGCCATTCCGATAAAGAAAGGTGCCATTAGCGACATAATACCCAACGTACCGTTGTATACGTTGCCGCCAATGGCTTTTAAACCATTAAGGGTTTCAATAGTGGAAGCATCTAACCTAATTCCTAATGAATAAAAAAAGGAACCTTCTCCAAAGCTGAGAAAAACGTTGTTAATTAAAACGAACATTGCCCCGGCTAATGTCAACGGCATTAATTTAATAAAGCCGTTCTTAATGGCATTAACGTGAGGCTGCTTTCCTATTTTAACAGCAAAAGGAAGGAGTACCTTTTCAAGTGAAGCGATGACTTTACTCATAGGAAAATACCCTTAAATGCCGCAACGACCGTTACGGCGTATTGTGTGTGAAATAACTCTTTGACGGGAAAAATAAAAAATTAATTAGCAGCTTTTTTAATCGCCGCAACAGCAGCTTTTAATACACCTAAACCATCGATCTTGCCGTATAAAACGGAATCGATCACTTCGACCGGCTTATTAGGGAGCAAACGTTGAATTTCTGGCAGCATATAAGCGATTTGCGGCCCGAGTAAAATTACATCTGCTGTCTGGCCCTTTTCGCCCGCCAGCGTTTCCGGAAACGCCTCAATCACCACAGGGACTTCATATTTTTCGGCCTGCGCGCGCATTTTTGAAACCAGCAGCGAAGTGGACATGCCCGCAGAGCAGAACAAGTAGATATGTTTCTTTTCCATGATAATTTCCCTCTTATTGGTCTGACCGCCGTCGCGCTATCACTCGACTCGCTATCCTGGCTGACGGGCAGTGTGCTGAACATTGTTTGTCGTTGAAGTGAGTATACGCAATGGTACAGGGAGGGGATAATTCTGGATAGACTCAAATTGTCTCTCATTGACCTGGCTTGTTGACTACCTTCACATTTCAGGCAAATATTTCGCGCTAAGAAATAAGATTTACGTATGCATAAAAAAACCGGCCATCAGGCCGGTTTGTTAACACTTTCAGGCAAGCGCGGTTACTGCGCCTTAGGTGCCTGTGGATCGGTGTCGTATTCAGCGCAGGTCTGGTAACCCGAATTGATCACGTGACCGGTATCATCCAGGGCGACAAAGTAGGTTTCTGCCTTACCATTACGTTGACCCAGAATATAGGTCTGGCAGGTGCCACGCGCGTGGATCATAGTGACTTCTGAAGAAGGTTTACCGGCAATGGCTGCAACCTGGGAACGCGTCATGCCTTTTTTGACGTCTTTTACCACTGGCTGTGTGAACTGATCTGTGGTGCGATCGTAAGCTGTACACCCAGCCAGCATAGTCAGTACCGCCGCTGCGCTTAAAATTCCTGCTACGTTCTTGTTCATATTCCGTCCTCTTGTTTATCAGCGTGTTAACTAAGCATGGGATAAAAATTACTATTGTTCAACTTTGCGAGTTACGCCAGACGAATTTCGGAAAATTCTAATAAAACAACGATAAGCTGCTAAATCGCTGTAAAACAGTACACTCAAAACTGTGATCCTTGTCGTTTCCCCGACAAAGGGTTAGTTTTAACAGATCACACTTTCTGTTTGGTTCTGCATAGGGAGGGCGTAATGGCTCTGCAACAAGAAATTATTCAGGCGCTGGGCGCGAAACCTGCGATTAATGCCAATGAAGAGATCCGTCGTAGCGTTGATTTTTTGAAAGCTTACCTGTCCGCACACCCTTTCCTGAAGACGCTGGTACTGGGTATCAGCGGCGGTCAGGACTCCACTCTGGCCGGTAAACTAAGCCAGATGGCCATCACCGAGCTTCGTGACGAGACCGGTGACACCGCACTGCAATTTATTGCCGTACGTCTGCCGTATGGCGTGCAGGCCGACGAGCAGGACTGTCAGGATGCGATCGCCTTTATTCAGCCGGACCGAGTTCTAACCGTGAATATTAAAGGTTCGGTGCTGGCAAGCGAGCAGGCCTTGCGTGAAGCCGGTATTGAACTGAGCGATTTTGTTCGTGGCAACGAGAAAGCCCGTGAGCGCATGAAAGCGCAGTACAGTATCGCAGGGATGACCAAAGGGGTCGTCGTCGGCACCGACCACGCCGCGGAAGCCATCACCGGTTTCTTCACCAAATACGGCGATGGCGGCACGGACATCAACCCCCTCTTCCGCCTGAACAAGCGTCAGGGTAAGCAACTGCTGGCGGCGTTGGGCTGCCCGGAGCACCTGTATAAGAAGGCGCCAACGGCAGACCTGGAAGACGATCGCCCTTCCCTGCCGGATGAAGCCGCGCTGGGTGTGACCTATGACAACATCGATGATTATCTGGAAGGCAAAACGCTCGACGAAGGTACCGCAAAAATTATTGAAGGCTGGTATCTGAAAACCGAGCACAAACGCCGTCCACCCATTACGGTGTTTGATGATTTCTGGAAAAAGTAAAAGCAAAACGGTAACTCAGTTTTGCAGGCCGGGTAAGGCGTAGCCGCCACCCGGCTCTTTTTTAACCACCAAACACCTGCTACACTGTATGCCTGAACAGTATATGGAGCAGTATGTGAGCAGGCGTCAATCCGCCCCGCGTCTTGAGTTTGAAGCGGCGGCTATCTACGAATATCCCGAGCATCTTCGCCCCTGGCTTGAGGCGCTGCCTAAACAGCCTGGCGTCTATTTCTTCCACGGCGACAGCGACACCATGCCGCTCTATATCGGCAAAAGCGTAAATATCCGCAGTCGGGTGATGTCGCACCTGCGTACGCCGGACGAAGCATCGATGCTCAGACAGTCCCGGCGGATCACCTGGATCGAGACGGCAGGTGAACTGGGCGCGCTTCTGCTCGAAGCCCGGCTCATCAAGGAACAGCAGCCGCTGTTTAACAAACGCCTGCGCCGCAACCGCCAGCTGTGTTCCTTGCAGGTTAACGCGGGAAAACCGCAGGTCGTTTATGCCCGGGAAGTGGATTTTTCGCATGAACCGAATCTTTACGGTCTGTTTGCCAACAAACGTGCCGCACTGCAAACTCTGCAATCCCTTGCTGATGAATTACAGCTTTGTTACGGCCTGTTAGGACTGGAAGCGACTACCCGCGGTCGCGCCTGTTTCCGCTCCGCGTTGAAACGCTGCGCCGGGGCGTGTTGTGGAAAAGAGAGCGTTGAAGAACATCATGCCCGGTTTATGGCTGGCCTGGCCTCAATCAGCGTCAACTGCTGGCCGTGGGAAGGCGCGGTGGCGTTGAAAGAGACCCGCGATGCGATGACGCACTATCACGTCATCCGCAACTGGCTCTGGCTTGGCGCGGTTGAAAGTCTGGATGACGCTGCCGCCCTGCTGCGCACACCTGCCGGGTTCGATCAGGATGGCTACAAAATTCTCTGTAAGCCGCTGTTAACCGGTAAATATGAGATAGTCATGCTCAATGACCCGGCAGCCAGGTAATTTCACTGAACAGCAGCGACCCCTTCGTTTCCAGTAGACGGAGGGTATGGCTGCCCTCTTGCCAGCTGGCGCCCTGATCGGCGGTCAGTAATTTATCGCCCAGTTGCCAGGCGCCGCTTAATACGAACGCCACGCCACCGCGTGATGCGAAGGTAGTGAACGTTCGGGTAGCAACGCGCACCTTTGCCTGGCAGTGCTCCCGTCGGGTCATGACATTGAAATCCATCGACATCTGCCCCTCCGTGAGCACGGCTTTCACCGTCAAATCGCCCGCAAAGCCGTAAGGCTGATGGTGTTTCAGGGTATGGCAAAACGCCCTCCCCGCATCCAGCGTCACCTCGCCTCCTTCCAGCAGCGTAATCACCCGGTCAACGCCCGGAAACGCGGAGAATTCGCCGTTACTGGCGATGGAGGCGATGCTGGCCCGCCAGGAAAAATCCCGCGTCGCGGGAGGGAAACAGCAAATCTCACGCGTCTCGCCCGCGCCGTTACGCCAGAGACTGACGGGTATTTTACGGATATCAAAGAATTCCATGACCACTCCTGAAGGACGCACCGTGCGCCAGGGCATTTTCACAGACGTATTATCGGCAACGGTAAGGCCAGACCTTAGGCATGGGGCAAAAGAAAAACCGCCGGTCCTGTCCACAGCGTTTTCGCTTGTGTAGACAGGAGCCCGGCGGTCTTAAGAGAGTGAACCGATTATTCGGCTGGTGCAGGCATTTTACCTTCCGGCGCTGCACGTTCTGTCAGACGCTTCTCAAAATTGGCATTAAATTGCTTTTTCTGTTCCGGCGTCAGAATGTTGTAAATCTTGTTCTGGGTTTCCATGTGGGCCAGCATGCGCGCTTTATGCTGCTCGGCCATTTTGTCGATCTGCGCTTCTGCTTTTGCTTTGTCGAAGCTGTCGCTGGCAATGATGTCATGCATCGCGCGGCGCTCTTCCAGCGGAGGACGTTTCATCTGGTCACGCTGACTTTTCCTGATGTCGCGGATCTGCTGCTTCTGCGCATCGGTCAGGTTCAGATCTTTAAACATCATCATCTCATGATGCATACCCGGCTTGCCTTTATGATGCATCATCATTTTGCCTTCTGCCGGCGCGGCGGTAGTGGTCGCGGTATCGGCGGCGAACGCCATGCTGGTAGCGCCCAGAGCCAGGGTAGAGGCAACAAACAGTGCAGTTAATTTACGCATAATGTCTTTCCTTACTTTCAGTTATTCTTCGGCGCTATGCCGTGTTGACGAGATTAACTTTACGGGGTTTATCGTCAATTAGTCAGAGCAACGGTAAAACAATGAAAGTATAAAAAACACGTTTTCGCCAATTATGGAGAAATTAAGGAAAAAGCGTGGAGAGATGAAACAAAAATATTCAACAGGATGATTTTAAAGAGATTGTGGAGGAGTATAGCGAAGTACCGTTTAATAATAAAGCAATTCTCCAGGAATATTCCGCAAACACTACCAGAGCGCTTTTAACGTTAAGAAATTAATTCTTCGTTTCCCCTCCGGTCTGCGCGAGGGGAGACGATCAGGGCATTTTTTCCAGCATCAACCCGGCTCGTAAACCAAACGCGACTGACGGGTTAGGAAATAAAACATATTCCGTGGGGTTCTGTACCGCATAGCGCGTCTCACCATCTTCCGCCAGCAGGACGCCCTGGCGAAACGGCGTGAAGTTCAGCGTATGGGGCGCCATATGAAGCTGGAAAGCTTCACTTTGACGCGTGATCTGCTGTACGACCCGATAGCGCACGACGGGTTCCCGGGTGGGTTCCGGTGCAACCCCTGCGAACAACGCCCGAAGCGCCTGATGCGTAGGGGCAAAACGCGTCAGGTCGTTTTGCCCGAACGGCAGCGCTTTTCCCAGCTCCAGCGTGCAGGACAGCGCGCCGAAATTCTCGCAGGTGAAGTGGGTAAACGTGCCGCCCGGCGTCTGGTGGAAAACCAGCGCTTCCAGTCCCGCGTCGCCAAGCCAGGTCAGAAACGCCTCATCCCACGGCTGATGGCGCTGCGGTAACACGCCAAAACGTACGTGGTACGAGGCGCGGATGGCGGTATGCAGATCGAGGTGCCAGCGCGTTTCCCCCGCCCCGGCAAAAAACGCCGTGACCACCTTCTCCAGCCATTGCGCACGTGTCGTTTCATCACTCTGTGGAAATTGCGCCCAGCGGCCACCAAACATTCGGTTGATGTCGCTCACGAGATACCGTTTGTTTTGCGCCAGCGCAGGCGGATTTCCCAGTACCACCAGCAGACGGCAGTGCAGCGTGATCTCTGCGCGACACAGCGCGCGCAGCAACAGATCGACAATCTCCACAGGCGCGGTTTCATTCCCGTGAATGCCGGTAGAAAGCAGCAGCGACAGGTTATATTGCCCCGTCGGCGTCAGTTCAAGCACGCCCGGCCCCAGCCATCGCCAGTGGAACGAGGGGCCTTCCCCCTCGTGCCGCTCCGGTGTCTCTTCAGCCAGCGTCAGCGCCAGAAAGTTTTCCATATCGTCTCCTTAGCGCTGGAACGGATAAACCGATCCCAGTTGCAGGATGGTTGATAATGCATCCAGCGCCTCGCGGCCTTCGCGCAGCAGCTGCGGATCAACCAGATCGGCCTGAACCAGACGGTCACGATAGTAGCGGTCCACCCAGTCATTGAGGGTATTGAACAGCGTGTCGTTCATCATCACCGACGGATTCACGGCCTGCATTTCCTCCGGCGTTAACACCACGCGCAGTCGCAGGCACGCCGGTCCCCCGCCGTTGGCCATACTTTCCCGCAGATCAAACACGCGCAGTTCATCAATCGGGTTATCCGCCTGCACCAGTTCGCTGAGATAGCGCCAGACACCCTGATGGTTGCGGGACTCCTGCGGCAGCACCAGCATCATGCTGCCGTCATCCCGGCTCAGCAGCTGGCTGTTGAACAGATACGTTTCGACCGCATCCTGCACGCTTACCGCCTGCGTGGGCACCTGAATCGGCATAAATCCCGGCACGCGTTCGCGCAGCGTGGCCAGCAACTTTTCCTGATGGGCAAACGCCTGCTCGTGGCAGAACAGCACCTGACGGTTGGAAACGGCAATCACGTCGTTATGAAACACGCCCTGGTCGATCACCTGCGGATTTTGCTGGGCAAAAATCACCTGAGTAGGATTAACCTGGTTCAGCCGTGCAACCGCCTGGCTTGCGGCTAAGGTTTGTCTCGCCGGATAACGAACCGGCGCGGCGTGGCCGCCCTCTTCCCGTCCATAGATAAACAGCTGCAAACCCGGATCGCCGTAATCGCCACCCAGACGGTTGTGGTTTGCCGCCCCTTCGTCGCCAAACATCGCGACCTGCGGCAGCGCCGAATGCACCTCAAAATGCGCATCATGATTAAAAATGGCGCGCAGCACACGCCCGGTGGTCTCCGCTTCGCTGGCGCGGTGGAATTTGTTGTTCAGGTTAGCGACAGTCAGATGCACTTTGCCGTCCAGCGTATCCGCCGACGGCGCGACGGTGGCGGCATTCGCTACCCACATTGAAGAGGCTGAACTGGCCGCGGAAAGCAGCTGTGGGGACTGCGTACCGGCTTTTTCAACCACCTGTTCATCCGTACCGCTGAAGCCCAGCTGGCGCAGCACGGCCACGTTCGGCCGCTCCTGCGGCGGGATCACCGCCTGCGGGAAACCGGCATCGGACAGCGCCTTCATTTTCAATAGCCCCTGCTTGGCCGCCAGCTTCGGGTTTGAGACCTGGAAACGGTGCTTCGTCGAGGCTTCATTGCCGAACGACAGCCCAGCATAGTGGTGCGTCAGCCCCACCAGCCCGTCAAAGTTAACCTCACGCGCTTTCATGGGCGTCACCCTCTGTAAAATCCAGCCCCGGATTCAGCGTCTCCGGCAGCGTCAGCGCCGGGGTTTCCAGGCTTGCCATCGGCCACGCGCAGTAGTCGGCGGCATACCAGGCGCTGGCGCGATGGTTGCCCGATGCCCCTACGCCACCAAACGGCGCGGTGCTCGCCGCGCCGGTCAGCGGTTTGTTCCAGTTCACGATCCCGGCGCGCGCTTCCAGCAGCAGCTGGTCGAATTTCTCGCGATGCGGGGATATCAGGCCGCTCGACAGGCCGTAGCGGGTGTTGTTGGCCATCTCGATCGCCGATGCAAAATCGTCATAGCGCCAGACGCACAGCAGCGGGCCAAAGACCTCTTCATCCGGCACGTTGCTCGTCGCACTCATCTCAATAATCCCCGGCGTCAGCAGCGATGTGCCCGGCTGAACCAGCTTCGGCTCCAGCAGGGTTTTCGCCCCGCGCGCCACGTGCTCCTGCCACGCTTTCAGCACGTTCAGCGCCGCCTGCCCGGAGATCAGCCCGCCGATAAACGGCTGCGGCTCGGTATCCCATTTCGCGGGAACCAGACGCCCGCTCACTTCCACCAGACGCTTAAGAAACGCATCCCCCTGCGCGCCGCGTTTAACCAGCAGGCGGCGGGCGCAGGTGCAGCGCTGTCCGGCGGTAATGAATGCCGACTGAATGGTCAGGTGGACCGCAGCATCGATATCATCCGGATCTTCCACAATCAGCGGGTTGTTACCACCCATCTCCAGCGCCAGAATTTTTTCCGGCTGCCCCGCCAGCTGACGATGCAGCTGATAACCCGTTCCGGCACTGCCGGTAAACAGCAGACCGTCAATGTCGCTCAGCGCACTCAGCGCCTGACCGGTTTCACGCCCGCCCTGCACCAGATTCAGCACGCCCGGCGGCAGCCCCGCCTGCTCCCAGAGTTTTACTACTGCTTCTCCGGATAAGGGGGTTAACTCACTCGGCTTGAAGATGACGGTATTTCCCGCCAGCAGCGCAGGCACAATATGCCCGTTCGGCAGATGCCCGGGGAAGTTGTACGGGCCAAACACCGCCAACACCCCGTGCGGACGGTGGCGCAGCGTGGCGGCGCCGTCCGGCATCCCGGTATGCTGCTCACCGGTGCGGGCGTGGTACGCCTTCACCGATATACCGATTTTATTGATCATCGCCGTCACTTCTGTTGTTGCCTCCCAGCGCGGCTTGCTGGTTTCGCAGGCAATGATGCGGGTCAGCTCTGCTTTATTGGCCTCCAGCAGCGCAGCAAATTTCTCAACCAGCGCCTGGCGCTCGGAGAATGGCCGTTTCGCCCATGCCGGAAACGCGCGGCGTGCAGCCTGGCAGGCCTGCTCAACCTGCCCGGCGCTGGCGTCGCTCCCCGACCAGAGCACCTCCTGGCCGACCGGGTTAGTTTTTGACCGCGCATCACCTTCGCCCGTTACCCAGTCACCGTTAATCCATAGAGTCATGCTGTTTTCTCCTCAGGGCAGAGCCGCACCAGGCGAACCGTGTCGCCAGCGTTACATTTCAGGGCATCCAGTTGCGCAGCCGTCAGTACCAGACGCTCGCATGTTGGGTTGGTTCGCACCAGCATGGCGCGGAAGTTGGCGTAATTCTCGTTCGAGACCAGGCAGGCTGGCCACTCGCCCGGCGCGGGCTGGCCTTCTGAAACCTCAACCAGGCGGCTTTTACGGATGGCGCGTACGCGGTCAATATCGCATTCCAGCGTTGGACCGCCGTCAAAGATGTCGACGTAATTGCGGTAGCGAAAACCCTCTTTCTCCAGCACTGCACGGGCCGGGGCGGTTTGCGGGTGAACTTCGCCGATCACCGCCTGCGCTTCCGGCGTTAAGAAATGGGTATAAATAGGATGCTTCGGCATTAACTCGGCGATAAACGCCTTCTGACCGGTACCGCACAGGTAATCCGCCCGGCTAAATTCCATGGAGAAGAAGCGTTCGCCCAGGCTCTCCCAGAACGGCGAGTAGCCCGTCTCATCAATTACGCCGCGCATCTCCGCGACCACTTTTTCGTTGAAGCGGTCGCGAAAGGCGGCCATAAACATGAAGCGCGATTTGGAGAGCAGATAACCGTTACCCTCTTTGCGCCAGTCCGGATCGAGAAACAGGGTGCAGAGTTCGCTGGCGCCGGTATGGTCATTACAGAGAAAAAGCGTCGGCAGCGCGTTGTAAACGTTCAGCTCTTTCGAGGCGTGGACCATCGTGCCGACGCGGTAGTTGTACCACGGATCGTTGAGCCCGACGGCCACCTCGATGGCGCAAATCCCCGCCACGGTTCCCGTGTCGGTCTCTTCCAGCACGAACACATAGCCCTGTTCGCTTTTTGGCAACGTCCCCTGCCAGGTTTGCAGGGCGCGCTCAATGCGCGCCGACAGCGTTTTTTCATCGGCAGGCAGCGAGGTCAGCCCGCCCCCTGTCTTACCGGCAAGCTGCATAAGCCCGGCGAGATCGCCGTGCGCAACGGGACGGATGACCATCATGATGACACCCCGGACTTCACCTGTTCGCAGGCCAGCGCAAAACGATCTAACCCGGTTCTGACCTCTTCCTCACTGACGATCAGCGCAGGGGCAAACCGCACCACGTTAGCGCCGGCAATCAACACCATCACGCCCTGCTTTGCCGCTTCCTGTGAAATCAGCTTCGCTTTGCCAGCAAACTCAGGGGCAAGCTCACAACCTATCAACAGCCCCAGACCGCGGATCTCTTTGAACATGCCGGTCTGGTTATTGATGGCGGTAAGACGCTCAACAAACCACTGGTGACGCTGCTTCACGCCGCTAAGCACCTCAGGAGTGTTGATGATATCCAGCACCTGTCCGGCGACAGCGGTTGCCAGCGGGTTACCGCCGTAAGTGGTGCCATGGGTGCCCACGGTCATCACGCTGGCGAATGTATCGGTGGTCAGCATCGCCCCCACCGGGAAGCCGCCGCCGAGCGCTTTAGCTGTTGAGAGCACATCCGGGGTCACGCCATAGTGCATGTAGGCGTACAGCTCACCCGTACGGCCCACGCCGGTCTGGACTTCGTCAAAAATCAGGACCGCGTTATGCCGATCGCACAGCTCGCGCAGCCCTTGCAGGAACGCTTTCTGGGCGGGCATGACGCCGCCTTCCCCCTGCATGGGCTCGACAATCACCGCACAGGTGGTGTCGTCAATCAGCTCGCTGGCAGAGTGTAAATCGTTATACGCCGCATGACGGATATCCGGCGGCAGCGGCGCAAAATCCTGAGAATATGAGGGCTGACCACCCGCACTGACGGTAAACAGCGTGCGGCCATGGAAGGCATTTTTAAAGGCTACGATGCCGCTCTTGTGCGGGCCGAATTTATCGTGCGCATATTTGCGCGCCAGCTTCAGCGCCGCTTCGTTCGCTTCCGCGCCGGAGTTACAGAAAAAGACTTTTTCTGCGAAAGTGGCGTCGATCAGCTTCTTCGCCAGACGTAACGCCGGTTCGTTGGTATAACCGTTGCCGGTATGCCAGAATTTCGCCGCCTGATCATTCAGCGCCTGCCGCAGCGCCGGGTTTGCATGCCCCAGCGCATTCACCGCAATCCCACCCGCAAAGTCGATATACTCTTTGCCCTGCTGATCCCACAGGCGAGAGCCTTCCCCACGTACCGGAATAAAAGCCGCCGGAGCGTATACCGGCATCATCCATTCATCAAAATTTTCACGCGTAACTGACAGAGACATAGCGACCTCATCCGGTAAATAAAAGGTTGTTTAAATGTTAAATAATTGAGTGTTTGCACTGTGAATGTAGATTGCAGCGTTCATGCCAGCCAGCGATAAAAATGCATAAACGGATTTGGGTAACAGAATATCAATGAGTTACAATATGAATTTATTCACTATTAGTGCATAAATAGTGAATATTTTTACAGCAAGCGGCGCTTTGCCGCACGAAAACAAGAAAGAGTATGCACATGCCAAATATAATTCTGGAATTGTGATCGCTCGCGAAATTTATCGGTCCTTTACGCCCTGTTCGAGGGCAAAACGCGTCGAAATGGTGCAAATATTGCACCGTCGGCATTATCTGTCGCAGTAATTGGGCGAAGCGGATAACAGACGACGTAAATTCTGCTACCATCCTTGCACTATTCACCTTGCATTGGCAGCGACTATGAAATTTGTCTCTTTTAATATCAACGGCCTGCGTGCCCGCCCTCACCAGCTCGAAGCGATTGTTGAGCAACATCAGCCAGATGTGATCGGCTTGCAGGAGACAAAAGTTCACGACGATATGTTCCCGCTCGAAGAGGTAGCGAAGCTGGGCTATAACGTTTTTTACCACGGTCAGAAAGGCCACTACGGCGTTGCGCTGCTGACCAAAGATACGCCGGTGTCGGTGCGTCGTGGCTTCCCGGGTGACGATGAAGAAGCACAGCGTCGTCTCATCATGGCTGAGCTGCCTTCCCCGCTGGGTAACATCACTGTGATTAATGGTTACTTCCCGCAGGGTGAAAGCCGCGACCACCCGACCAAATTCCCGGCCAAAGCCAAATTTTATCAGGATCTGCAAAACTACCTTACGACCGAACTCAACAAAGATAATCCGGTGCTGATCATGGGGGATGTGAATATCAGCCCGACTGATCTGGACATTGGCATTGGCGAAGACAGCCGCAAGCGCTGGCTGCGCACCGGGAAATGTTCCTTCCTGCCGGAAGAGCGCGAGTGGATGCAGCGCTTGCTTGACTGGGGGCTGGTGGATACCTTCCGCATCGCTAACCCGGAGACGCAGGATCGCTTCTCGTGGTTTGACTACCGCTCTAAAGGCTTCGATGACAACCGGGGCCTGCGTATTGATCTGCTGCTGGCGAGCGCCCCCCTGGCCGAACGCTGCATCGAAACCGGTATCGACTATGATATTCGCAGCATGGAAAAACCGTCCGACCATGCGCCGGTATGGGCAACGTTCAAGCTGTAATCCTCAGTGAATATTAAAAAAATCAGTCTCCTGTGCGCCCTTCTGGGCGCATTTGTTTTGATCGTTGTTTTGCTTCCTCCGGGCATGCTCTCCCTCGACACGTTAAAAATACACCAGCAAACGTTGCTCGATCGTGTGGAGCAGGCGCCCCTTCAGAGCGCACTGATCTATTTTGCGGTTTACGTTCTGGTCTCTGCGCTGTCGATACCCGGGGCTGCGCTTCTGACGCTGCTCGGCGGGGCGATTTTCAGCCTGTGGGAGGCGACGCTGTTGGTGTCATTGGCCTCGACGCTCGGCGCCACGCTTGCCATGCTCGTCAGCCGTTATCTGCTGCGTGACTGGGTGCAACGGCGCTTTGCCGCACAGATGAACACGATCGATGTGGGGATGGTTCGCGATGGCGCGCGCTACCTTTTTGCCCTGCGCCTGATGCCGTTGTTTCCGTTCTTTCTGGTCAATTTGCTGATGGGGCTAACCCGTATCCAGGTGCGTCACTACTGGTGGGTCAGCCAGCTTGCGATGCTACCTGCCACCGTCATTTATCTGAACGCCGGACGCGAGCTGGGAAAACTCACCACGCTGCGCGATATTCTGTCGCCGGGACTGCTGTTCGCCTTTACACTATTAGGGTTATTACCGCTGGTCACTCGCTGGCTGTTTTCCCGTTACATCCCTTCGATTAAAAAGTGAGGCATTATGCGCCGGGTGCGTTTTTGCGCGTTTCTGACGAGTCTGCTGCTGGCAACCTCTGCCTTCGCCGCAGAAAGCTGGCAATCCATTCAGCAACAGGCCACCGGGCAGACCGTCTGGTTTAACGCCTGGGGCGGTGACGAGGCCGTTAACCGCTACCTCGACTGGGTGAGCGGCGAGATGAAAACGCACTTCGCCATTAACCTGAAGATCGTTCATCTGGCCGATGCCGCCGATGCGGTGAAGCGGATCCAGACGGAACAGGCCGCAGGACGTAGCAGTAACGGGTCGGTGGATCTACTCTGGGTAAACGGGGAAAACTTCCGCACGCTGAAGGAGGCAAACCTGCTGCTCATCGGCTGGGCGCAAACCCTGCCCAACTGGCATTACGTCGATACCCGTAAACCGGTCACGGAAGATTTTGCCATCCCGACCGATGGGGCGGAATCCCCATGGGGCGGCGCGCAATTAACCTTCATCGCCCGTAAAGCGAGTATGCCGACGCCGCCGGCAGATCCCCACGCGCTGCTGGCTTACGCTCAGCAGCACCCTGGCAAGGTGAGCTATCCGCGACCGCCGGATTTTACCGGCACGGCGTTTCTTGAACAGCTTCTGCTGGCATTGACCGCCCATCCGGAGGCGTTAAAAAACGCGCCGGACGGCACCTTTGCAGAGATCACCGCGCCGCTGTGGAACTATCTTGATACGCTACATCCCCTGCTGTGGCGCGAAGGGAACGATTTTCCGCCATCGCCTGCGCGCATGGATACGCTGCTGGCCAGCGGCAGCCTGAACCTGTCGCTCACCTTTAACCCCGCTCATGCGATGCAAAAGGTGGCGAGCGGTGAACTGCCTGCCGACAGCTACAGTTTCGGCTTTCTCAAAGGCATGATCGGCAACGTCCATTTTGTCGCTATCCCGGCAAATGCCAGTGCGAGCGCAGGGGCGAAAGTGGTGGCAAATTTCCTGTTGTCACCGCAGGCGCAGATCCGCAAAGCCGATCCTGCCGTCTGGGGTGACCCGAGCGTGCTGGATGGTGCCAAACTACCTGCGAAAGCGGCAAAACAGCTTCATGCCTTTACCCCTTCAGGCACGCCTGATGTGCTTCCCGAACCGCACGCCGCCTGGGTTAACGCCCTGGAGCAGGAATGGCTTCGCCGCTACGGAACCCACTAAGCGGGCTGGTCTGGGCGGCAATGGCGGTCATCTATCTGCCACTGCTTCCCGCCAGCGGCATGCTGCTGGCCCCGGCGTTTTCTCTCAGTAACTGGGCGGCGCTGTTTGCCGACCCGCAGCTGCCGCAGGCGCTGGCCGCTACGCTGGTATCAACCCTCATCGCGACGCTGGGTTCACTGTTTATCGCCCTGAGCCTGCTTGCGCTTCTCTGGCCGGGTGATGGCTGGCAGCGCCTGAGCACCCGTCTGCCGTGGCTGTTAGCCGTGCCGCACGTCGCCTTCGCCACCAGCGCGCTGCTGCTGTTTGCGGAAGGCGGTCAGTTTTACCGGATCTGTACAGTCTGTTCGCCGCAGCTTGACCGCTACGGTATCGGGCTTGGCCTGACGCTTGCGGTCAAAGAGAGCGCGTTCGTTCTGTGGGCAATCTACGCCGCGCTGCCTGAAAAGCGCCTCGCACAGCAGAAAATTGTCCTGCATACCTTCGGCTACGGACGAATGCAGGCGCTCAACTGGCTCGTCCTCCCGGCTATCGCCCCCGCGCTGGGCGCCGTGATGCTGGCGGTGCTCGCCTGGTCGCTTTCCGTGGTGGATGTGGCGATCGTGCTCGGGCCGGGCAACCCACCTACGCTGGCGGTGCTGGCCTGGCAGTGGCTCACCCAGGGCGATGCGCAGCAGCAGACAAAAGGAACGTTGCTGTGTCTGGTGTTGCTCCTGCTGCTGGCCGCACTTGCCGCGGTGGGATACAGCCTCTGGACGGCTTGGCGGCGCGCCCAGCCTGACGTCTCGGGGGTACGTCGCGCTTCGCATACCGCGTTGCCCGCACGGACGCTGGGCGGGTTACTGCCGCTGTGCGGCGTGCTCTGTGCGCTGGTTCTGCTGATGCTGGCACGCCGGGGCGACATCGGCCCCGTCAGCGACAGCCTTTCACTGGGACTGCTGTCCAGCCTGACAGCGCTGGCCATCCTCATGATCTGGCTTGAGTGGGGACCCCAGCGCGGCGCGGTGTGGATCTGGCTGCCGCTTGCCCTCCCGGCGCTGCCCCTCGTGTCCGGGCAGTATGCCGTGGCGCTGTGGCTGGGCATCGACGGCCAGTACGCTGCGGTGCTCTGGAGCCATATGCTCTGGGTTCTCCCGTGGATGCTCCTGGTGCTGCAACCGGCCTGGCGCAGGCTCGATCCCCGGCTTATCCTCACCGCCAGAACGCTGGGCTGGCGACAGGCGAAAATTTTCTGGTTAGTGAAATGTCCCCTGATGGTTCGTCCGGCCCTGCTGGCCTTTGCCACCGGCTTTTCCGTGAGCATGGCCCAGTACATGCCCACCCTCTGGCTGGGAGCGGGTCGTTTTACTACTCTGACGACGGAGGCGGTCGCCCGCAGCAGCGGCGGCAGCGTTCCGATCCTCGCCAGCCGGGCGCTGGGTCTGTTGCTGTTGACCAGCAGCGTATTTGCCCTTGCCGCGCTGCTCGCCCGGTTCGTGGGCCGTCACAGACAAGGATTACGTTAATGCTGAACGTGAAAAATCTCACCATTGCGCCACTCTTACGTGAGGTCAACTTCCGCGTCCCGGCAGGGGAGATTCTCACGCTGATGGGACCCTCCGGGAGCGGGAAATCGACCCTTTTCGCCTGGATGGTGGGCGCGTTATCCGCTGATTTTAAGGCGCACGGCGAGCTGTGGCTGAACGATCGTCGCTGCGATATGCTCCCCGTGGAAACGCGCGGGATCGGCATTCTGTTTCAGGATGCCCTGCTGTTTGACGCCTTCAGCGTGGGGCAAAATCTGATGCTGGCGTTGCCGGCGCACATTGCCGGACGCGCGCGGCGCGACGCGGTAGAACAGGCTCTTGAATCTGCCGGGCTGGCAAACCTCTACGCCAGCGATCCGGCGACCCTTTCCGGCGGCGAGCGCGCCCGGGTCAGCCTGCTGCGCGCCCTTCTCGCCCAGCCGCAGGCATTGCTGCTCGACGAACCGTTCAGCCGACTGGATAAAACGCTCCGCGCTTCATTCCGGGCGTGGGTATTCGAAACCACTCGCCAGCGCAAGATCCCGATGGTGCTGGTCACGCATGATGAGGAAGATATCCCGCCCGGCGGAGAGGTGATTGAGATTTCTCGCTGGCAATAATGTGCTAACGCAATGTTTTTGGCTTCAGGAGAGACGACAATGCCACCCTCTTTTAATGACGTCAGGTTTTTCGATGAAACGTGTTTCTCAACTGACCGCGCTGGCTCTGATCTGCGGCCTCGCCTCACTCTCCTCCATGGCGGCTGATATGCCCCACTCCCTCACGCTGGACCAGCTCCAGGCGCAAAACGGCGCGGTAATTGATACGCGCATCAGTGCGTTCTATAACGGCTGGCCGCAGGCGCTGCGCGGAACGTCCGGGCATGAACCCGCCGCGCTTAATCTCTCTGCAGGCTGGCTTGGGGCAATGAGCGATGAACAGCTCAGCGGCTGGGCAAAACAGCATCGGCTTACGCCTGACATGCCGGTTGCGCTCTATGGCAATGATGATGACAACCAGACCGTCAAAACGCGGCTGGAAAAAGCGGGTTTTACCCACGTTTCCATCCTGAGCGATGCCCTGCAACAATCCGACCGTTTGCAACGTCTGGCACATTTTGAACAGCTGGTTTATCCGCAGTGGATCCACCTGTTGCAGCAGGGCAAACCCGTTACTGCCGCACCAGCCGGAGAGTGGAAGGTGATCGAGGCTGGCTGGGGTGCGCCGAAGCTTTATCTCCTGAGCCACATTCCCGGCGCGGGCTACATCGACACCAATGAAGTGGAAAGCGAACCGCTGTGGAATAAGGTCGCTGACGAAAAGTTGAAAGCGATGCTGGCGAAGCACGGGATCCGTCACGATACCACCGTCATTCTGTACGGTCGCGACGTATATGCCGCCGCGCGCGTGGCGCAGATCATGCTCTACGCGGGCGTGAAGGATGTGCGAATTCTGGACGGCGGCTGGAAGGCATGGTCAGACGCCAGCCTGCCCGTTGAGCGCGGAACGCCTGAGAACGTGAAGCCAGCCCCTGATTTTGGCGCGCCGATCCCGGGCCAGCCCCGGCTGATGGTGGATATGGAACAGGCCCGGGGAATGCTGCACCGTCAGGATGCATCCCTGGTGAGCATTCGTTCCTGGCCAGAGTTTATCGGTGAAACCAGCGGCTACAGCTATATCAAGCCAAAAGGTGACATTGCCGGTGCGCGCTGGGGCCATGCGGGTAGCGACGCGACCCACATGGAAGATTTCCACAATCCGGATGGCACCATGCGCAGCGCCGATGATATTGCCGCCATGTGGAAGACGTGGAATATCCTGCCGGAGCAGCACGTTGCGTTTTACTGCGGCACTGGCTGGCGCGCGTCTGAAGCCTTCATGTACGCCCGCGCCATGGGCTGGCAAAACGTTGCCGTCTACGACGGCGGCTGGTACGAATGGAGCAGCCATCCGCAGAACCCGGTCTCCACCGGGGAGCGTGGACCGGAGAGCGCACGCTAGCGGGGGAGTGACCTCAGCGTCACGTAACCGCTCCAGATGCGCGTTGTGGTGGTCAGCCAGCACAACGCGCCAAACGCCCAGGCAAACAGCGTGAAGTGTGCCGGAAACAGGCAGCACAGCACAAACAGCGCGATGGTCTCCGTTCCTTCCGTTAATCCTCCAATGTAATAAAGCGACTTGTGCGCGTAGCCGGGGTTGTCGATATTATGCTTCCCCGCCAGCGCGGCAAAGGCCAGGAAACTGCTGCCCGTCCCCATAAACGCGAACAGCAGCCAGGCGGCGGCGATCGCATTGTCAGCCGGAGCGGCCAGCGCGAAGCCAAACGGTACCAGCGCGTAAAACAGGAAGTCGAGGGCGATATCAAGAAATCCTCCCGCATCCGTCAGGCCACGGCGACGCGCCAGCGCACCGTCCAGACCATCCAGCAGCCGGTTCAGCACAATGGCGACCAGCGCCGCCAGATACCAGCCCAACGCCAGAAACGGTAACGCCAGTACGCCAATCGCAAACCCGGCGAGCGTTAACCCATCAGGCGTAATAAACGGTTTATCCAGCGCGGCGGCCAGCTGATTTAACCCGGGCTTCAGCCGTGGATGCAGATGTTTATCCAGCATGCGGTTTACCTTTAAACGTGGCACATAGGCCCTGAGCCGGGATATCCAGCGCGGCGTTAAAGCGGGCGGAAAGGTTCTGAAAGGCAATCAGAGCCGTCATTTCGGTGATAGTCTCTTCGCTAAAGTGGCGCTTCAGCTGGTTTTTGATATTTTCATCCACCTGAGGCGGCGTGGCGGTGACCGCTTCCGCATAGGCCAGCGCCGCGCGCTCCTCTTCGCTGAACAGGGTGGAATTTTGCCAGTCGTTGACGGCCTGCACTTTATCCAGCGCCCCGCTCCGCTCGGCCAGACGCAGGCTGTTGGCATCAATACAAAATGCGCAGTGGCAGATCTGCGAGACCCGCGTCATTAGTAACGAACGCAGAACCGGCGTCAAACGCGCCTTGCGCCGCTCCAGATAGCCGACAAATAGCGCTACCAGCCAGAAAAGACGCGGCATACGCCCCCACCAGCGCGTGGGGTTCAGCACCGCGCCGAAGTGTTTTTTCTGCATGGCAGCAATGGGCTTGAGGCTGACGGGAAGGGTTTCCATGGGCGCAACCCAGGCGGCTGTCTCTTTCACCTGATTCTCCTGATGACTGGACTCTTTGGCAGGGCACGATAATATGTCGTTTTTCGCTATTAATTATTGACGAACATGCTGAAAACACTCGATGTTGTTGCGGCCATCCTCGAAAAAGAGGGCAAGATCTTGCTGGCGCAGCGTCCCGAACATGCCGATCAGCCAGGAATGTGGGAATTTGCGGGCGGAAAGGTTGAAGCCGGTGAGACCCAGCAGGAAGCGCTGATCCGCGAACTACGCGAAGAGCTCGGCATTGAAGCCGTGCCCGCGCGGTATGTGGCAAGCCACCAGCGGGAAGTGTCGCAGCGGCTGATCCACCTCCACGCCTGGCACGTGCCGGAATTTAGCGGCGAGCTGAAGGCGCACTACCACTCGGCGCTGGTGTGGTGCACGCCAGAAGACGCGTTCACGTATGATTTAGCCCCGGCGGATATACCGCTCCTGGAAGCGTTTATTCTTTTACGCGACGCCAGACCAGCGGGTTTGTACTGAGGGTGCGTTCATCACGCTGGCACTGCAACAGCACGCCATCCGCCCTGACCACTGCGCCTTCGGAATAGTTTTGATCCTGATAGATACAGCACTGATTACACGGCTGCGCACGCTGGCCGCCAGCGCTAAAAACCTCTGGCGGCACGTTAACTTCGACATCCGGGCGAATGCGATCAGCCTGTGCCCCGGCGGACACCATCAAACATAACGCGACCATTGCGAAACGGTTCATAGACTTAATTTCCTTTGCATCGTTTATATCTATAACGGTAGATCCTGACGGGATCTTTAATTTATCTCGTCATCGCTTTTGGTTATGACGCGCGCCTTGTCATTAATTTCCCTTTCGGCCTAAATTTCTGCTTGCCTCTCAAAGCGGTGCGGGTGGTATAGTCAAAAAAACGACACAAAACATCTCCGCCACACGCATAAATTATTATAAGAGGTTCTTATATCTATGGATCAGACACGCTCTCTGGAAAGCTTTCTTGCCCATGTTCAGCAGCGCGACCCGCACCAAAGCGAGTTTGCCCAGGCCGTTCGTGAAGTCATGACCACCCTGTGGCCCTTCCTTGAGGAAAATCCGCGCTACCGCCAGATGGCGCTGCTTGAACGTCTGGTGGAGCCGGAGCGCGTCATCCAGTTCCGCGTGGCGTGGGTGGACGATCGCAATCAGGTACAGGTCAACCGCGCGTGGCGCGTGCAGTTTAACTCCGCCATTGGGCCGTTTAAGGGCGGGATGCGCTTCCATCCCTCGGTGAACCTGTCGATTCTGAAATTCCTCGGCTTCGAGCAGACCTTTAAAAATGCGCTCACTACCCTGCCGATGGGCGGCGGTAAAGGCGGGAGTGATTTCGATCCGAAAGGCAAGAGCGAAGGCGAAGTGATGCGCTTCTGCCAGGCGCTGGTCACTGAGCTCTATCGCCACCTTGGGCCGGACACCGACGTTCCTGCCGGGGATATCGGCGTGGGTGGTCGTGAAGTGGGCTTTATGGCCGGGATGATGAAAAAGCTCTCCAACAACAGCGCCTGCGTCTTTACCGGCAAAGGTCTGTCGTTTGGCGGCAGCCTGATTCGTCCGGAAGCGACGGGTTACGGTCTGGTCTATTTCACTGAAGCGATGCTTAAGCGTCACGGGCTGAGCTTCGAGGGGATGCGCGTGGCGGTCTCCGGCTCCGGCAACGTGGCGCAGTACGCTATCGAGAAAGCGATGGCGTTTGGCGCGCGCGTAGTGACCGCCTCCGACTCCAGCGGCACCGTGGTGGATGAAGCTGGCTTCACAGCAGAAAAACTGGCGCGTCTGTGCGAAATCAAAGCCAGCCGTGACGGCCGCGTGGCGGATTATGCCCGAGAGTTTAGCCTGACCTATCTGGAAGGTAAACAGCCGTGGGGTGTGCCGGTGGATATCGCCCTGCCGTGCGCGACGCAAAACGAGCTGGACGTGGATGCCGCCCGGACGCTGATTAGCAATGGCGTGAAGGCGGTAGCGGAAGGGGCAAATATGCCCACCACCATTGAAGCGACCGATCTGTTCCTGGACGCGGGCGTACTCTTTGCGCCAGGCAAGGCGGCGAACGCGGGCGGGGTGGCAACATCCGGTCTGGAAATGGCACAAAACGCCGCGAGAATGGGCTGGAAGGCGGAGAAAGTGGATGCCCGTCTGCACCACATTATGCTTGATATTCACCATGCCTGCGTGGAGTACGGCGGTGAGGCTTCACAGACCAACTACGTGCGCGGCGCCAACATCGCCGGGTTCGTGAAGGTGGCCGATGCGATGATCGGGCAGGGTGTGATTTAGTTTCGCTGCATTCTCGCCCTTGCAGGCCCGGTAAGCGTTATCGCCACCGGGCTTTTTTCAGGCCGCAGAGCTGCTTTTTGCCGGGTGGCGGCTTCGCCTTACCCGGCCTACGGTTTAAGCGGTGGTATTTTTGGCTGCGCTTTTTTTCTTTTTGAACGGTTTCTTCGCCCCGCCACCCGGGGCAACCATCCCCCGGAATCGCTTCACTGGCGTGCTGCGCGCCTGATCAATCAGCTGATAAAGCGTCCCCACCAGCGGCTGCATAAAGTCCTGGTAACGGCACTGCTTTTCGCTGATCTGCGTCAGCACTGACTCCCAGTGCGCGGTCATGTCCGGTCTGGCGGCCAGCTCTGGCAAGGAGTGAATCAGTGCCCGGCCCGGCTCTGTCGAATGGATATAGCGCCCTTTTTTCTCGAGAAAACCACGCTTAAACAGCAACTCGATAATCCCCGCGCGGGTTGCTTCCGTACCCAGACCGTCGGTGGCGCGGAGGATCTTCTTTAGATCTTTATCCTGCACAAAACGGGCGATCCCGGTCATGGCCGAAAGCAGCGTCGCATCGGTGAAGTGGCGCGGCGGCTGGGTCTGACGTTCAACCACTTCGCCTTTTTCGCACAGCAGTTCATCGCCTTTGGCTACGACCGGCAGCGGCGTGCCGTCGTTCTCTTCGTCACGCTCTTTGTTGCCGAGCAGCGTGCGCCAGCCCGCTTCCGCGAGGAAACGCGCTTTGGCGATAAATTTGCCTTTGGCAATTTCCAGCTCAATAACGCACTTGCGGAAAACCGCGTCCGGGCAGAACTGCATCAGATACTGACGCGCGATCAGGTTATAGACCTTTGCTTCGTTGTCGGTCAGGTTGACGTTGCTGGTGCGCGCCGTCGGGATTATCGCGTGGTGGGCATCGACTTTTTTATCGTCCCAGCAGCGGTTATGGGTATCCGGGTTTACCGCCGGTTGCGGCAACAGATCCGGCGCATGGACACCAATGGCATTCATCACCGAGTAGCGTCCGGCGAAGTGTTCCTCCGGCAGATAGCGGCTGTCCGAACGCGGATAGGTGATCAGCTTGTGGGTTTCATAGAGCTTCTGGCAGATATCGAGCACGTTCTGCGCGCTCAGGCCAAACTTTTTCGCGGCCTCGATCTGCAACGCCGAAAGGGAGAACGGCAGCGGTGCGGGCTCTGATTCCCGTTTGTCGTTATAGCTGGTAACGATCGCGGGCTGGCCGGTAATGCGGTTAACCACGTGCTCCGCCAGCGGACGATGTAGCAGCCGCCCCTCTTCGTCCTGATATGACTCACAGGCATCGCTCGGCTGCCAGACGGCGGTAAAGCGTTCGTCTTTCGGCGTGACGATATGCGCTTTGACTTCGAAGAAGTCTTTGGCGACGAAATTTTCGATCTCTTCGTCGCGACGCACCACCAGCCCCAGCACCGGGGTTTGAACACGCCCAACAGAGAGTACGCCCTGATAGCCCGCATTGCGTCCCAGGATGGTGTAGGCGCGGGTCATGTTGATCCCGTACAGCCAGTCCGCGCGAGCACGCGCCAGCGCGGAGACACACAGGGGAATAAATTCGCTGTTGGCGCGCAGGCGCGAAATCGCGCGCTCCACCGCCTGCGGGTTGAGGTCGTTAATTAAACAGCGCTGCACCTGCTGGCGCTTTTCCGGTGCCAGCTCCAGGTAGTCCAGCACTTCGTCGACAAGCAGTTGCCCTTCCCTGTCCGGGTCACCCGCGTGGACCACTTCCGTCGCCTCATGCAGGAAACGCTTAATGACGTTGAGCTGTTTGGTGACGGAAGGACGCGGTTGCAGACGCCACTTTTCCGGCACGATCGGCAGATCGTTGAGGTTCCAGCGGGCGTAGCGGCTGTCGTAGACATCCGGCTGCGCCTGTTCAAGCAGGTGACCGATACACCAGGTGACCACCTGCCCGTTACCGCATTCGATAAAGCCATCGCCTTTGCGATGCGGCTTGGGCAGCACGTCGGCGATGGCTCGCGCCAGACTCGGCTTTTCGGCAATAAACAACCGCATCGAATTAACGGATCTCAATCATCGGGCGGCCACCGCGGGCGGTCACCAGCTCGCCAATGGCCGTCAGGGTGATGCCAAACTCGGCCGCCGTTGCCTGAACGTCAGCTTCTGCTTCCGGCGTCACCGCCAGCAGCAGGCCGCCGGAGGTTTGCGGATCGCACAGCAGATTGCGCCACGCTTCCGGCATTTCGCCCATTAAATGGCCATAGCTGGCGAAGTTGCGCTGCGTCCCGCCCGGAACGGCGCCCTGAGCAATGTACTCTTCCACGCCCGGCAGCTTCGGCACATCCTGATACCAGACCTGCGCCTGCACGCCCGCGCCCTGACAGACTTCAGAGAGGTGTCCCAGCAGACCAAAGCCGGTCACGTCGGTCATGGCCTTCACGCCGTCGATATTGGCGAATGCCGCACCGGCAAGGTTCATCTGGCACATCACTTCCGTTGCCAGACCAATATGCTCGGGCTTCAGCAGGGATTTTTTCTCGGCGGTTGTCAGTACGCCAATGCCCAGCGGCTTGGTGAGGAACAGCTTGCAGCCCGCCTGCGCGGTGCTGTTGCGCTTCACGCGTTCGGTCGGCACCACGCCGGTGACGGCCAGGCCGAAGATCGGCTCCGGCGCATCGATAGAGTGACCACCGGCCAGGGCAATACCCGCCTGCTGGCAGGCAAAGCGTCCGCCTTCGATGACATCGCGGGCAATCTCCGGCGGGAGGGTGTTAATCGGCCAGCCCAGAATGGCGATCGCCATAATCGGCTTACCGCCCATCGCGAAGATATCGCTGATGGCGTTGGTGGCCGCAATGCGTCCGAAGTCGAACGGGTTGTCGACAATCGGCATAAAGAAGTCAGTGGTGCTGATAATGCTGGTGCCGTTACCTAAGTCATAAACCGCTGCATCGTCACGCGTTTCGTTACCGACAAGCAGGTTCGGGTCGACAAACTTCGCCTGTTCACTGTGCAGGATGGTCTCCAGCACTTTCGGGGAAATTTTACAACCGCAACCGGCTCCGTGGCTGTATTGCGTTAAACGAATGGTTTGCTCGCTCATGGACGTCTCCTGTCATCTCAATCGCGCTATGGTAGCGCTCATTCCATAAAGAGGTAAGTATGACTGTCTGAATTCTGCGGCGGATGCTCAGAATCCAGACAGTTTAGCGCGTGTAATTAAAAACGGCTGACGAAAGGCGTGGTGTCCGGCACGCTAATGGTGCTGGAGGCTTTAAGCTGCGGGGTGCCGAGATAGAGGAAGCCGACAATTTTATCGTGTTCACCGCAGGAGAAGCCTTCCCGCACGGCGGCGCTCTCGGTCAGCGGCCCGGTACGCCAGATGCCGTTAAAGCCCTGCGCGACGGCGGCCATCTGCATTGCCATTACCGCGCAACCGGCAGACATCTCCTGCTCCCAGACCGGCACTTTATGGTCGGCCTGGCATTTTGCGACTACCGCGATGATCATCGGCGCACGGAACGGCGCGTTGCGGGCTTTATCAATCCCCTTCTCATCCTGGCCTGCGGCAACCGCCCCCTGCTCCAGCAGCTGGCTGAAGCGGTCGCGCCCTTCGCCTTCAATAATAAAGAAGTGCCACGGCTGCAATGTGCCATGGTCCGGCGCACGCATTCCGGCACGCAGAATGTTTTCCAGCTGCTCGCCGACGGGGGCCGGGTCGGCCAGGCGGGAAGCGCTACGACGGTTAACAAGCAGTTCAAGTGCGTCCATTGGTTAACTCCTTTCGTGAAATTTACTCACAAAATTAACACGACAGCAGAATTTGTTACAGCGTGGCAGGCGATTCCTGCTGACAAGTGGCGGTTGGGTCATTACGATAACCGCACATTACCGTCCTGTGGCGACGGAAACAGTCCTTTTCTGGTTAGGGAGAATACATGCGAACCCTTTGGCGAATCTTTGCCGGTTTCTTTAAATGGACGTGGCGACTGCTCAACTTCGTCCGCAACCTGGTGATGAATATCTTCTTCATCTTCCTGGTCCTGGTATGCGCAGGTATCTGGATGCATCTCAGCAGCGCCAGCCAGGCGCAGAATTCGACGCGCGGCGCACTGCTCCTCGATATCACCGGGGTGATTGTTGATAAGCCATCGACCAGCAATCGTCTGGGCGTGATTGGCCGCCAGCTGTTCGGCGCGACCTCAGACCGCCTGCAGGAAAACTCCCTGTTTGATATCGTCGACACGATCCGTCAGGCCAAAGACGATCGCAACATTACCGGTATCGTGCTGGATCTGAAAGATTTTGCCGGAGCCGATCAGCCTTCGATGCAGTACATCGGGAAAGCGCTGCGGGAATTCCGCGACAGCGGTAAACCGGTCATTGCCGTCGGCGACAGCTACACCCAGGGGCAATATTATCTGGCGAGCTTTGCTAACAAAATCTGGCTCTCTCCGCAGGGCACGGTCGATCTGCATGGCTTCGCCACAAATGGTCTGTACTACAAATCGCTGCTCGACAAGCTGAAGGTCACTACCCACGTCTTCCGCGTCGGGACCTATAAATCTGCCGTGGAGCCGTTTATCCGTGATGATATGTCCCCTGCCGCCCGTGAAGCGGACAGCCGCTGGATTGGCGAGCTGTGGCAGAACTATCTCGGCACCATTGCCGCTAACCGTCAAATGACCGCTGAGCAGGTCTTCCCGGGCGCGCGCGGTGTGCTGGAGGGCCTGCGCAAAGTGGACGGCGATACAGCGAAATACGCGCTTGATAACAAACTGGTCGATCGGCTGGGTTCCAGCGCTGAAATCGAAAAAGCGCTGACCAAACAGTTCGGCTGGAGTAAAGAGGACAAGAACTACAGCGCCATCAGCATGTATGACTACGCCGCGAAAAAGCCGGATGACAGCGGTGACAGCATCGCCGTGGTGTTTGCTAACGGGGCCATTATGGACGGTGAAGAAACGCCGGGGAACGTCGGCGGGGACACCACCGCGTCGCAGATCCGCGATGCGCGTCTGGATCCGAAAGTGAAGGCGATTGTCCTGCGGGTGAACAGCCCTGGCGGCAGCGTCAGCGCCTCCGAGGTGATCCGTGCTGAGCTGGCCGCCGCGCGTGCCGCGGGCAAGCCGGTCGTGGTCTCGATGGGGGGCATGGCGGCTTCAGGGGGGTACTGGATCTCGACGCCAGCCAACTACATTGTGGCTAACCCAAGCACGCTGACCGGCTCGATTGGCATCTTCGGCGTGATCAACACCGTAGAGAACAGCCTGGATTATCTCGGCGTTCATACCGACGGCGTTTCCACCTCGCCGCTGGCGGATGTGTCCGTGACTAAATCTCTGCCGCCTGAGGTGTCCGAGATGATGCAGCTCAGCATTGAGAGTGGCTATAAGCGCTTCATCACGCTGGTGGCGGATTCCCGTAAAAAGACGCCAGACCAGATTGACCAGATCGCGCAGGGCCACGTCTGGACCGGCCAGGATGCGAAGAGCAACGGTCTGGTAGACAGCCTGGGTGACTTCGACGATGCCGTGAAGAAAGCGGCGGAACTGGCGAAGCTCAAGCAGTGGCACGTTGACTATTATCAGGACGAACCGACGTTCTTCGATATGGTCATGGACAGCATGTCCGGCTCCGTCCGCGCCATGCTGCCGGAAGCGCTTCAGGCGTATCTGCCGGCGCCGGTGGCGACGGCGGCTAAAGCCATGAAAGCGGAGAGCGATAAGCTCGCGACTTTCAACGATCCGCAAAGCCGTTACGCGTTTTGCCTGACCTGTGCGAACGTGCGTTAAAAACCGTCCCCTCTTCCCGTTAAGAGGGGATTTTTTCTTTTGAAGAACAAGAACTCATTACCATGCAGAAGAAATCAATATATGTCGCCTATACCGGCGGTACCATCGGTATGCAGCGCTCAGAAAATGGCTATATTCCGGTTTCTGGCCATTTGCAGCGCCAGCTGGCGCTGATGCCTGAATTCCACCGTCCGGAAATGCCGGACTTTACCATCCACGAATATGAGCCGCTGATGGACTCCTCCGACATGACGCCGGAAGACTGGCAGCATATTGCGGACGATATTAAAGCCCATTACGACCAGTACGACGGCTTCGTGATCCTGCACGGCACCGACACCATGGCGTTCACCGCCTCGGCGCTCTCCTTCATGCTGGAGAACCTGGGCAAGCCCGTCATCGTGACCGGTTCGCAGATCCCGCTGGCGGAACTGCGTTCAGACGGGCAGATCAACCTGCTTAACTCCCTGTACGTGGCCGCTAATTACCCGATCAACGAGGTAACGCTGTTCTTCAACAACCGACTGTACCGCGGGAACCGTACCACTAAAGCGCACGCTGACGGCTTTGACGCGTTTGCCTCACCTAACCTGCAACCGCTGCTGGAAGCGGGGATCCATATCCGTCGTCTGGGCACGCCGCCCGCGCCAAATACTGCAGGCGAGCTGATCGTTCACCCGATCACCCCGCAGCCGATTGGCGTGGTGACGATTTATCCGGGTATTTCCGCCGACGTGGTGCGCAACTTCCTGCGCCAGCCGGTGAAGGCGCTGATCCTGCGCTCCTATGGCGTGGGTAACGCCCCGCAGAACGGTGAGTTCCTGAAAGAGCTTCAGGAGGCGAGCGATCGCGGGATTGTGGTGGTGAACCTCACTCAGTGTATGTCCGGTAAGGTCAATATGGGCGGCTACGCCACCGGCAACGCCCTGGCGCACGCTGGCGTGATCAGTGGTTTCGATATGACCGTTGAGGCAACGCTGACTAAACTTCACTATTTATTGAGTCAGGATCTGGATATTGATTCCATTCGCCGCGCCATGATGCAAAACCTGCGCGGTGAACTGACGCCGGACGAATAAGGAGTTCCCATGAAGCAACGCGCCCTGTTACTGGTCGATTTGCAAAATGATTTCTGTGCGGGCGGTGCGCTGGCCGTCGCGGAAGGCGACAGCACCGTCGACGTCGCGAATTCGCTGATTGAGTGGTGTAAGGCTCGTGATGAAGCGGTGGTGGCGAGTCAGGACTGGCATCCGGCAAACCACGGCAGCTTTACCAGCCAGCACAACGTTGAGCCTTACAGCCAGGGCGAACTGGACGGACTGGCGCAAACCTTCTGGCCCGATCACTGCGTGCAGCAGACGGAAGGCGCTGAGCTGCATCCGCTGCTGAACCAGAAGGCCATCGACGCGGTGTTCCACAAAGGTGAAAACCCAACCATCGACAGCTACAGCGCATTCTTCGATAACGGTCACCGCCAGAAGACGGCGCTGGACGCATGGTTACGCCATCATGAGATCACCGAGCTGATTGTGCTGGGCCTGGCGACGGATTACTGCGTGAAGTTCACCGTGCTGGATGCGCTCCAGCTGGGCTATACCGTGAATGTCATTACCGACGGCTGTCGCGGGGTGAATATTCAGCCGCATGACAGCGCCCAGGCGTTTATGGATATGGCCGCAGAAGGCGCAACGCTGTATACGCTGGCTGACTGGATGGAGACGCAGGCGTAAGCTTTTTTAGCCGTGTGGCGGCTTCGCCTTACCCGGCCTACTTTCTCTGGTTTTGTAGGCCGGGTAAGCATCAGCGCCACCCGGCAAAACCCCCTCCCCGATCTCCCATAAAGTGAACTCCCTCGCATCACAAGCGAAGCGGCGATGGTATTCTCTTCAGGCTGTTTTTTCGCCACGCCTTTTCTGTGGCGTGGTTATTTTTATTCAGTCAAAGAGGAACTTATATGAAACGTTTGCCCTTGCTGGCAGCATTACCCTTGCTTTGCGCGTCACTGGCTTCCGCCGCGCCCCTGATGTGCGTGGGCTACTTCAATGGCGGTGGCGATGTTACCGCCGGACCGGGTGGCGATATCAATAAACTCGATGTCCGTCAGATCACACACCTCAACTACTCGTTTGGTCTGGTCTATAACAACGAGAAAGACGAGACCAACCCTGCACTGAAAGATCCGGCAAAACTGCATCAAATCTGGTTATCACCCAAGGTGGCATCCGACCTGGCGTTACTTCCTCAGCTTCGTAAACAAAACCCGAATTTAAAAGTGCTGCTTTCCGTTGGCGGCTGGGGCGCACGTGGTTTTTCTGGCGCAGCGGCTACCAAAGAGAGCCGCGCGGTGTTTATTCGCTCCGCACAGCAGATCGTCAGTCAATACGGCCTGGACGGGATCGATCTCGACTGGGAGTTCCCGGTCAACGGCGCGTGGGGACTGGTCGAGAGCACCCCAGCCGACAGGGATAATTTCACCGCGCTGTTAAAAGAGATGCGTGACACGTTTGGTATGAAAAAACTGGTCACGATTGCGGTGGGCGCAAATGCAGAAAGTCCGAAAAGCTGGGTGGATGTGAAGGCCATTGCCCCCCTGCTCGATTACATCAACCTGATGACCTACGACATGGCGTACGGGACGCAGTATTTTAACGCGAATCTGTATGACTCCAGCGCCTGGCCAACGGTGGCTGCCGCAGACAAATACAGCGTTGATTTTGTGGTGAATAACTATCTGGCCGCCGGCCTTAAGCCGCAGCAAATGAACCTCGGAATCGGTTTTTACGGTCGTGTACCGAAGCGCGCCGTTGAACCGGGTATCGACTGGAGTAAACCGGACGCGCAAAACAATCCGGTCACCCAGCCCTACTTCGGGCCGCAGGAACTGGGCCTGTTCAAATCGCTTGGCTATGACCTGACCAAAGATACCTACGTGAAATACAACGATATCGTCCGCAAACTGCTAAACGATCCGCAGAAATGCTTTACCGAGCACTGGGACGAACAGGCGAAGGTGCCGTGGCTGTCGGTAAAATCCGCCGACGGGAAGGCGCTGTTTGCGATCTCCTATGAGAACCCGCGTTCCGTGGCGATTAAAGCAGATTACATCAAGGAGAAAGGTCTCGCCGGGGCGATGTTCTGGGAGTATGGCGCGGATGACAACAACCAGTTAGCGAAGCAGCTGGCGGAGTCGCTTGGGATCCCGCACTAAGGTGTAGTGTGCCGGGTGGCGGCTTCGCCTTACCCGGCCTACATGGGAGCTTTATTTGAAGGTTGCAATCGGCTTCGGCGTGATGCCGAAGTCTTCTTTCAGTTCGCGCTTACTTTTCATCACCATCTGACCGTTAGTGTCGATGGTCATGTGCTGGGCGTTGGTATTGTGACGCGCCTGCCACAGCATCACCAGCTGCAAGCTGTTCTCTTTTTGCTCAGGTGTGAGCGCCACACCGTCCGGCCATTTTCCCAGCTCAACGGCCGTCACCAGGCGCTGATAAACCTCCGGGGTCATGCCTGCAATCATGTCATCAATATTCACGATCTCTCCCTTTCAAAGGAATAATTTGCTGAATCGTTTTTTCAACCCTTGGTCTGGTCGCCGTTTTCGTCATCGGTAAAGCTCATCGAAGCCGAATTTACGCAGAAACGCTCCCCCGTCGGCTGCGGGCCATCCGGGAAGACATGCCCGAGATGGGCGTCGCAATTCCCACAACGAATTTCGGTGCGCACCATGCCGTGCGAGGAGTCCGTCAGATAGCGGATCGCATCATCGCTGACAGGCTCGTAAAAGCTTGGCCAGCCGCAGCCAGAATCGTACTTAGTCTGGGAGTTAAACAGCGGTGCATCACACACCAGGCAATGGTAGACGCCTTCCCGTTTATTGTGCAGCAAACGCCCGGTAAACGGCGGTTCCGTGCCGTGATTTTGCGTTACGTAAAACTGCATCTCTGTAAGGTTTTTTTTCAAATCGTCGGGGTTATGTTGGTTCGACATATGCTTACATCTCGCTGTTGAAACAGACATCTTTTAACCCAGATTCTAACAAAACATTAACACCCGCGCGTGCACTTTTGATCTAAACTTATGTGTCGCGAAAAGGCGGTCAGGCAATTGTGATCAATTTCACATTTTAATCCTGCGAGGCCTTTAAAATTCCGGGCGCAGCCCCCATGTGGTTGCTAGCTCAAAGGGAAAGTGAGGCGAGTCAGTCGCACAAACGTTAGTCACAGGATTGATTTGTCGCAATGATTGACACGATTCCGCTTGACGCTGCGTAAGGTTTTTGTAATTTTACAGGCAACCTTTTATTCACTAACAAATAGCTGGTGGAATATATGACTATCAAAGTAGGTATCAACGGTTTTGGCCGTATCGGCCGTATTGTTTTCCGTGCTGCTCAGAAACGTTCTGACATCGAAATCGTTGGTATCAACGATCTCCTGGACGCTGAATACATGGCGTACATGCTGAAGTACGACTCAACTCACGGTCGTTTCGACGGCACCGTTGAAGTGAAAGACGGCCACCTGGTTGTTAACGGCAAAACCATCCGCGTTACTGCTGAGAAAGACCCAGCTAACCTGAAATGGAACGAAATCGGTGTTGACGTTGTAGCTGAAGCTACCGGTATCTTCCTGACCGACGAAACTGCACGTAAACACATCACTGCGGGTGCGAAGAAAGTTGTTCTGACTGGTCCTTCCAAAGACAACACCCCAATGTTCGTTCGCGGTGCAAACTTCGAAACTTACGCTGGCCAGGACATCGTTTCCAACGCATCCTGCACCACCAACTGCCTGGCACCGCTGGCTAAAGTTATCAACGACAACTTCGGCATCATCGAAGGTCTGATGACTACCGTTCACGCTACCACCGCTACTCAGAAAACCGTTGATGGCCCGTCTCACAAAGACTGGCGCGGCGGCCGTGGCGCGGCTCAGAACATCATCCCATCTTCTACCGGTGCTGCTAAAGCAGTAGGTAAAGTACTGCCAGAACTGAATGGCAAACTGACTGGTATGGCGTTCCGCGTTCCAACTCCTAACGTATCCGTTGTTGACCTGACCGTTCGTCTGGAAAAAGCTGCTTCTTACGAAGAAATTAAGAAAGCAATCAAAGCTGCTTCCGAAGGCCCAATGAAAGGCGTTCTGGGTTACACCGAAGACGACGTTGTTTCTACCGATTTCAACGGCGAAGTGTGCACTTCCGTGTTCGATGCTAAAGCAGGTATCGCACTGAACGACAACTTCGTGAAACTGGTTTCCTGGTACGACAACGAAACTGGCTACTCTAACAAAGTACTGGACCTGATCGCTCACATCTCCAAATAAGTTGAGATGAGTGCTTGATCCTAAAAGGCGACTTCGGTCGCCTTTTTTATTGTTTTTAGACAGAGGATTGCTTAATGATTAATAAAATTTTTGCACTTCCGGTAGTCGAACAACTTACCCCTGTGCTCTCCCGCCGTCAGATTGACGGCGCCGATATCATCGTCGTCGATCATCCGCGCGTTAAAGCCTCCGTAGCGCTCAATGGCGCCCACCTGCTCTCCTGGAAACCAGAAGGCGAAGAAGAAGGCCTGTGGCTGAGCGAGGCCACCTCGTTCAAAAAAGGGGCGGCGATCCGTGGCGGCGTACCGATCTGCTGGCCATGGTTTGGTCCGTCAGCGCAGCAGGGATTGCCGTCTCACGGTTTCGCCCGTAACCAGCAATGGACGCTGAAAGCCCACAACGAAGATGATAACGGCGCGGTGTTGACCTTTGAACTTCAGGCAAATGATGAAACGCGCGCCCTGTGGCCACATGAATTCACCCTCTATGCCCGCTTCAAGCTGGCTAAAACCTGCGAGATTGAACTGGAAGCGCACGGCGAATTCGAAACAACGTCCGCCCTGCACACCTATTTCAACGTAGGCGACATTCAGGCCGTTAAGGTGAGCGGACTTGGCGATACCTTTATCGACAAAGTGGACAACGCGAAAGAAGGCAGGCTGGACGACGGCGTTCAGAGCTTCCCGGACCGTACCGATCGCGTGTATCTGCACCCGGAAGCCTGTAGCGTCATCCACGACAGCGCGTTGAACCGCGGCATTGACGTGGTTCACCACCACCATAGCAACGTGGTGGGCTGGAACCCGGGCCCTGCCCTTTCCGTCAGCATGGCAGATATCCCGGATGACGGTTACAAGACCTTCGTGTGTGTGGAAACCGCGTGCGTGACCGCCCCGCAGAAAACCAGCGAAGAAAAACCGTCCCGCTTAGGCCAGACGATCAAGATTGTGAAGCGCTAATATTTATCAGGCACCATAAAAAACAAACGGGGCGCAAGCGCCCCTTTTTAATACCCGAAAAAACAATAACTTATATTCAAATCAAGCATTTACCACCTCAACGAAACCAACCAAAACCCCTCTAAATCAATCCTGTGTGGTCAAAATGTGGATCAGTGTTTTTTGTTTGTGGTCACTTTGGGGCAGGGATCAATCGAGATTAACCAGTGGGTTTAACGTCACTGCATCGGCAAGGTGATCGGGTGAGAAGTGCGCGTAAACCATCGTCTGGTTAATGCTGGAATGGCCCAGAATACGCTGTAAAACGAGGATGTTGCCGCCGTTCGCCATGAAGTGACTGGCAAAGGTGTGGCGGAAAACATGTGTGGCCTGCCCGGCTGGAATTTCAGGGGCAACGCGTTTAAGTGTCTTGCGGGCAAGGTCGTAATCAATGTTTGGGAAAAGCAACCGGCCTTCGCCCCCTGTGATCTCCTTCGCCAGTTCGGCTGTAATGGGAACGGTTCGGTGCTGCCCGTTTTTGGTTTCGGTGTAAGTGACACGATCGCTGTATACGCGATCGCGTGTGAGTCTGGCCGCTTCATTCCAGCGAGCACCCGTTGAAAGGCATAGCTTTGCAGCTTTCAGGTTGTCGCCCTCTAAAGCGGAGAGGACGCGACGAATCGCGTCTTTGGTAAGGAAGCCTAACTCGGTTTGAGGTAATTTCAGTTCGCTGAGTTCGGTTAATGGATTTTGATCGTGAAATAAACCCAGCTCCCGCAGCTTGTTGAACATCGCTTTTAGATCGCGGTGCTCGTTGTTGACGGTCTTTCGGGCAATACCATCTGTAATACGCTTCGCCCGGTACTGTGCAAACGCTTCGGGTGTAACGTCGATCGCACGCGGGAAACCTAACCGGCGATCGGTGGCCTTTAGTTTTACGTGGCGGTTTTCGCCATCTTTCAGCGTGCTGCCGCAGCGATCCCACCAGAGAGCTATCAGGTCTGTAAGTGAACTTCGATCCCTGGGTTTATCAACCCATTCTTTGTTGTGATGGGTTGCGATAGCCCATCGTTCATATTGCTGGGCCTCAGATTTGGTAGCGAATTTCTTACGGATTCGCTTACCGCTACGTCCCTGTGGCCGTACATCTACCATCCAGCCATCATTACCCAGTGATTTAATCGTCATGTAAAAACACTCACCCTAAGAAACTAACAATCTCGCTGCAAATACCACCGTTGCCCCAATTTTTATAAATCCTGTAGATAGTTAGCCAGCCTTCTGGCCTTTTTGGGGGCTGGAGATGTTGCCTGGCCCATCAGGGGAGAGAGCCGGGGATATTTGTCCCGATTCAGGTGCGATCTGGTCAGTCATTAACCAAAGTGTGTATTTCGTAAAGCGGGGGTGCTGAGTAATCATCATAAGAAATTCACTGCCGATACTTTTAGTCCTCCCTGTTTCATAACGCTTTGTATTGCCAGCAGGTACGCCGGTTATCTGCTCAAACTCATCCCGGCTCAATCCTTCAGCTTCACGGATGAGTCTTAATTTTTCGCCTACGTCGCTTGACATGGTACGTATTTGTCCCCTAATCTTTGCTCAAGGGTACTTATTTGTACCCACTTGAAACCAATCTAAACCGATCCTAAAGGATAGCCCATGACGACAACGCGGAAAAGCACCACTGAAAAGGCTGCGTCTTCAAAGGTGCGTAAAATCACAGATTTACCAGTCTGCGGCACTAAAGAACGCGAAGCCATGACACTGGCTCTTGCGTATCTGACTGAGAAAGGCATCAAGCCACGCATGACGCTGAAAGAGTTTGCAGAGTTTTACGGCATGGAACTGCGCCAAGTGCAAAGCGATGCTGAGCGCAGATATCTGCCACTGGTGCCAAAAGCAATGCCTGGCCGCAGAGAGTTGTTACAGGTCAACATGGTGGCATATTACGCCCGCATGTATTTGGACGGCTTCAACCATCTGGATAAAGCCTCTGCTTTTTAGATGGGAATAAGTCGTAAACCCAATCTGTTCATTGGTGAGTTAAAAAATGAAAAAGCGCTATTCACAACATGGGTCACATGCTGGAAGCATCCCGGGTTTGGTTCAGGTAAGTAAAAACGTTTATGTCTTTAACGGCTTCACTATCCGTAAATCACCGCGCAATGCTTTTAACAGAAGTAATTCATACCTGATTAATAAGCGGGATGATAACGCCAATATTGATAATTATTATGGCCGTGACTTTGCCTTAGCTGAAGCAATGCGAACAATTGAACGGCTGAATAGTGGCAGGAATCATGAAGGTTGAAATGATAATAGGCCTTTCTATTTTTGCTGTGCTTGTTGTGTATCTAATTCAATTCCTGATCAGACAGCGAATAGAAAAAGCAAACCAGCAAAGAATAAAGGCGCTTGCAGAATATAAAGCCCGCCGTGAAGAAGTTGAACTAAAAGCCCGTAGGCAACTGTAGCAGGTACACGATATGAACGATAACGCCCCATCACTTGCCAGCCTGTTAAAGCATGGTTGCCAGGTCACGCATTACCGCAACACACGCGGCTGGATTGAATGCCCGGACGGGCGTTTCTTTAAACCGGAACCGAATAAGGTGCGTTTCATTAAAGGCATGAGTAAGCCTTTTGTTTATACGAAGAAGATAAACAAAGGCTTATTTAGCGCTTTAGCAAGGTTGTTTAGGAAACTGCTTTAGTCATTAAGTAACAGATAAAACTTTTTCTACCTGTCGTCACTTTATTAAGTGATGGCGCATTCACTCACCCAAAAAAGGGGTATCTATGTTTAAGTTCGAATTAGGTCAGCAAGTGACAATTAAAGCCAGCGGTGAGAAAGGCACCGTTGAGGCTTGCGCTAAATATATTTCAAGTGGCAATTCCTATTACATCCATTACCGCGCGGCTGATGGTCGTGCGGTAACTCAATGGTTTGAAGAGCGCCATATTGAAGACGGCACAGCGTGTAAGTCATGTGATTGCCCGCTGTGCTATCTCCTCCGCCCACTTCCGCAGGTGACTCATTTCACCTTTGACTTGGACTTGGCGAAGTAAAACCAACAGCACCGGGAAACCGGTGCTTATCCGGGGCGTTACTTGCGAGTGACGCGCCTGATAAGCGGTAGTGATGGGAGATAGGATTATGAATATCGGACAAGAGAAACCAGTATCCGGGCGTCAGATGTTCCTTGAACAGCGTGCCCGTTTGCAGTCGAGCATTTCAGTTTCCCGCACCAATGACACGGCGAGCCGTTTCAACCGCCTGGGCGAGACTCAGAAAAAGGTGATCATCCTGCTGGCAAACGAAGCCGCGCAGCGGTTTAAAGATCTGCCGTCGCTGACTCATTCCCACCTCACCATGCCTTTCGAACAGTTCAGCTCTCAGGACAAAGTGAGCCTGATGTTGGGCATTAAGCGCCTTGCCGAGCTGGCTGCGGCGTTGCCGTGGGAGTTTCCCGATCATGCTGCGCCGCGCCTTGAAATGCAGGCGTTACGCGAATCACCACCACCCGCGCCGGATGGCGCAGTCAATTAACCACTGAATGATTAACCAGTAGTCAGGCGCATCACCGCGCCGGGCTTCCTGCACCCAGGAGAAAGCAAGATGAAGCATGTAATGATTGATATTGAAGCCATGGATAACAAGCCAACTGCGGCGATTGCGTCTATTGCTGCGGCAATCTTTGACCCTATGTCAGGTGGAGTTTCCGCCTCAATGTACTGCCGCATTGCTATTGAAAGCAGTGAGGCTTTCGGCGGAACACTGGGCGCTGAAACAATCAAATGGTGGTTTAAGCAGTCGGGAGAAGTACGAGCGGAAGTAATCAAAGAAGGGGCTTACTCCCTCCCCGTAGCTCTTAGCGAACTAAATATGTTTATCCTGGAATATTGTGATCTGGCGAGCGTGAAAGTTTGGGCGCGCGGTACTGATTACGATATGCCGATTATCTACAACGCAATGCGCGCTGTAGATTTAAAACTGGTCTGGAATTTTTGGAATGTCCGCGACGTTAGAACGGTTGAAGAGGTTGCGCTTACTGTCTGTGGGTATGCCTCAAATCGGCTTGTCGATTCTGAAAAGCATAACGCTGCCGCTGATGTGTGGAATCAGATCGCTCAGCTCTCAGACAACCTAAAAAGCCTCGCAGCCAAAGGCGCTATGGGGGCGGCATTATGATCCGTTCCCTCCTCAAATGGCCCGGTGGCAAAAGCCGCGTGATGCCTGAATTACTGCTGCATTTACCAAAGGCTAGTTGCCTTGTTGAGCCTTTTGTTGGCGGCGCTTCAGTGTTCCTCAATACCGATTATCGCCGCTATATCCTTGCGGATATCAACCCAGACCTGATCCGCCTTTATCGTGAGGTCAAAAGCAATCCTGAGCTGGTGATTGATCTTGCCCGCCCGCTCTTTGCGACCGGCAATTCCAAAGAGGAATACTTACAAAACCGCCGCATTTTCAACGGTACAAAAGGCTTGCTTGATGTGGCCCGCGCGGCTTTGTTTCTTTACCTCAATCGCCACGGTTACAACGGCGTGGTGCGTTACAACCAGGGCGGCGGTTACAACGTGCCGTTTGGTCAGCACAAAACCGCGCCTTACTTCCCGGAAGCGGAGATCCGCCAGTTTGCCGAGAAGGCCAACGACACCAAAGCTATTTTCCTGTGCAGCTCGTTTCAAAACACACTCAAAGTGATGGTTGGAACGGATGAAGCCATCTACTGCGATCCGCCGTACCTGCCTGCAAGCGAAACTGCCAATTTCACCCAATACCACACCGAGCCATTCACCGAGAAGCATCACCGCCAGTTAGCGGCGGATCTGCTGGAGGTTAACCAAAAATATGGCGCGCCGGTTGTCATTTCCAACAGTGACACCGACACCACCCGCGAGATTTACCACCGCTTCCACCTGCATGAAATCGACGTGCAGCGCTCTGTTAGTACCGACGCCAGCAACCGCCAGAAAGCCAAAGAAGTGATCGGCACTTTGGGCGTCGTTGAAGGATGCGGAGATGAATCCGATAGCGATGTGCTCCCCGGATATTGGGAATCAGAAGAAAACCCGATTCAACTGTGAGAAGCCTTTTATGACTGCCTATTACAACGAAATCGATACCTTTGCCGCGCAATGGCTGCGCAATCTGATTGACGCCGGGCATATATCCCCCGGCGTCGTTGACACCCGTTCTATTGAGGAAGTAACGCCAAATGACCTTAAAGGATTTAAACAATGCCATTTCTTCGCAGGGATCGGCGTCTGGTCTTACGCCCTGCGCCGGGCTGGATGGGCAGACGATCGCCACGTCTGGACAGGTTCATGCCCGTGCCAGCCTTTCAGCCAGTCAGGCAAAAGAGCGGGGATTACTGACGAGCGGCACTTATGGCCCCATTTCCACTATCTCATTGAGCAGTGCCGCCCTGAAGTCATCTTTGGCGAGCAGGTTGCAAGCAAAGATGGCCTGGCGTGGTTCGACATTGTACAGGCTGATCTGGAAGGTGCGGGATACGCCGCAACAGCTTTCGATCTCTGCGCTGCGGGCGTCGGTGCCCCGCACATCAGGCAACGGTTGTATTGGGTGGGCGACGCCAACGACGAGAGCGCACAGAGATACCGGCAACCTTCAAAACTCATTCTTCCGGAAGGACGGGAGAATGCGGAACGATACGCTGTATCGTCAGATCTGGCTGCACACGTTTGGTCTTCATGGGGAGCCAACAAGGGCGCAGATGAAAAAGTTAGAGTTATTCCAGCCTGTTATGGCTCGTCTGCTGATGGGGTTGCCGGAGTGGTGGGACGATTGCGCGCCTACGGAAATGCAATCTGCGCGGAAGTTGCAACAACCTTCATAAGCGCTTACATGGATGCGGTGCAATGACCACCGCAGCCAGTGGGCGCAGAGACCCAACACCGCCCCCTCCGTATCCGGGTAGCGCACCAGACGCCACCCGGTACGATTACGAATGGCAGAAGCCGAAAGCTGCCATTTGTGTAGATAAGACTCCCGTTGTTGATCTAGTCGAATTGGGTCAAGAACAGGAGTTTTTGGCGTGGGTGAAAGTCACCCTTGCGCCGCTACCCCGCTTTATTCGCCTGCGTCTGGCTTCCCGCATTGACAGTATTCACACCATGAAGGGCAGGCACATCGCCCGTCTTGCGCTGCGCGATATCATCCGCAGGGATCTGCCGCCTATCAACATGGTGAATGAGCAATACGCTATTGCGATGACCGATGAGGCTAAATCTCAGGCCGATACAGCATTCAAAGGGTTAAACCCGCTTTACCACACGTTTAACACTCTGCATGGATTGGTTGAGCGATTTAATCACCTGCCGGACTTCACGCCGGAAGATGTTGAGTTACTGGCGCAGGATATCGCTATCTATATGCGATCTGCGCTGAGTGAGGTTCACGAAACGGTAGATACGCAGAGTGATCGCAAATATGCCGGATACCTTTACACCGAAGCGGCTATCCTCGCGCGGCTTTTCTTCCTGACGCCGCCGAGCTGGGCAAAGTATTGCCGGGGTGCGCTGTTTATTGATGAGGCTACTACCGGCATTAGCAAGATGCTGGATGATCGCTACTGGCACCGTAACCTGAAAAAGTACGCCGCGCGTTGGCGTGAGCACCTGCATATTGCTTTTGGTGATGTAAAGCGGGGCGCTGCACCGTATTGCAGCAAGCACCACGTTGATGAGTGGGATGCCAGACGCAAACGCAGCCGCGCGATCATGGCCCGTCTTGAGCTGGAAGACCAGGAAACCAAAGAGCGTATTTCTCTTATTGATCAGATCGATAAGAGCATATCTAACCCCGCATTGCGCCGCGTTGAACTCATGACCCGTATCGGCGGCTTTGAAAAAGTTGCTACCGAAAGCGGCTATGCGGGTCAGTTTTTTACTCTGACTGCGCCATCCAAATACCACGCATATACCGTCTTCGGTCATCGCAATGCCAAATGGAACGGTGCCAGCCCAAGAGCCACGCAGCGCTATCTTAACAGGGTATGGCAACAGATCCGCGCTGAGCTGGCCCGCCGTGAAATTCCGGTATTTGGCCTGCGGGTGGCTGAGTCTCACCACGATGGTACGCCGCACTGGCATGGCCTGTTGTTCTCTTTGCCTGAGCATTCCGCTGAACTACTGGAAGTGATGGAAGACTACGCGACCCGTGAGGATGCGGAAGAGTTGCAGGGCAAGCATGGCAACCAGCCGCGTTTTGACATGAAACCGATAGATCATGAAATCGGCAGCGCCACCGGCTACGTGGTGAAGTACATCAGTAAGAATATTGACGGCTACGCGCTCGACGGAGAAACCGACGACGAAAGCGGCAGGCCACTGAAAGAAACGTCAAAACATGCTACCGCCTGGGCGTCGTGCTGGGGCATTCGTCAGTTTCAGTTTTTGGGCGGTGCGCCGGTATCTGTCTGGCGTGAGCTGCGCCGGTTCCGCAATCAGGAACAGGCCGACAAGATAAACCCTCTGTTTGCTGAGCTACACCGCGCTGCGGATGCTGGCGACTGGCAGCAATACACTCAATTGCAGGGCGGTGCACTGGTTGCCCGTCGTGATCTCCCGCTGCGTATCTGGTATCAGCAGAAGGATGAGCCGAATGATTACGGCGAGTATCTGGATCTTATCAAAGGTCTGGTGATGCCTGCCGCTCACATTCCACCGATTGAAACCAGACTGCATACCTACCGCATTGTGCGTAAGAAACCGGAGATATTAGACGACTCCGGCCAGGCCGTTGACTTTGATTTTGACCTTCGGGGCGCGTCCGCGCCCTCTAGGACTCGTGTCAATAACTGTACTGAGGTTAAAAAACAGACAAATTCAAGGGGTGAGAATCCGCCACCAGTTGAGCCTGAACAATATGAAATTGGTCAAATGACCCGCGAGCAGAAAAAACGGCTCAACGAAAGCCTCAGAAACTTCAAACCAGAACGGCAAAAATCACCTGCCGATGTGTTTGAGTCTCTTGCCTGCACTATAACCGCGTCAGATTGCGATGAGGTTGATCAGGCGCGGGCTGAGAGTTACATGAAAGTGGCCGCAGCTATCCGCAATGAAGTGCCAACCCTTAAAAACAGTACCGTGCAGCCTGTGCCTCTGACGGAATCCCTTAAATATCAGCTTTCAGCCTGGGGTATAAAATCGGAACTCGATATTCATGCTCTCCGGTGCGGGGCAGCGCTGTCTTTTGGTGATCAGCTGGTTTACCTGAAAGGTGGCTATCTGGTAGAAGAAACCAAAGCGTCATATTGTAGGGCGAGGAACTGTAATGCTGAATTAACTCCGGATGATAAGGCATACGGTAACGAGGGGCTGTGTCTGACATGTACGGCGAAGTTGATCGGAACGGCAGCAATCGAACAGCGTCGTGACGATGCCGAACAAAGGCAAAAAGCAGAAAGAAAACAGGAGAATGAAGCGCTTCTGGGAAGGCTTAAGGTTGCGCTCATCAACAGGGGGCTGCATGGGAAGGTATCATGATGATGATTTTGAACGGGAAGACGATTATCAGAGTTGGCTTTATTATCGCGAGTCCTCGCATGAAGAACGTGAGCTACGACGGAAACTGGCACGTTCAAATGAAATGCAGGCCAGCAATAATACGGAGCCAGTGATCCCGCCAGTCGACTGGCCGGTAGCGGATGTATTTCGTGACTATCCTGAGCACCAGGCGCGCGTTGCGGCGGCAGAAAAGAAATACTTTGAATCCAGAAAAACGCCCGATACTGAAGATGAAAGCGACAATCATTAATACTGTGTTTTCATGGCAATCGGTATGGCTGGCGTAACGCGTTACGCCGGGAATAGCGATTCTGCGGGTGCGGGCGGCAAAGAGTCCGCCAGCGCCACAAAGTGGCGCTCAATGGTAAATGAGTCAGGCTCAGGTCATGGCATTGCATGTTGTACGTTTGTGTTGTACATTTAACGCGTACATCAAAGGAGGTTATATGCGAACCTATACCACATCTCAGGCCCGGCAAAATATTGCCGAGGTAATGGAAGCTGCTACGGCTGGCGAGCCTGTAGAAATAACTCGCCGCGATGGCTCTGCCGCTGTGCTTATCAGCCGGGATGATTTCAACGCGTGGCAGGAAGCAAAGCTGGATGCTGAATTTGCCGAAATTATGGGGCGGCACGGTCGTACCATTAAGGCGCTGGCCGACAGATGAAATGGATTAGCGCTCAGGAGGTGATAGCGTTTCATGACCGTCTGCTTGCAGCTTTGCCGGGCGTTCAGGGAATGCCAGAACCGGGAAGAGCAGAGGCGATCATTTATCGTGTTCAGAACCAGCGCTACTATGAAGACGTTGAGGATATTCACGAACTCGCAGCGATGTATCTCGTCGCCATTTCGCGTGGTCATATCTTCAATGACGGCAATAAGCGCACCGCCTTTTTCGTTGCGATGGCTTTTTTAAAGCGCAATGGTATTGATATCCGTGATGAAGGTAATGAACTGGAAGAACTGACCGTATCCGCAGCGACGGGTTCACTAAGCAGTGGCGATGTTGCTAATGTTTTGCGCCGACTATCCATCAATCCCCACTGACCTGAGAAGCTGCCTTTTAAAGGCGGCTTTTCTTCCCTCCGGGCCTCTTTTCTCTGTTGCACAATAGTGCACAAATTTGCACAATTTTTTTGATGCTGTTTATGCCCTTTCCGCCCTGTGGCGGCGCGGTCTGGCTCAGGATCGGAAAATGCACAAAAAACGAAGTAAATGTCGTGCGCAGGTGACGGGGGAACAGCCCACGCGACGGAGGGTCGGGAGGTGATGCCTTTAATTGCCATTCTTCGGCCTTTTTCGCCTTCTCAGCGCGTTTTCTCGCTTCCGGGTGTGAGCGGGATCGATTG